>JAIXYM010000066.1 GCA_027490255.1 Oxalobacteraceae bacterium | reverse complement strand
CAGGTCGGTCATGGGAATTCTCCGGAAGTAGCGGCCGTGTGATTACGGGGCCGGTTGCGGGTCAGGTCAGGGCCCGCCGTACGGGCTAGCCTAGTTGACGCTTACGTCAACGTCAATTGACGCAAGTATAGCGTGAAAAGCTGCCGAGTTGACCGCACTACGCGGTGAGCCAGCGCGATAAAAGCAGTAACTCCCAATCGTCTGAGGCCTGATTGCAGATCGGACATTTGTTACCTAGTCGGACCAATGCCTAAACCTGGTGTTGTGCATTTTTGACATGTAATTTCCTGTTCCTTGAAAACTTAAGTCCCAAAAGGGAGGCGTCGTTTTTGCCAATTCCTTCTTTCAATCAACGACTTGTCAATTTAAAAACCAAACAACACGAAAAATCAAAAAAGCGCAATCCCATAAACAGGGGATATCACCAAAGTTAAAAAATTTGTATCGTCACGCGCTGTCAGCTTTCAGATCTCAGATGGGATGTTTCATGTCACTGATGTCACCGCGCGTTACTCATTTTTTTCAAAAACCATCCCCCAGTCGCGTTCACTGGATCACACCTCTGTCGGCCCTACTTTCTTGCATGGTGAATTTCGCTTCCCTGCAATTGGCCCTTGCAGAGGAGATCCGCGAGCCTGAGCAGATCATCGGAGATTTAGGCGGTATGCCGATATCGATTTCATCGAGCATCGTTAACGAGAGCGATGTCAAGTACTCAGATTTTTGGATGGCGGGACACAAAAAACCAATACCGAAACGCACATACCAATCAAAACTGGAGGCGCTGAGTTTTCATATGCGATTCGAGGACAAGACGCTCCTTACGAACGCAGAGGCTGAATCATTGAAATTGAGCGCGCATATCACGGAAACGCCGTTGCTTGAGGTCGCAATTCTTGCCGGTAACGCTAACCAAATTGGCGACCTGGCGCATCTTCTTTATGTCTTTAATGAACACTTTAAAAATAAGGAATTATGGTTCGCGTCTAAAAAATTGAAAGAGAAAAAATATGGATTAAACGCCTACCAATTGTCTGCAGAGCTACTGAGCACCGGTGTGCCAGTCAGTGGATACAAAACAACCAAGACCGGTTATTTTGATCGCGATAAAAATAACAATATAGAGACCAGTATTTTTTGCGCCAATCCTCAGAATGAAACGACTAAGTGTCTTCAGGGCTGGAGTATGGAAAACCAAGGGGTGCAAGTCTTTGCCCGGGTCGAATATCGGACCGGGCTAATGGAGCACTGGCGGGTCATTCGGGAGGTTGTGAGTCAAGCTATTTTGAAATTCCGTGTCGATCCGGGGATGCTGGAGAAATCACCGAACGATAGTTCATATTCATCGAGCAATTTAAATGCTGAATAGCCCAGTTTCTCAAGGTCCTGATCGAACAATGATTTTTCTTGATCGACGGTTTTCCTCATTACTGGTTGTTTCCGCAAATTCGATCGCAGCTTGCCTGAAACGATTAATGGTCGTAGTGGGATTGTCAATTTGGATAAACCCATTGCCTGTAAAAGCTGAGGTGCCAAATAGCGCAAATTATTTCATTGGTGATTTGGGCGGCATTCCGGTCAAGATTTATGGGCAAGGGTCTTCAATCGCTACATATGACAGCAGCCCGAAAAAGATGGGGCCGTTGAGTGAGGAATTAGATTCATCACGCGATTACAGTTCAAAAATAAATACTTATGTGTTTTTAGCAGAATACCCCGAAATGAAAATGAGGCTGTCTCAAAATGTGTCAACAGATGCATCAGATTTTGACATGTTTGAAACAAAATGGATGGCTGTAAAAATTTTGAGCGGTAGTAAATTTCCTGGTTTGGGTTTTATGGAAAATGATTTTTTGTCGAATGGAGAAACCAAGAGTCGTGACTGGTGGAATAACTATAAAAAAATCACAAATAAAAAACTTAAATTAGACGAATATCACTTGATTGGGGTTAACCCTAAAACAGGGCGGCAAGTGCGTGAGGGAAAGGAAAATGATGTCGTCTATATCTTCCGTGATTCAAATGAAAAAGTGCGCGCTCGTATCGACTGCCATGAAAATCTCTTGGGACCCATCAAATGTATGCATAAATGGAGCATGGAATACGAGGGGATGGCTGCGCAAGTCCTCGTTTTTTACAGACTTGAATTTCTTCGCGAATGGTCGCAAATCCAGAGGCGTCTAACAAAACTCATTTTGGACTTTCGCGCTGAGTCGCCTGAATCGGCAGAGACGCCGATGCCTGCCAGCAAAACATCAGAAGCTACCAAACCGTAATAAAGAGCTATTGATGCCGACTTATTCTATCCGACGCAATCGCTTAATCCCGTTAAGCCATAGCAGCTTTGGAGCCGTGGTTTTGAAAACCGTAGCTACCTTGGTAAGTGCGAGCTGTTCATTGAGTCTTGCGCCTTGCTTTGCTGCCGCCTTTGCCGGCGTCAGTGCGCCCCAAATGGCTGTAATCGCCCACTCCTACGGTGAAACAATCGGTAGGCTAGGCGGTATGCCCGTAAAAATACCGCGGCAAATCGCAGACCGTATCGAGTATGACAGCGATTCCAAATGGACTTATGTGCTTGGCATTAGATTTCCGGCTGTACCCACCTACAGATCAAACCTCTTGACGTTTGAATTTCAGATTCGATTGCCAGATATGGCACTGCTTACAACACCGGAAATGTTGGAGGACAAAGCGGGGCACAACGTTTACAACACGCCTTGGGCCAAGGTCATCGTATTAAGTGGGAATGGCTATCCCGGTGTGGGTTTTATGAATGCGCCGCATGTCTCAAATGGGCAGACTCGAAGCAAGTACTGGTGGAATGACTACAGAAAAAGCCAAAAATCAAATTTTGGTTTAACCAGCTATCGATTGCGGGGGCGGGATCCGAGGACGGGCAGATCCGCATCGAAGGACAAAGATGCCGACATCGTTTATCTCAACCGCGATGAATATGGAGATGTCTCAACACGTATCGATTGCAGCAATGCGCCACATGACGCCGCAATCTGCAATCAGGTCTGGGATATGGCGGAGCACGGGGTTGCCGCGCAAATAACAGTTTTATATCGACGTGGTCATCTTCAGCACTGGCGGGATATTCAGAAAGGGGTAAATCAGGTCATTTTGAAATTCCGAGGTGACCCGCCTATGTTGGATGAACTGCCAGCGACGCCCATTTGGTTATTGGAAGTGCGATATGCCGACACCCTCAATCCGTATCAATAAACAATCATCGTCAACTCATCGCGGTCGATGGGTGGTGATTGTGCTGGTGGTGGTCATTTGGTGTATGGACTATGTCTAATTACAAGAAGTGCATTTCTTAAATAATTTTTTGACATTTAAAGTGCCGATATTTAACGCTGAAACAATCAATCCTTACACAAAATAATCAAGAAATTTTTAAGCAAAATTGCATGATCTATCACGACCGTCAAACCCTTTTTCGCAACCGTAATCGTGATTTTGATGCCTTGATTTTCCAGTTCATGGTTTTTTGTGTCATGACGCTTTGCTCATGGAAGGTGGTGCTAGCAGAAGGCGTTCTAGTGTGGGGCTTTGAGACACCAGAGATGGTTGTCGCACAGCGAAGTCCGAAGGATGTAATCGGTGATTTGGGTGGTATGCCGGTAAAGATTTCGAGGCATGTCGCGGAGTATGTCGAATACGAAGGTGGTCCAGTCCGGAGTGTTCTACCGCGCAAGGGGCAGGCACCTGAAAGAACCTATGAATCGAAGCTGGTGGGTTTTGGATTCTATGTTCGGGTGCCGGATATGGCCATGCTGACGACGAAAGAGATGTTGGCAGATAAGGCGAGTGCCAATGTTTACAACACCGATTGGATCAGGGTCGAAATAACCACTGGCGAGCGTTTTCCTGGGAATGGATTTATGAATAGTCGTCAAGTATCAAATGACCAAAGGCATCGTAACTACGGGTGGGCTACCTATGAAGAACTCCCGGACCAAAAATTTGGCTTACTCGAATATCGCCTAAACGGCACCCATTCAATAACCAAGCGCCCGATACGTGAGCGCAGTGACGCGGAAGTTATTTACATTCACCGCGATCCAAAAGGGAATGTGTTGACGCGAATTGACTGCAGCAATGTAGACCTCCAGTCAGCACCCTGTAGCCAAGAATGGAGCCTGGAAGATCAAGGTATCAGTGCGCGAATTCGTATTCTATACCGCCGCAATTTTTTGCAATATTGGTCAGAAATTCAAAAAAGTGTGAGTCAAGTAATTTTAAATTTCAGTGCTGAAAAAAATCAAAAAGAGGCACAAGAACTGCCCAAAAAATCGATCTATAACGAGATGGAAACGCAATGAGGTGTCTGCTTAAATCTCATTTTATTTAATCTAAATAATCGACAAAACTATGCCCCAAACACTCACTTTGCAGCAGTTAACTGAATATAAGACATTGATTGCAACCGGAGATTTCGATCAGCAAAGTAAGGTATATGCAGATCTTTACTCCAAAGGTTATAACTATGCTGGCTGGGGCCTTGGTGTTCTAACAGGAAAAACACTGACGGGTACAGCGGCAGTAGATTTTTTGAAAGATACAAGTTTGATGGGGCTTGATGCGGTGACCTGTAGGAACCTTTCTGATGAGGTCATCAACTCTATTCGCTCCGATATGTTGAAAGCTTACGTTAATACTTTGATGGATGGTGCGCGTAGAAATAATAATTTAGCAGTCCAAGATCTGGGTTTTGAACAAACAAAAAATTTTCATGAAAAAGTCTTTACAACATACGGCCTAAGCTTATCGAATTGGACCTTGAATGCTCCGATGAAATTAATTGAGAGAGCCTATGGTTCTGCCGCAGTTGAGGCTTTTTATGCTGTGGTTCGTGATACCGGAGGCGATGGATTTGATGGTTCGACGGTAGGTTTTGTTTTGGTAGAAATCATGAGCCAATTCGCTAAATCCTCCGATCCAAGTGTTAGTAAAGAAGCTGTGCAATGGCTGGAAAATGTCCCTGGATACAGGAATCCAGCCCAGAGAAACAAAGCAATTGACATTTTCATGAAATGGATGAGATCAAGTAATGATTCCGAAATGACGGATGACGGGTCTATACAGCCAAAGATGGTGAAAGCGATCTTCGATGTCACCGATGGCAAGACCAAATTGGTATTTAATTCTCAGCCAGATTTTATCGATGAAGATGTTGATGAGGGTCCTAATACGTATGTATTCAAGGAAGGTGACTCATTATGGAAAGTTGCTCTTCAAAACGGCTGGGATTTCGATGAACTGGTGGAAGCAAATGCCCATCTGACGGACCCCAATTTCATCCGCGTCGGCCAGCGCATCAACGGCCTCGCGCCTGCGCAAGCGGGCAGCGCTGTATTGGGAGCCAACATGCTGGAGCTGATGAATGCGGATTACAGCATTCGGGCGGCGATGCGGGCGGGTCAGCTGGACAGCGGGACTTACACAGATTTCAGCGACTGGGCGGTCAAGCAGCTGGGCGGTGGCATAGGCTTGCGGTATTACGAAGGTCTGGGCTCGCCATTCGGTGGCGGCACCGGCATTGGTCTGAGGCTGCCGTATGACCCTTGGCCACAACTTAATCCGATTGGCGCATTTTACGAATCCACCAGCGCGGCGCTGGATAGAGCCGAGTCCATCGCCGCTCAAACGCCGGTGCTGCTGGATGCCGAGCGGCGCGGACTGAGTCTGGCTGCGTTGCAGGCGCGTGACACCAATGGGGACAACAAGCTCACCGACAAAGAGTTGGAAGGCCTGAATGTTTGGGTCGATACCAATGAAGACGGCATGCTGGACAACGGTGAACTGCTCACCTTGAGCCAGCGTGGAGTGACTTCTTTGCGCACCAGCGATTTTGATTTTCATGCGCGTGGTAACAGCGTTCAGGGGAAAGCGCCAGTGACTGCGCCGACGAATCTCAGCGAGTCCAGCAGCCTGCTAGCGCGTATGGATCGTTTTAGTGTGGTTCCAAATTCTGGCTACCGGACCTTGCGAGATACGGACAATATCTATTTCCCCTCCAGCGGTTACATCACCTGGCAGCCGAATCAAATCAAGATCAATTACAACAACCGCAGTTACCTGATAGGTACGGATGGTAATGATTCTTTTGACGCACGCTATTACGCGCGCTATACGCAATACTTCAATAGCAATTTATTGGTGAATTTTCTGGCGGGCGGTGGTGATGATGTCATGGGCGGCAGCAGTCGCGACGACCGGCTGTGGGGCGGTACGGGCAACGATGTGTTGTTTGGCTACGAGGGTAATGATCAGTTGTTCGGTGAAGAAGGTAACGATGAAATGAGTGGTGATGCCGGTAATGACACCCTTGACGGCGGTATCGGCAATGATCGTTTGTTTGGTCAGGTAGGTAACGACATTTTGTTTGGCAGTGACGGCAACGATATCCTGTCGGGCTTCACCGCATCCAATGATTTTAAGCAGACGCTGGCACTGGGTGAGACCGATAACGATGCGCTTTACGGTGGCAATGGCAATGATCAGTTGATGGGTGGTTGGGGTAATGACTATCTCGATGGCGGTAACGATGTTGATCTGCTGTTTGGTGACGCCGGTGACGACACGCTGTTGGGCGGCTGGGGTGATGATGAACTTCACGGTAATGAAGGTCATGACCGACTGCTGGGCGAGGACGGGAATGACAAGCTCTTCGGCGAGGCGGGCGACGATCAGCTTTGGGGTGGCAACGGTAACGATATGCTGGTTGGATTCAATGCCGCCAATGATCTGAAGCAGACGCTGGCGATCGGCGAAACGGATAACGATCGACTGTTTGGCGGACTCGGTGGCGACCAGATTTACGGTGGTCTGGGCAATGATTATCTGGATGGTGGTGCCGGCAATGATTTGCTCTTGGCGGGAGACGGGCAGGACACGCTGCACGGCGGTGAGGGTGATGATGAGCTCTCGGGTGATCGTGGTGATGACGTACTCGTGGGCGGAAGCGGTGCTGACAAGCTGTGGGGTGGTGTGGGCAATGACCAGCTGTGGGGCGGCGAGGGAGACGATATCCTGACTGGCTTTACACCTGCCAATGACGCCAAACAAACACTGGGCATTGATGAGACCGATAACGATGTCATTTATGGCGGCGCGGGGAATGACCTGATCCTAGGCGGATTGGGTCAGGACGTCTTGCATGGTGAAGCAGGTAATGACGAGTTGCAGGGGGGTGATGGCGATGACGCGCTCTACGGCGGTGCGGGTGACGATCGCTTTTTTGGTCAGGCCGGTAACGATATTGTTTACGGCGGCGAGGGTAATGACTTGCTGGTCGGTTTTACCGGCAACAACGAGTCGCGCCAGAGTCTGAACATTGGCGAGACCGATGATGACTGGCTGTATGGCGGCGCGGGTGCCGATACCTTGCTCGGTGGGCTGGGTAATGACTACCTCGATGGCGGTGCTGGCGCGGACACGATGGAGGGTGGTAAAGGCGATGACACCTATATCGTCAACAGTGTGAATGATGTGATTCTTGAGTTTGCTGATGAAGGCCACGATACCGTGATCAGCGGCGTTAATTACATTCTCAATTCGGACATTGAAGACTTGCGTCTGCTCGAAGGTTTCAATATCAACGGTACCGGCAATGGCCGCAATAACCAGATCACGGGCAACAGCTGTGACAATATTCTCGATGGCGTGACCGGTGCGGACATCATGCTGGGCGGCCTCGGTAATGACACTTATTACGTGGATGATGCAGGCGACAGCGTGGTTGAGTATGCCGCTGAAGGTATCGATGCGGTACAGAGCAAAATCAGTCACACCTTGGGTGATCATGTCGAGAACCTGAATCTGCTGGACTTCAGCAAACCCGAAAAAGGTTTGGTCGATGGCCGCGCGGTGCTGGTGTATGGCTACCCGAAAGCCAACGAGCTCGACTACATGCAGGGCAATGCGATTCCCGAGTATCAGGGTACCTGTGCACTCACCTCAATTGCGAACCTGCTGGTTCAGGCGCAAACACCCACAACAGAAGCCGAGGTGGTGCAACTGGCGATCGACAATCGCTGGGCTGTCACGGACGCTGAGGTCAGCGCCTACCAGCGGGGTGGTTCGAACTATCAGCAGCAACAGCAAATCTTGGAAAGCTATGGCCTGCGCAATGGTCTGCTGGCTGGTTATAACGAGTACGTGGTGGCGAACATGCTGCGAAGCGGACGCGGTGTGCTGATTGGGTTGAACGCTGGCAAGCTCTGGGGTGACGATAGTTATCTGGATGAGGGTGGCGTTAATCATGTGGTCACGGTGACGGGCGTGGCCTTTGGTGAAGAAGATGGCACGCTCGAAGGGTTTTATGTTGCCGACTCGGGTCGTCAGCGCGTGAGTGATATGACGCGGTTTGTGAGTCTGGCGGATTTCCAGGCGGCCGCTGCGGTGGCTGGGGCTTATTCGATCTACACGATAGAAGCGATCAAGTACTGGAACGAAGACATCAACGGTACGGGCAATGCGCTCGACAACGTGATCGTTGGTAATCGCAGCACTAACATGCTTGATGGTGGCGCTGGCAACGACAGTCTGTATGGGGGTGGCGGAACCGATCTGCTGATGGGTGGGGAGGGCAGTGATACCTACGGATTCAATCGACATGACGGCGCAGATCGCATTCGGGAATCTGCTGATTTGCCAGGACATGCGGATGTACTTCGTTTTGGTGCTGATATCGCGCATGACCAGATCTGGTTCCGCCGTATCGACAGCGATCTTGAGGTCAGTGTGACGGGTAGCACTGACAGCATGACTATTGAGGGTTGGTATGACGATGCCGCCCGGCGTGTCGAGCGTTTCCAGGCGGGCGATGGCAAGGTGCTGCTTGATAGTCAGGTCGATAATCTGGTGGCTGCGATGGCCGCCTTCGCACCGCCGCCAGCAGGCGAGACTGTCTTGCAAGCGGCATATCAGGATGCGCTGGCGCCGAAACTCGCGGCGAACTGGCAATAGCAATGCATCCGAGGTGCGTCTCTGGATGGTGAGTCTACGAGGCGCATCCAAGAGGCGCACTTAAGAATCGCATCTCCTCAAACTCGATCTGTCATTCCGTTCTGCGGGGTGGCAGATCACCTAAGTCTCTGACATCTCTTTTCTCATGAGTACCTCTGCTTCCTTCGCGGCGCTGCCGTCGTCAGCGACAGACGATGATCTGTCCTCAATAAACGTATTGCCGGACACAGGCATCATCTGTTTGATCATGATGGCCCGACTGCACGGCGTGGCCGCCGATCCCGACCAACTCGCGCATGAATTCAAATTTGATCGCAAACCATTTTCGGCGGTTGATATTTTGCATGCGGCCAAAAAGCTGGGTTTGATTGCCCGTCGTGTTAGGCCAGCGCCGGATCGTTTGTCCACCACACCGTTACCGGCAATCGCCTGTGATCATGAGGGTGGCTTTTTTATCGTTGCTCAGTACGACAAGGACAAGGTGCTGATTCACGATCCACGGCGCGAACGTCCCGAGCTGCTGAACCATGCCTCCTGGCAGGCTCGCTGGTCGGGTGAGCTGATCCTGTTTACGTCGCGGGCTTCGCTGGCGGGTGAGCTGGATCGGTTTGATTTCACATGGTTTATTCCGGCGCTCGTTAAATATCGCAAGCTGTTGGGTGAGGTGCTGTTGGTCTCGTTTGTGCTGCAGCTCTTTGCATTGGTCACGCCCTTGTTTTTTCAAGTGGTGATGGACAAGGTGCTGGTGCATCGGGGGATGACCACACTGGATGTCATTGCGGTAGGTCTGCTGGCAGTGGTGATTTTCGAAGTGGTGCTGTCGGTATTGCGCAGTTATGTTTTTTCGCACACCACGAGCCGTATTGATGTTGAACTGGGTGCGAAACTGTTTCGGCATTTATTGAATTTGCCTTTAACGTATTTTCAGGCACGGCGAGTGGGTGACTCGGTTGCCCGTATCCGGGAGCTTGAAAACATTCGTGCATTTTTGACGGGTAATGCGGTCACGCTAGTGTTGGACTTGTTGTTCTCGGTCGTGTTCATCGCGGTCATGCTGTACTACAGCGGCTGGCTGACGCTGATCGTGCTGGTGTCTCTGCCTTGCTATGTGATGCTGTCGGTGATGCTCACGCCGATGATACGTGCGCGATTGAATGAAAAATTCAATCGGGGTGCAGAAAACCAATCCTTCCTGGTTGAAACCATAAGTGGCATTGCCACCGTCAAGGCAATGGCGCTGGAGCCGCAGTGGACGCGCAAGTGGGACAGCCAGCTGGCCGCTTATGTGGCCGCGAGTTTTCGCACAGCCACGATGGGGACGCTTGCCAATGGTGGTGTAACCCTGATCAGCAAGCTGGTGACGGTGGCGACGATGTGGCTGGGTGCTCGTCTGGTGATCGAGGGTGAACTGACGGTAGGCCAGCTGATCGCGTTCAATATGCTGGCGGGTTATGTTGCAACACCGGTGATGCGACTCGCGCAGTTGTGGACTGACTTTCAGCAGACCGGCATTTCGGTGCAGCGGCTGGGTGACATACTGAACAGTCGTACTGAGCTGACGGGTAACAAGAACGCATTGCCACCGGTGCATGGCCGCATCGAGCTCGATGCGATTACGTTTCGCTACCAACCGGATGCGCCCGAGGTGCTGCGCGGAGTGAGTCTGGTGGTGCAACCGGGTGAAGTCATTGGCATTGTGGGTCGTTCCGGTTCAGGCAAGAGCACCCTGACCAAGCTGGTACAGCGGCTGTATGTGCCGGAGCGTGGTCGTGTGCTGGTGGATGGCATGGATCTGGCGATGGCGGATGCATCTTCGTTGCGGCGACAGATCGGCGTGGTGCTGCAGGAGAACGTGTTGTTCAATCGGACGCTGCGCGAAAACATTGCGCTGGCCGATCCCGGCGCACCGATGGCGGCGGTGATAGAGGCAGCGACATTGGCCGGTGCGCATGATTTCATCATGCAACTGCCCGAGGCCTACGACACTATGGTCGGCGAGCATGGCGCAACGCTGTCGGGTGGTCAGCGACAGCGCATCGCGATTGCGCGCGCGCTGATGACACAACCCCGCATTCTGATTTTTGACGAGGCAAGCAGCGCGCTCGACTATGAATCCGAGCAGATCGTTCAGCGCAACATGAAATCCATATCCAAGGGAAGAACAGTACTCATCATTGCGCACCGTCTCAGCGCAGTGCGAGACGCACATCGGATCATCGTGATGGACGCGGGTCAGATTGTCGAATGTGGCACGCATGCTGAATTACTGGCCCGTCCTGAGGGGCATTTCGCTCGTCTTTATCATATGCAGCAGGGGTAAATGATGAGGACGCTACGAGTATCAATACTGGCATTGGCCAGCTTGGCCAGTCGCTACCGCCGAGTATTTGCGCACGCATGGCAGCACCGTCGTGATCGGGATCCACGCCCTTATCTGGCCTACGAGGCGCAGTTCCTGTCGGCCGCGTTGTCGCTGCAAGAATCCCCGGTGTCCCCCGCACCACGCAGGGTGATGTGGGTGTTGATTCTGATCGCCGTACTGGCGGTAGTCTGGGCTGTCTTCGGCAAGATTGATGTGGTCGCGACAGCGCACGGAAAGATTGTGCCCAATGCACGGACTAAGGTAATTCAGCCTCTTGAGGCGGGCAGCATCGCATCAATTCAGGTTCGCGATGGTCAGACCGTCAAGCAAGGAGATGTGCTGATTGTGCTGGATGCGACCGTAGCGGATGCTGAGCATACGCGGATTTTCCATGAGCTGATAGCCGCACAACTACAGGCAGCGCGTTCGCGTGCACTACTCGCTTCGATTGAAACGGGTAGACCGCCGAAGCTCATCGCCTTGCCTGACGTGGAGGCAGCTGCGCTGAATGAAGCGCAGCGCTTGCTTGAAGGACAATTCGCCGAGTTTCAAAGCAAGTCAGCTCGCCTGAGTGCTGATGTGACCAAGCGAGAAGCCGAGTTGCAGTCCGTGCGCGAATCCTTGCATAAGGTTGAACGTACTCTGCCCATAGCGCGCCAGCGCGCAGCGGATTTCAAGGCGCTGCTCGACAAGCAATTCATTTCTACCCACCTCTATCTCGAACGTGAACAGGCGGTGATTGAGCAGGAGGCTGATCAGTCGATTTTGCGCAGTCGTCAGCAGGAAGCGCACGCCTCGCTCAAAGAGGTTCGTCAACAGCAGCAAGCGCTGGCTGCCGAAGTGCGTCGGGCAGCACTTGATAGTCTGAATGAAGCGACGCAAAAAGCAGCCTCGTTTGATCAGGAGCGCGTGAAAGCGCAAAGCCGAGCGGGATTGATGACGCTGACGGCACCCGTCGATGGCACGGTACAGCAATTAGCCGTTCACACCATCGGCGGGGTGGTGACATCAGCGCAGCCGCTGATGGTGATTGTGCCGCATGACGATGCAATGGAAATCGAGGCTTTCCTGGAAAATAAGGACGTGGGTTTTGTCAGTCCGGATCAGGAGGCAGAGGTAAAGGTAGAGACTTTCCCGTATACCAAGTACGGCACGATACCCGCTCGAATCGCTCATGTGTCTGGCGACGCGATCAGCGACGACAAGCGTGGACTGATTTATGCCGTGCGCGCAAAGCTTGCGAAGACGAGTATTCAACTCGAAAACAGGGCGGTTAGTTTAACAGCAGGCATGGCCGTGACGGTCGAAATAAAAACCGGCAAGCGTCGCGTGATTGAGTATTTTCTGAGTCCGCTCGTGCAATATGGTACCGAGAGTTTGCGTGAGCGCTAATTAGGGTCGCTTTCACAAAGGGCATTCGACCCGCGCTATGGAAGTCAGCGAGAATCCCGTGACAACCTCGCGGTTGACTGGCGGCGTCAGCCAGTGCGCTACACTCCGCAGAATCCACTAACGAGGCTTCGACCATGGCTGATCTGATCCTGCATCACTACCCGCTATCCCCCTTTGCTGAAAAAATCCGCTTGATTTTGGGTATGAAGGGCTTGGCTTGGCGCTCGGTACATATGCCCATGATCATGCCCAAGCCAGATTTGGTCGCGCTGACCGGCGGCTATCGTCGTGCGCCTGTGCTGCAAATCGGCGCCGATGTTTACTGCGACACCGCCCTGATGGCCGATGTGCTCGAGCATCTGGCGCCCGAACCGGCGCTTTTCCCGCCCGCGCATAAAGGTCTCGCGCGTGTACTGGCGCAATGGGCCGACACGACGCTGTTTCAAGTGGCGATGGCGTACAACTTCCAACCCGCCGGTGCAACGCACATGTTTCCTGACGCCGAGCGCTTAAAAATCTTCGCAGCCGATCGCGCGGCGATGCGCAATAATGCGCCGCGCATGCCGGCAGCTGATGCGACTGCTGCGTACAAGAGTTATTTACGTCGTATCGCCAGCATGCTGGAGCATCAGTCGTTTTTGCTGGGTGATCAGCCGTGCATCGCTGATTTTTCGGCTTATCACCCGCTGTGGTTTACTCGGCATCAGGTGCCTGTGCTTGCCGGAGTTTTGGAATCGGTTCCGGGCGTCTTGTCCTGGATGGACCGTATGGCAGCGATAGGGCAGGGCAATTCGTCAGCGATGACGGCGGATGAGGCGCTGCAGATTGCGCATAGCGCAACACCAGAAGCGCTGCCGCAGGAAATTCATCAGGATCACCATGGCATTGCCCTGGGCCAGCCCGCCGTCATCGTTGCTGAGGCGTTTGGTCTGGAGCCTACCGAGGGAATCTTGGTGGCTGCAAGCCGTACCCGATATACATTGCGCAGAGAAGATCCGCGTGCCGGATTAGTCCATGTGCATTTCCCGCGTGTGGGCTATTTGCTCAAGGCAAAAGAGGCTGCTTCCTGAGTCGAGATTCAGCAGCTTCCTGAATTTTTCGGTACGCAAAATTTCCACGGGCCAGATCAATGGTCCATTCGAATAGATGATTGGCCTCTTCATCATCGCCGAGTTGTTGCAAGCATTCGCCCAGACGATAGGCAGCGCCGATATGATGGTTGTCGACCTGTAACGCCAGCTTGTAATACTCAGCAGCGCTCGCATGATCCTGCAAATGCTGCATGCAGGAGGCGAGCTTGAAAGCGACTTTCGCATTTTTCGGCCCGACGGCCATTACAAAGCCGGCAAGTATCAATGCCTCCTGAAACATGGCCTGATCGACGAGCTTGCAAGCGCCCTGATAGCTATTTTCCAATGTCTGGTTATCTATGCCGAGACATTGCGCCAGTGTCTTTCCTATGATGAGTTCTGCAGCAAATTTTTCGGCGGATGCCTGCGCCTCTTCGAGTATCTTGCGGGCTTCGTCGAGTAGCCGCTGGATGTCGGGGTCAGGGTGATGACAGTGTGAACGCAATGCGTTGATTAACAAGGTGTGCATAGTGCGCCGGTAAGTGAGCGTAATAAAAAGTGTGGTCATGTGCGCGGCAGGCACCGCGCACATGACCAATAGGTCAGTTGTTGTTCAACGATTGGAGTGTGTGATTACGCTGGCTGATGCCTAGCATAAGCAACATTGCCTATCCATGAGCCAACCATCAAAGCACCGCCGCTCAGAACCATGGCAATGTTCTCCATGGCGTTATCGACGGGTTTATTCAGCGTCATGCCCATACCACCGGTAATGATCAAGGCCAGTCCGCCAAAGGT
>JAIXYM010000005.1 GCA_027490255.1 Oxalobacteraceae bacterium | reverse complement strand
GGTTACGGCCTGACCCCTGAAATCGTCGCACTCACCGAACAAGCCAAATCACCCGACATCATCGTGACGGTGGATAACGGTATCGCCAGCATCGACGGTGTGGCCGAGGCAAAGCGGCGCGGTATCGATGTGCTCATCACTGACCATCACCTGCCTGCCGACACCCTTCCCGATGCCGCCGTAATCGTCAACCCGAATCAGCCCGGCTGCGGCTTCCCCAGCAAGAATCTGGCGGGCGTGGGCGTGATGTTTTACACACTGCTCGCATTGCGCGCGGAATTACGCCAGCGTGGCCGCTTTGACGTCAGTAATCAACCTCGACTGGATAACTTGCTAGATCTGGTCGCACTGGGTACCGTCGCCGATGTGGTGCGACTGGACGCGAACAATCGCATTCTGGTCGCGCAAGGTCTTTCGCGCATACGCTCGGGTCGCGCCCATCCCGGTATTGCGGCATTGTTTTCGGTCGCTAGCCGCGACGTGCGCAAGGCAACACCGTTTGATCTGGGGTTTGCCGCCGGGCCGCGGCTCAATGCAGCTGGCCGACTGGCCGATATGTCGCTCGGTATTGAATGCCTGCTCACCGATGATACCGACCGTGCCTGGGAAATTGCCCATCAACTCGACCACATCAATCGCGAGCGGCGCGATATCGAAGCCGGTATGCAGGAAGCCGCACTCGCCTCGCTGGAAAACATCGAAGTTCATGACAATGCCACGCTCTGTCTATTCAACCCGGATTGGCATCAGGGCGTGATCGGTATCGTGGCATCACGGTTGAAAGAAAAATTCTACCGTCCCACCATCACCTTCGCCCCGGCCGGTAACGGCATGATCAAGGGATCGGGTCGTTCGATACAGGATTTTCATTTGCGCGATGCGCTCGATCTGGTATCCAAGCGCGCCCCCAAACTCATCGACAAATTTGGCGGTCATGCAATGGCCGCCGGCCTGTCCCTGCGTGAAGAAAACTTTACCGAATTTGTAGCGGCTTTCGAGGCGGTGGGACGCGAATGGCTCTCCAGCGCAGCGCTGGAACAGATTATTGAAACCGATGGCTCGCTCGAATCTGCGTACTTCAGCTTGGATTTCATCGCGCTGCTCGAGACGCAGGTTTGGGGTCAGGGCTTTGCGCCTCCGGTGTTTTGCGATGAGTTTCGGGTAATGAACCAGCGCGTGCTCAAAGAACGCCACCTGAAACTGCAGCTCGAACGCGAAGGTCGGCAGTTCGATGCGATCTGGTTCAATCATGCCGATAGCCTGCCGCCACGGGCACGCATTGCCTACCGGCTGGATGCGAATGAATTCAACGGCCGCACACAAGTGCAGCTGATGGTGGAATTTGCCGAGTCATTGACCTGACGGCCCTTCGCGGCAAAGGTATAATCTTAGGCTTTACCGAAAGCCCCGCCCGCCATGGAAGCCGAACGCCTCAACGCCCTCACCGCTCTGATCGCCGACCTCGACGCACGTGAGCAAGATTTACGGAGGTATCTTTGACTTCGATCTGAAGTCGGAGAAACTCGAACAAGTCAACGCAGAACTCGAAGATCCCAAGGTCTGGGACGATCCCAAGCGCGCCCAGGATCTGGGCAAAGAAAAAAAATCCCTCGAAAATATTGTCGATTCGCTTACAAGCATTCGCAGCGGCTTACGTGATGCCACCGATTTGCTGGACATGGCGCGCGAAGAAAATGACGAAGACACGCTAGTCGCCGTAGAAACCGACGCCCATGAACTGCAAAAGCAGGTCGAAGGCATGGAATTCCGGCGCATGTTTTCCAACCCGCTCGACAAGAACAGCTGCTTCATTGATATTCAGGCCGGCGCCGGCGGCACCGAAGCGCAGGACTGGGCATCGATGCTGCTGCGGCAGTATCTACGCTACTGCGAGCGCAAGGGATTCAAAACCGAGCTGCTCGAACAATCCGATGGTGAAGTCGCTGGCATCAAGACCGCCACGATCAAGGTGGAAGGCGATCATGCCTACGGCTTTCTGCGCACCGAAACCGGCGTGCACCGTTTGGTACGTAAGTCTCCGTTTGATTCCGCCAATGGTCGTCACACTTCGTTTTCCAGTCTCTTTGTCTATCCGGAAGTCGACGACTCGATCAGCATCGAAGTCAATCCTGCGGATGTGCGCGTCGATACCTATCGTGCTTCGGGTGCCGGTGGTCAGCACATCAACAAAACCGATTCCGCCGTTCGTCTCACCCACACGCCGACTGGCATCGTGGTGCAGTGTCAGAATGACCGCAGCCAGCACCGCAACCGCGATGAAGCCTGGGCGATGCTGAAATCTCGTTTATATGAACTTGAGTTGCGTAAGCGCATGAGCGAACAGCAGAAGCTGGAAGACTCCAAAACCGATATCGGCTGGGGCCACCAGATCCGCTCGTATGTGCTGGATCAATCGCGCATCAAGGACTTGCGCACCAATGTAGAAACGGGCAACACCAAAGCCGTCCTCGACGGCGACCTGGATGAATTCATCGCAGCATCACTGAAACAGGGCGTATAAAAATGATGAACAACAAACACGAAGCCTTGACCGAAGAACAGGACGAGAACTCGATCATTGCCGAGCGGCGCTCCAAACTGTCAGCGATTCGGGAAAAAGGCGTCGCCTTCCCGAACGATTTCAGTCCGCAGCATAAAGCGGCTGACCTTCATATTGCGCATGGTGAGGCCGAGCGCGAGGCGCTGGAAGCAACGCCCGTACATGTCGTTGTCGCTGGCCGCATGATGTTGAAACGCGTGATGGGTAAAGCATCGTTTGCGACACTGCAGGATGCCTCCGGTGTTCGTGCCGATGGACGGATTCAGCTTTACATCTCCAACGAAGGCGTCGGCGAAGACGTACACGAGGCCTTCAAACACTATGACATCGGTGATATTTTGGGCGCCGAAGGCACCCTGTTCAAGACCAAGACCGGAGAACTGTCAGTCAAGGTGAGTCAGCTTCGACTGCTGACAAAGTCCCTGCGCCCGCTGCCCGACAAATTCCATGGCCTGTCGGATCAGGAAACGAAATATCGTCAGCGCTATGTTGATCTGATCATGAACGAAGAAACGCGCCGCACCTTCAAGGCACGTACAGCCGGTATCGCCTCCATACGACGCTTCATGGATAGTCATAGCTTCATGGAAGTTGAAACGCCGATGTTGCATGTGATTCCAGGCGGCGCGGCAGCTAAACCGTTTATGACGCATCACAACGCGCTGGACATGCAGATGTACCTGCGTATTGCTCCTGAGCTGTACCTCAAGCGATTGGTCGTCGGTGGATTTGACCGCGTGTTCGAAGTGAACCGGAATTTCCGTAATGAGGGCGTGTCACCGCGACACAATCCGGAATTCACCATGATGGAATTCTATGCGGCCTATGTGGACTATCAATGGCTGATGGATTTTACTGAATCGCTGATTCGCCAGGCAGCCATCGACGCGCACGGTACCGCTAAGCTAACGTATGACGGCCGCGAGCTCGATCTCTCGCAACCTTTCCAGCGCATGAGTGTGCTTGGTGCGATCAAACATTTCGCGCCGTATTACAAAGACAGTCAGCTCAACGATGCCGAGTTCCTGCGCAAGGAACTCATGCGTCTCGGCGCCAAACAACCCGCTTCCGTCGGCTTGGGTGGCATGCAGCTCGCGCTGTTTGAAGAAACTGCAGAACCCCACCTCTGGGAACCCACCTACATCACCGATTACCCGGTCGAAGTTTCGCCACTGGCGCGCGCCTCGGATAAAACGCCCGAGATTACCGAACGTTTTGAGCTGTTTATCACCGGTCGTGAAATTGCGAATGGCTTCTCTGAGCTCAATGATGCAGAAGATCAAGCAGCGCGCTTCCATGCGCAGGTAGCTGCCAAAAAAGCCGGCGACGATGAAGCGATGTACTACGACGCCGACTATATTCGTGCGCTGGAGTACGGTATGCCACCCACGGGCGGCTGCGGCATAGGCATTGATCGATTGATGATGCTGATTACCGATTCGCCGAATATTCGTGATGTGATTCTGTTCCCGCATCTGCGACGGGAAGAATAAAACAACGATTACGCGTCACTAACTTGAAGCCCCGGAAAATTTCCGGGGCTTTTTTTGTTCAAACGCAAAACTGTCATGGAAGTGTCACAAATAAGTAACAAAAAATTGATCGAATTCTCTGGAACGCTGAATTAAATGTGGTTACTCAAACGGCATTAATTTAACTTCAACCGGATCCGGAGATGAATCCGAAAACAGGCATAAGCGCGACCCCATCCACAACTGACCGAATTTTCAATGATCAGGGAAATACATCTACACGAGACAACCTAGAAATCACGATCGACAACCCGCCTGTCGGACTACGATCAGGCAAGGCCGATTTTTCTACAGCCAATCCACCCCGACTTGTCTCCCGTCCTGCATCGGAAGACACAACGGTTCCGCTCTGGAAAACTTCGGGTACGCAGGTCTTGAGGGAACTCATCTCACAATCCCTGGGACGATTGGGTGGCGCAGCAACGTTCACGGGGCTGAGTAATTCGAAAATGTCGCCAGTGCCTGTCGCCTTACTTGGCGCTGTCAGTGCAGGCTTTTGCGCAGGACAGTTGCTTCAGCACCAAATCGGCAACGCCACCCCGGCACAAAAGATAGGCGTCGGTGTGGCGTCAGTCGCCGCCATGGTGGCCGGCGGTGTAATCACTGGTTACGCATCAATGCCAACGGTTTGCATGATTGCCAGTGGCTATCTCGTTGCTGCCATTGCATCGAGCGCGACTAGAAGTGCCAATGTTTCGGATGGGGAAACTGATCCGGAAATCGAGGCAGCGTCAGGAATACATTCCGACGCCGTAACGCGATCAGCATCAGGAAACCAGCGCTTCTCCGACGAAAACATTAGGCTGGGCATAAAGATACTGGGGTTTACTGCAGCGTCTGCGCCCATCCTCATTGGATTTCTGGTGAACCCCTCTTATTGGCTCAACCATGATGCCAACGTCAGTACACGGAATTTTAGTGTCTTGGTTGAAGCACTGACTGTTGAACTCACCAAAGCCACACTCAGCACCGTGGGCATTTCAGTCAACAAGGACGCAATGGTTTTTGAGGAAAAATTCAAAACTGCCATGATGGGTTTATTGCCCTATGTTATTGCCAGCGTCATACTCAATAGCGTCGCAGGTGGGCTGCTACAGGCCGAATTGCAATCAGACCTATTCACGAATCTGATCGTGCCTGCACTCGTGGGTGCACTGGCAAACTGCATCAAAGGTGCAGCTAATGCAGCGGCTGCACGATACGTTAGCGACCCGAACGCAAACTTTCTACAGGCAAGCGAGCAGACCACCCGCCCCCACCAAGGTTTTCAATGGCCCATCAGTAAGCAACTCACACCGAAAGTCATGCTGCGCTATCTGATGATTTCTTGTCGGGACAGTCTATTTTTTGGCTTGAAAAAAGCTGGGGTGCATCCTGATCTGGCAAATGCTTTGTCAATGGCGATCTATGCCTGCTTTTCTCAATATCGGGAGCTAACTTTCGATCTGATGCAAGGTGAAGGCTGGAGTGAACCCACGATCAAACAAGGAAGGCCTACGGTTGTTTGATGAAGCTCAAAGCCATATCAAAATTGTAATTTTCGGGACTGTAAGCGGGTATAAATGCGGTCAGGAGGAAACCATGACCACGAACAAAACCACGCAACCCCTGCTGGCACCCCACGACGCACTGATACAAACTGAGAAACGAGTTCTGAAGTACAACAAACAACCTGAAACCGACCCGTTCCATCCCCTGGAGATCGTCGGGTTCGTCATGGCGGGGTTCACCGCTGTAGTCCTGATCTCTGTTTTGATTGGCCGCTGGTATTTTGCTGACCCTCACAAAACACCGGCGAAATGGCTTCAGCAATCTGTCAAGGTAGCGCCAAAGTAATTCTTGAAGGCTATTTCGCCTCGTCGATCCACGCCATCTGTATGGCTTCGAGAATTTTTTCTCCGGATCGATCCGGTGCGTCATCGAAACCGTCCAGCGCCATGACCCATTGGTGCAGGTCGGTGAAGCGAACAGTCAGCGGATCAATGTCTGGATGGGTATCGCACAGCGCCTCGGCAATGCGTATGGTGTCAGTCCATTTCATTAGTGATTCTCGCGTGCGTGATTGATCGTGTATTTCGGAATCTCGACCACCAGATCTTCGGTGCCGACCAGCGCCTGACAAGAGAGTCGCGAATTGGCTTCCAACCCCCACGCCATATCGAGCAGATCCTCTTCTCTTTCCTCGGCTTCATTCAGGGAAGAGAAGCCTTCTCTCACCACCACGTGACAGGTGGTGCAGGCGCAAGATTTTTCGCAGGCATGTTCGATTTCAATGTCTTGCCCCAGCAAGGCATCGCATACTGATGTACCGGTAGGCGCGTCAAAAACGGCACCGTCCGGGCACAGAATTTCATGAGGTAGAACGACAATCTGTGGCACGTTGAATTTCCTGATTTAAAAAATTTTTAACCAAGCTGGAGCGTTCGCAAGATCGACAGTCAGCAATAGACTCGCTGTTCCTCAAACGATTTCGTCCAGTTTCTTTCCTGTCAGTGCAGCACGCACATTGCGATCCATGCGTCTGGCAGCAAAATCTTCGGTGGTCTTTGCCAGTGCATCGACGGCGGCCTTGATCGCGTGATGATCGGTTCCCTGCGCACTTTCTCTTAGACGCGCCATGCTGGCATCAATCTCGCCGCGCTCAGAATCACTGAGCAAATCAACATCTTGCGACAGTGCCGAATCCGTCGCCAGCAGAATTCGCTCGGCCTCAACCTGCTCCTCTCGCAAGGCGCGCAGTTTCATGTCACCTTCTGCCGACGTAAACGAATCCTGCAACATACGAGCGATCTCGTCATCGCCCAGCCCATAGGAAGGTTTGACGACGATCGAAGCCTCAACGCCTGAATGCAGCTCACGCGCCGCAACGGACAATAAACCATCCGCATCCACCTGATAGGTCACGCGAATCCGCGCTGCACCTGCCGCCATCGGTGGAATGCCTCGCAATTCAAACTGCGCCAGTGATCGGCAATCCGACACCAACTCACGCTCGCCCTGCACCACATGCACCGACATCGCTGTCTGTCCATCTTTAAAGGTCGTGAACTCCTGCGCACGAGCACAGGGAATCGTGGAATTGCGGGGAATGACTTTTTCGGCCAGACCACCCATGGTTTCAATACCCAGCGACAAAGGAATCACATCCAGCAGCAACCAGTCGTCACCGGAGGCACGATTGCCAGCGAGCAGATTGGCCTGCACCGCTGCGCCCAACGCGACCACTTTGTCGGGATCGATATTGGCCAGTGGCAGTGTCTGAAAAAAATCAGCCACGGCCTTGCGTACGTGCGGCATGCGTGTTGCGCCGCCGACCAACACCACGCCGTCTATCTCATCTACGCTTAATCCGGCATCGCGCGCCGCCTTGCGGCAGGGACTCAATGTCTTGGCAACCAGATGCTGTGTCAGTGACACGAATTCGGTCGCGGTGATGATCAGGTGGACTTCCTCGCCTGATTTCAGGACCGCGTCGATATGCGTCTCGGCGTGCGAGGAAAGCGTTTCCTTAGCCTCACGCGACTTGACCATCAGTAAACGCGTATCTTCATCCGACAGCGGCGCCAGATGCGCCTGCTCGATGATCCAGCAAAACAGCCGATGGTCAAAGTCGTCGCCACCCAGCGCCGAATCACCGCCCGTCGCCAGTACTTCGAATACGCCTTTGGACAGCTTGAGGATAGAAATATCGAATGTGCCGCCGCCCAAATCGTAAACCGCATAGATACCCTGCGAACCGTTATCCAACCCATAGGCAATCGCAGCAGCGGTCGGTTCATTTAACAGACGCAGCACATTCAAACCGGCGAGCTTTGCTGCATCCTTGGTCGCCTGGCGCTGTGCATCATCAAAATACGCAGGCACGGTAATGACTGCGCCCACCAGTTCATCGCCCAGCGCATCCTCGGCACGCTGACGCAGCGTAGCAAGGATCTCCGCCGAGATTTCGACCGGACTTTTTGTGCCGGCAGCAGTTCGAATCTGGACCATGCCCGGCGCATCAATAAAGTCATAGGGCATGTTTTCCGCATGCGCGATATCTTTCAAGCCGCGTCCCATGAAGCGCTTGGCTGACACAATGGTATTTCTGGGGTCGACCGTCTGCATCGCTTGGGCACTGTAACCAATGTTGGCGTGGCCCGTCGGCAGATAGCGCACGATGGAAGGCAACAGCGCGCGACCATCCTCGTCATCAAGCACTTCAGGTATGCCGTGACGAACTGTGGCCACTAGAGAGTTGGTCGTACCAAGATCGATACCTATCGCAAGCCGATGCTGGTGCGGTGCAGTCGACATGCCGGGTTCGGCGATTTGGAGAAGTGCCATGGTGGGATAAATTCAGGAATCAGTTAGCGAGAGGTTCAGGCTTCCAGCGCCTCAAAGGTACTGGCGACTTCATCGCCAAATTTTTCAACAAACATGAGCTCTCGCACCCGCTCACCCGCTTCGCTGAATTTCGATTGCTCCAGCAATTCAGCTATGCGCGCGACGGCTTGGCGACGCGCCTCGTTCAGCGCTTGCTCCAGCGCTTCGAGCCGGGCCGTATCGCGTTCGCTACGGGCTTCGTCGAGTGATTCGCGCCATTCCATTTGTTGCATCAGAAATGTCATTGGCATCGTGGTATTCGATTCAATACCCAGATCGACCCCATGCAATTCGCAAAGATAGGCCGCGCGACGAAGCGGATTTTTCAGTGTCTTGTAGGCTTCATTGGCGCGTGTTGCCCATTGCATGGCGACACGCTTTTCGGCATCACTGGCAGCGGCAAATTTGTCCGGATGCACACGACCCTGCAGTTCGCGGTAGGCAGCATCGAGCTGCGCGGCATCAATCGCGAAACTGGCTGGCATCTGAAACAGATCGAAGTGATTGTCCATACGCTTCTAAAAAGAAAAGCCTGTCATGCTGCAACAGGCCTCTTGAACATCGGCATTACTGGTTAAATGGTGAAGCTTTCGCCGCAACCGCATTCATTTTTTACATTCGGGTTGTAGAACTTGAAGCCTTCGTTCAGACCTTCACGCGCAAAATCGAGTTCGGTACCGTCGATATAAGGCAGGCTTTTAGGATCAACAAATACTTTGATACCGTGAGATTCAAAGATCTGATCTTCTGTTTCGCTCTCATCCACATACTCGAGCTTATAGGCTAGGCCCGAGCAACCGGTAGTGCGCACACCAAAGCGCAGACCTATCCCTTTACCCCGCTTTTCAATATAGCGAGAGACATGCTTCGCTGCTTTTTCAGTCAGAGTGATCATGATAATTCTCTTCCCACTTCAAAATCTCACCCCGGAAAATACCGGGATTCGTCACCATCTCAGGCGACCTTCTGTTCCTCACCGTGACGTGCCTTGTAGTCTGCAACAGCAGCCTTGATAGCATCTTCCGCCAGAATCGAGCAGTGAATTTTCACCGGCGGCAGCGCTAGCTCTTCCGCAATCTGGGTATTCTTGATGGACAGTGCCTGATCCAGCGTCTTACCCTTGACCCACTCAGTCACTAGCGACGATGACGCAATCGCTGATCCGCAGCCATAGGTCTTGAACTTGGCATCTTCGATAACGCCATCAGCACCCACCTTAATCTGCAGCTTCATCACGTCGCCGCAAGCCGGCGCACCGACCATACCGGTGCCAATGGTCTCATCGCCCTTGTCAAAAGCGCCGACATTGCGGGGATTTTCGTAGTGATCGAGTACTTTGTCTGAATAGGCCATGGTCTGACTCCTGAAAAAATTTTAGTGTGCTGCCCACTGGATCGAACTGATATCGATCCCTTCCTTGTACATATCCCACAGCGGCGAGAGTTCGCGCAGCTTGTGGACTTTTTTAGTCAGCAGATCAATCGCAAAATCCACATCTTCTTCGGTCGTGAAACGACCAAACGTAAATCGGATCGAACTGTGTGCCAGTTCATCGCTACGACCCAGCGCGCGCAGAACATACGATGGCTCAAGGCTGGCGGATGTACACGCCGACCCGGAAGACACAGCGATATCCTTGATCGCCATAATCAGCGATTCACCTTCGACATAATTAAAGCTGATGTTCAGGTTATGCGGCACACGGTGTGCCATGTCGCCATTCACATAGACTTCTTCGATCTTGCCCAGGCCCGCAGCGAGACGATCGCGCAGCGCGCGTATGCGTGGGATCTCGGTCGCCATCTCTTCGCGAGCGATGCGGAAAGCCTCGCCCATACCAACGATCTGATGCGTTGCCAGTGTGCCCGAGCGCAAACCACGCTCATGACCACCACCGTGCATTTGTGCTTCGAGTCGCACACGCGGCTTGCGGCGTACATACATAGCGCCAATGCCTTTCGGACCGTAGCTCTTGTGCGCGGTGAAAGTCACCAGATCAACCTTGGTTTTTTCCAGATCGATCGGTGTCTTGCCAGTTGCCTGCGCTGCATCGGAATGAAAAATAATGCCCTTGCTGCGACACAGCTCGCCAATCTCATCGATCGGCTGAATGACACCAATTTCATTATTCACCCACATCACGGACACCAGAATCGTATCCGGACGAATCGCATCTGCCAGCTGCTGCACGGTGATCAGGCCATCATCACCCGGCTGCAGATAAGTCGCTTCGAATCCTTGGCGCTCGAGCTCGCGCACGGTATCGAGCACAGCTTTGTGCTCGGTCTTTACCGTAATAATGTGTTTGCCCTTGGTCTGATAAAAATGCGCAGCACCTTTGATGGCGAGGTTGTTACCCTCGGTAGCGCCAGACGTCCAGACGATTTCGCGCGGATCGGCGTTCACCAGCTTGGCTACTTCTTCACGTGCTTCCTCGACCGCCTTTTCAGCGGACCAGCCATACATGTGGCTGCGAGAGGCGGGATTGCCAAACTGCTCGCGAAGGTAAGGAATCATCTTGTCGGCGACGCGCGGATCGATCGGCGTAGTCGCCGAGTAATCCATATAGATAGGGAAATGCGGAGCCTTCAGGCTTTCCAACACGGATTGGTCTAGCGGTGCGTTCATCTTTTTACTCCGTTAAATCAGGCTGCCTGATGCGAGCGCTGCATCACGACGACGGGTTTTTGTTCTACGGCCTTCTCTTTTTGCTGGTTCACCAGATCCTTAAGCGAGACTGAATCAAGGTAATCCACCATCTTGGCGTTCAGCGTCGCCCACAAATCATGGGTCATGCATCGCGCACCGGACGCCTCACGTTCGCCGTGGCAATTTTCCTTGCCGCCACATTGCGTCGCATCCAGTGGCTCATCGACGGCGATGATGATGTCGGCCACCGTAATGTCCTCAGAACGGCGTGCCAAGTTGTAACCACCACCCGGGCCGCGCACCGACTCTACGATTTCATGGCGACGCAGCTTGCCAAACAATTGCTCCAGGTACGACAGCGAAATTTCCTGCCGCTGGCTGATGCCGGCGAGCGTCACCGGCCCATGATGCTGGCGCATAGCCAAATCAATCATCGCTGTGACGGCAAAACGACCTTTGGTAGTCAGACGCATTGGCTTACTCCAAATCAACGAACGGTGCTGCGAAGGGATGCCCGGTATTCCCGAACGATTTGGTCGAGTATAGCAAAGCCGACTGGATTTGTCAGGTATTGACGGAAGAGGGAACTAATTGAGGAGTTGCGTTAATTGAAACATTCTAGAGCACGCTGAATTGCGGCGTTACTTGAGCAATGTTTATTTGGCCCGCAATAAGTGCATCGGTCCGAACAGATCCTGCATCGTCCGGTTTTGGATAAATGACAGGTTATACGGGTGTTCAGCCGCCAATCTGGGAAAACGATCGACGACCGGCAGATCCTCCAGCCACTGCGCGATCCGGCCCCACAAGACCAGTGTTGGTGGTGGCAAACCGGGCCGGTCGGCCAGCGCTTCAAGCACGGCTTGCAGCAAAGGGCGCCAAGCCTTTGCCTCCTTAACGGGTGGTACATGGGTGCGGTAAACCAGCGCGGCGTTCAGTAAGAGAAATCCATGCTCGATCAGACTGTGCTGTAGATCGGGCAAGGTTTGAATAAATTCCGACCCTGGAGACATCGCCTGCGCTGACACCACCGCAACTGACTCACTACCGGTGCTGTCAGGCTCGAGCAATCCATCAGCCACCATCAACATCTTCATAAAATTACGCAGCGAGGTCGCACGATTAACAGGCTTTGATAAACCCTGAGCAGACCAAAGTTCTTTAACTGCGCCATCCATAAAGCAAACCCCCGTCGCACTAGATTCACGAGGATAAGGCCCCTCGCCCACCAGCACGTAGCGCACCTTGTCCAGCGGCTGATCAAAGGCAGCAAACAGTCGTCCTTGTGTCGGCAGAAACTCATCTTTTGCGAGCGCGGGCAGGTAGCTCGGATCGACAGCATTCAATGCTTCCAGACCTCTGAGCAGTACGGGACGCCAAGCGTCTGCTGATCTCTCAACGCCAACAGTAAACAGCGACGGAATCATCGGGCGGGAATAGAAGCTATGAAGAAAAGAACGAGTTTTTCTCGGCAGCAGTCGGAGGGCGGGTTCCTACGATCTTTCATTTGCCGGTAATAGAAATCACATTATCCGCACCCGGCGCGCCAAACAGCTGCTCTTTCAGAAGATGCAGTTGATCTCGCACCTGAGCAGCCTTTTCAAACTCGAGATTTTTAGAGTGCTCAAACATCAGTTTTTCGAGTCGTTTAATCTCTTTAGACACCTGCTTTTCGCTCATCGCCTCATATTTGGCCTGTTCCTGCGCGGCCATCAGTTCCTGGCGTGCCTCATCGATCTTGTAGACACCATCGATCAGGTCGCGGATCTGCTTCTTGATACCCATCGGGGTAATATTGTTGGCAGTATTGAAGGCAATCTGTTTATTACGACGACGCTCGGTTTCATCCATCGCGCGGCGCATGGAATCGGTGATCTTGTCACCATACAAAATGGCAGTACCGTTAATATTTCTGGCAGCACGACCAATCGTCTGAATCAGACTGCGTTCGGAACGCAAAAAGCCTTCTTTGTCCGAATCCAGAATAGCCACCAGCGATACCTCGGGGATATCCAAACCTTCGCGCAAGAGGTTGATCCCGACCAGTACGTCGAAGGTACCGAGTCGTAGATCGCGAATGATCTCCACACGCTCAACGGTATCAATATCACTGTGCAGGTAGCGCACGGCAACACCGTTATCGCTCAAAAATTCCGTCAATTGTTCGGCCATGCGCTTGGTCAGCGTAGTAACCAGCACGCGCTCGCCCTTGGCAACCCGATCAGAGATCTCGTTCATCAGATCATCCACCTGCGTGCTCGCAGACCGCACGATCACTTGTGGATCAACCAGTCCGGTAGGACGCACCACCTGCTCGACAATTTGCCCGGAATTTTTTTTCTCGTAATCCGCCGGCGTCGCTGATACAAACATGGTCTGCCGCATCTTGGTTTCGAATTCATCAAAACGCAGCGGTCGATTATCGAGTGCTGATGGCAGCCGGAATCCGTAATCCACCAAGTTCGTTTTGCGCGCACGGTCGCCGTTGTACATACCGTTTAACTGCCCCATCAGCACATGAGACTCATCGAGAAACATCAGCGCATCATCAGGCAGATAATCGACCAGCGTCGGTGGCGGCTCACCCGGCTTTGCGCCTGACAAATGACGAGAGTAATTCTCGATGCCTTTGGTGAAACCGATTTCCTGCATCATCTCCAGATCAAAACGCGTGCGCTGCTCGAGGCGCTGCTCCTCCACCAGCTTGTTCTCCTTACGGAAAAAATCCAGTCGCTCGCGCAGCTCTTCTTTAATGGTCTCGATCGCCCGCAGCACCGTCGAACGTGGCGTCACATAATGCGAGCCCGGGTAAACAGTAAAGCGCGGGATTTTCTGGCGCACACGACCGGTGAGCGGGTCAAAGAGTTGAATGCTGTCCACTTCATCATCGAACAATTCCACCCGCACCGCCAGCTCAGCATGCTC
>JAIXYM010000106.1 GCA_027490255.1 Oxalobacteraceae bacterium | reverse complement strand
GTGGCGCTTGCGGAAACCTTTTGATCCATACGCATTCTGAAATCTTATGGCTAGGTGACTATGTGATGCTCTGGCGTATCCAAGCTGGGCTGTGCGCTTGCAAAATTCTTATCTTGCGATGTTGAAGCAGCAGACCTTGGTCGAAGGTAAGGCCAAGCTGAAATCACAATTGTCACGTGAGCCAGAGTATTCGCACACAACGTGCGGGATGTGCAGGGTATGCACGCCTAAAAAACACTCTCTGACCAAAACCAAGGATTTCGCTATGACCGGAACATTAAACAAGGCTTTACTAATCGGCCATCTGGGCCATGATCCGGATCTGCGGACCATGAACAGCGGCGAGCCCGTCGCACATCTATCTATCGCGACTAGCGAGGGATGGAAAAACAAATCTAACAGCGCACGGCGTGACGCCACCGAATGGCATCGGGTTGTGGTTTACAAAAAATTGGCTGAACTCGCTGGCCAGCAGCTAAAAAAAGGCGCGCTGGTCTATGTCGAAGGCCATCTACAAACGCGCAAATGGACTGGCAAGGATGGCGTTGAACGGCATACGACCGAAATCGTGGGTGACGATTTAAGGCTGCTGCACCGGCCGTCGGAATTTCGTGCGACGCTGGATGCGCATGCAACACCGCGATTTGACAAAGCGGTCTTGGACGATTCGGATGGACAAAGCATCTCGTTTTAAAGTCATTCAGCCAACTGATCCGGTCGGCGGCGGGACAAGGATCAAAACCCTCGCCCGTGGAGATGAGGATTCACCCGACATGCCCTACCGCACGCAGCTTCCATTGTGTCGTCACTTATAGGCCGCCATCCACCCGAGCCCAGCTGTCGTCCCCTGCCGCGGTCGGTACTCACAACCTATCCACCCGTCATAGCCCGCCTCATCCATCATCGCAAACAGCCACGGATAATTTAGTTCACCCACATCCGGCTCATGCCGGTCAGGCACGCTGGCGATTTGCACATGACCGATATTTGATAAGTGCTGTCTAAACGTGCTGATGATGTCGCCCTCCATGATTTGGGCGTGATAAAAATCCATCTGGACTTTGAGGTTAGGCGCACCAACCTGTTCCAGCACTGCGTGCGCGTCCTGTTGATAGTTCAGGAAGTATCCGGGCATGTCGCGGTTATTAATGGGTTCGATCAATAGCGTGATGCCATGCGGTGCAAGACGCTCGCAGGCATAGCGCAGGTTTTGGATGAATGTGGCACGACACTCGGCGAGGTCTGCATCGGGCGGCACAATACCGGCGAGTGCATGTAGCCGAGTCGTGCCGGCGGCTAGCGCATAGTCGAGCGCTTTCTCCACACCGTCACGGAAATCCTGCTCACGCCCGGGCAACGCACCCAGACCACGTTCGCCAGCGGCCCAATCACCGGGTGGCAAATTGAACAGCACATTTTGCAAATCGTTCTCACGCAGTGCCTGTGCAATTGCCTGCTTGTCTTCTTCGTAGGGGAACAGATACTCAACCCCACGAAATCCTGCGGCAGATGCGGCAGCAAAACGCGCCATGAAAGGCACTTCAGTAAACAGGAAGCTCAGATTGGCGGCGAATTTCGGCATGACACTGGCCCGGCAGAGTAGAAATTAAGTTGCCATGATACAAGCCCAGCCCTTATCCTTTCGCGCAGTCCAATCACAATAGGGGAGACACGTATGGAAGTCCTGATCACGGGTGGCGCTGGCTTTCTGGGTTCGAAACTGGCGCGGCAGCTACTGGCACGCGGCACGCTAGCCGGACCCTCGGGACAGCCGGAAAAAATCTCCCGCATCACGCTGCTCGATCAGGTGGCGGCACAGGGCTTTGATGACCCGCGCATCGCAGTCATGACCGGCGATGCTGCTGATGCTGCCGTCATTGCCAAAGCACTTACGCCATCGGTGCAGTCCGTCTTTCACTTGGCCGCGGTGGTCAGCGGCGAAGCAGAGAGCGATTTTGATCTGGGCATGCGCATCAATCTCGATGCCACTCGCATCCTTCTGGAGCAGGCACGCAAGAATGGCAACCGACCTCGTGTGGTGTTCACCAGTTCGGTCGCTGTGTTTGGTGGCGATCTGCCGCCCAAGGTGTTGGATACCACACCGGCAACGCCGCAAGGTTCTTACGGCGCGCAAAAAGCGATGTGTGAATTGATGGTGACTGATTACAGCCGCAAAGGTTTCGTTGATGGCCGCTCGCTGCGTCTGCCCACAGTCACGGTCAGACCTGGCAAAGCCAATAAGGCCGCGTCGAGCTTCGCCAGCGGCATCATCCGCGAACCTTTGAATGGCGTAGTGTCAATCTGCCCGGTGCCACCCGACACCAAGGTCTGGGCTTTATCACCTCGCAGCACGGTCCACAATCTTATTCACGCGCATGAACTCGATAGCGCAGCATTTGGCTCTGCGGGTGCGGTGAATTTACCGGGACTAACCACGACGGTTGGCGAGATGGTGGCTGCAATGGGCCGGGTCGCCGGTGCGGAAACAATGAAACTAGTGGAATGGAAAGAAGATCCAGCGATTCTGAGACTTGTGCGTACCTGGCCGGGGGATTTCGTCACGGCCCGTGCAGAAAAAATGGGCTTCGTACACGACGCCAATTTTGATGAGGTGGTTAAAGCTTACGTGGAGGAAGAGCTTCGTTAAGTAAGGGCTCGCCGTGCGCAAGGGACTTTGCTGAGTTCAAGCCCCTTCGCGCATACCCCATTTCCACATCCAGGTCGTCGGCAAGGGAACGACCATGAACAGGTGCTCGACGACAGCAAGTGTCAGCAAGCCGGCCACCAGACATAAGCTGGTTGCAGCGAACGCATCCTGCGGCTGCACCGATACGGCCATCCACAGGGGCACGAGCACCGCCGTGGCTGCGATCACTGAGACAGGCATCAACCAATTCCATGAGCGGCGCGTGAAATAACTTTGTAAATAAGCGAGATGCGCGGGCAGGAAATTTTCCGAGAGATTACGCACACCGAGGAAAAGATTAAGCTTGGCTGAAAGACGCATGGACCACAGCACAAGATAAGTCCACCAGCCCGTCTGATTCGGTTTGTCCCAACTGACCGCAAACACCATCAGCGCAAGCAGTATCAGCGCCATCTCATGATGCAATATCGCTTCGGTCGCATGACGCATGCGCTGCCAACCGCGACTGTCAGGCGGACATTCGCTTCGACGTGCGCCGGTGACGTAACCCAGCAGGAAAGCAATCTCTTGCCAGCTCCATACCAACACTGCGCAAGTAAAGGCGCAATAGGCCGAAGCCACCGTGGTGCCCGACGCCGAAATTGACATTCCCACCAGAGCAAATCCGAGCACCAGCGTGAAGGCAAGTAGTGTCCATTTGAAGGTCCAGCGCGGAAGCCGACCGAAGTACATGATGACGCCAGTGGAGAACCACCACACAAACAGCGTGAACAGAATCGGAAAAAGATACTGTGACATCACATGGTCATTCAATCATCACCAACTAGGCACTAGCCGCGCCGATGCTGGCAAAGCGTTGGATTTCACTGGGATGAAATACATGCGCACAAAGACCGCTGCACCCGCCACACTCCAGAATGCTTTTTGCAGATTCCCGGCGATACCACCAGCCGCTTTACCTGCATCTGCCTTCATCGCGCAACGATAGATACGATCCAAATTCTCTCGGAATGCCGGATGGTCGATGTCTAGCGTGACCGGAAACACCTGCTTGGTAATTTCGTTGGTGATGCGGAAGACATCAAAGTCATACTCGGTCGGCGCGAGTCCCATCGCCTGCTTGAGTTCTGGGCGAGTATGATCGCGCACATACATGGTTGCATAGACCGCGAGCAGGAAGAAGCGTATCCACAAAACATTGCCCCCCTTAAGCAGCCCGGGATTGGCGCGCATGATCAGTGCAAATGATTCGCCGTGACGGAACTCATCATTGCACCAACGCTGGAACCAGCGAAAGATTGGGTGGAATCGTTTGTCAGGATGTTTTTCAAGCTGACGAAAAATTTTGATGTAGCGCGCGTAACCAATCTTTTCGGAAAGATAGGTCGCGTAGAAAATGTATTTAGGCTTGAAATACGTATAGCTCTTGCTACGCTTTAGATTGCCCAAATCGATACCCAGACCATAATCCTTCAGCGAGGAATTGAGAAAGCCAGCATGACGTGACTCATCACGCGCCATGTATTCCATCAGCTTCTTGATGTCCGGGTTATTGACGTTACGCTTGATCTCGTTATAGAGCACACAACCTGAGAATTCAGAGGTGAGCGAGCTCACCAGAAAATCCAGAAATTCCTGCCGCAATTCGGGCGACATCTTATGCGCCAGTTCGCGCGCCTCTTCAGCAAAGCTGGCATCACGCTGAAAATGATCGTGATTATTGTCACCTTCGTATTCCGCCATCATTGCATCCCATTCGGCGCGGACAGGCTCGATGTTGAGGCGGTCCATCGCTTCGTAATCCGTGGTGTAGAACCGCGGTGAGAACAGGGTGTTGGTTACGGCTTTCTTTGCGGCGTCTTCGACCGACTTTATTTCGCTGACTTGATTGTGCATTGTGCTTGCTCCCCTGCTTCAGAAATTAGCTCACCTTTTCCCACGACCAGGGCCAGTGTCGCTTCGAACAACCTGCCCGTTTATCGCTTGGTAATCTCCATCGCCTGCGAGGTATAAAACCCGCTGGAGATTTTTTCCGTATTACCGATCTTCCAGCCACCCAACGATTGAGATTCGCCTATCGCTGCACGCAGCGAATCTTCAGCAATCGGCTCGATAAATGGAGCACGATCACTCCGGGGAAAAATTCTTCCGACGCGAATCATCGTGGCCAAAATAGGATTACTTGGCGCGAAGGTAAAGAGTACCGAACGACGGGTGCGCTGTGCCAATCCAGACAGCACCTGCACCATGTCGTGCTTTTCATAGTGAATCATCGAATCCATAGCAACAACGTGATCGAAATTTCCATACGCCGTTGAAAGCATGTCGCCAGAAATAAACTCGACTTTTCCCTCACCCAAATCATCGGGCAAGCGCTTGCGCGCCAATTCCACCAGCGTGGCTGAAAGATCAATCGCTACGACTTGCGCGCCACGTCTCGCCAAATCGACGGCGAGTGTGCCAGTGCCGCACCCAGCATCCAGAATGCGCATTCCATGCAGATCATGCGGCAACCAGTCAAGCAGCGTCTGGCGCATACGATCACGCCCTGCCCGTACGGTCTTCCTTATGCCTGATACTGGCGCATCCGAGGTTAGCTTTGCCCACTGGTCGGCGGCAGTTCGGTCGAAATACTCTTCGAGCTGTTCGCGTTTTTCTTCATAACTGGTATTACCCATTGCTTTCCCCTTACGACCTGCCGGCACCAAAAGAAGTGCTGATTTAATTAACCAAGAAGATTTGTGTCTGCAAACTGCCTGCATACCCTTCCTGGCTCCCGCCAGCTACGCTTACTCCCCGTGCTACGCGGGTTTTATCTGGCGCTTCCTAGTCGAACCCTAGCAAATCAAAAATATCCCGATCTTTCATGGATTCACAGATAAGCGGGTCAGTACCTGCCCAAAGTGAAGCCGCCAGTCGCAGATATTCCTGCTGGACAGCGCGAAGCTCCGGTGAGTCCTCCATCTCAAACAACGTCGCCTTCTTTAGACGGCTCTGACGGATCACGTCGAGGGAGGGAATGCGTGCCATCGTCTTGAGTCCGACACGCTCGTTAAATTTGTCAATCTGGTCTGTGGCATCGGAACGGTTGGCAATCACGCCGCCCAGACGCACGTTGTAGTTCTTTGACTTCGCCGCAATCGCCTGCACGATACGGTTCATCGCAAAAATAGAATCAAAGTCATTCGCAGTGACGATCAACGCGCGATCGGCATGCTGCAGGGGTGCTGCAAAACCACCGCACACCACATCACCGAGCACGTCGAAAATCACGACATCAGTTTCATCCAGCAGATGATGCTCTTTGAGTAGCTTGACGGTCTGACCAACGACATAGCCGCCGCAACCGGTACCAGCCGGGGGTCCACCAGCCTCTACACACATTACTCCGTTGTAGCCTTCAAAAACAAAATCTTCGACGCGCAGCTCTTCGCTATGAAAATCCACGGTCTCCAAAATATCGATGACCGTTGGCACCAGCTTTTTGGTCAGCGTGAACGTAGAGTCGTGTTTCGGATCACATCCGATTTGCAGCACTCGCTTACCCAGCTTGGAGAAAGCGACCGACAGGTTCGATGACGTCGTGCTTTTGCCGATACCGCCTTTGCCATAGATGGCAAAGACTTTGGCATTACCGATCTTGACGCTCGGGTCTAACTGCACCTGAACGCTACCCTCGCCATCGGCACGTCCGCGTTTGATTTCCGAAACAGGAACTGTCGCTACATTCATTGATTTACTCCTTCGGTGATACCTGCAAGCCGGTCTTCAATTTCGTCACCCGCGCAACGCATGGCGTTTAGCGTGTTCTGGTCCGGTGTCTCGTAAAGGCTTTGGTTCGTCTCCATCAAGCGGCCATTAAGTGATAGCCGCATTTCTGGATCTCAAAAAAATCTGTTTGCGTTGCCGATAACTACGTACCTCTGTGGTGGGTCAGCGGCCATAGTGGGCTTTGGCGTCATACAAGGTGTCCAATGTGATGGTCGGCACCCCGTGATCTTTGGCGTAGCGCTCTGTGTTGCGTCTTGCCTTGCCTCGTACAAAAAACGGAATCTTGGAAAGCTCTTTCTCTGCATCGGGCGCCCAGGCAGGATGCATTTCGCCGGAATTCGCCGGGTCGGTCTCACGCGCGACTTGTGGAGAAACGATTGCATCGGCCTGCAGCGGCATTGCACGCGGCGCACCACCCTTGCCGAGATGTGACGGCGACGCACCGTCGTGGAATTCGAAGTCATCCTTGAACATGCCAAGCAAGTGTTCTTCGAGGCCCATCATTAGCGGATGCACCCAGGTATCGAATAGCACGTTGGCGCCTTCAAAACCCATTTGCGGTGAGTAGCGCGCAGGGAAATCCTGTACGTGCACCGGCGCGGAAATCACGGCGCAAGGCAGACCGAGTCGCTTGGCAATATGGCGCTCCATTTGCGTACCCAATACCAACTCGGGAGAAAGCTCCGCAACACGTGCTTCGACTTCAAGGTAATCGTCAGTAATCAGCGGCTCGATGCCATATTTTTTGGCTGCCTCGCGAATCTCACGCGCGAATTCACGACTATAGGTTCCCAAACCAACCACTTCAAAGCCCAACTCTTCGGCTGCCACGCGTGCAGCAGCGATCGCGTGCGAGGCATCACCAAATACAAACACGCGTTTGCCGGTGAGGTAAGTGGAATCTACGGAACGCGCATACCAAGGTGCGCGTGAGGCTGCATCTTCCAGCGCAGGGTCGACATCAATGCCTGCGAGTTGCGCGACTTCGGCGATGAACTCGCGCGTCGCCTGTGCACCAATAGGAATGGTTTTGGTCGAAGGGAGTCCGAGATTTTTTTGCATCCAGGTAGCCGCCTGCATAGCGGTTTCTGGATACAGCACAACATTAAAGTCGGCATCAGCGAGCCGCGCCAGATCGGCGGGCGTCGCGCCTAGCGGCGCCACGACGTTGATGGTAATGCCCATGCGCGTGAGCAGCGCGGTGATTTCGCGCAGGTCATCACGATGACGAAAACCGAGTGCGGTGGGCCCGAGAATGTTGCAACTAGGCGGTTGGCTACCTTCGCTAAACGTTGTACGCGGCTTCGCAAGATGGCGAACCATCTGATAAAAAGTTTCAGCTGCGCCCCAGTTTTCTTTTTTCTGATACGAAGGCAGTTCCAGCGGCACAACGGGTATCGGCAAATTAAGCGCTCTGGCGAGGCCACCAGGGTCGTCCTGAATCAGCTCGGCGGTGCAAGACGCGCCCACCATCATTGCTTCCGGTGCGAACCGCTCATAAGCTTCGCGCGCTGCATTTTTGAACAGCTCGGCAGTGTCCGAACCCAGATCACGCGCTTGAAAAGTGGTGTAAGTCACCGGCGGACGCTTGGGTAGTCGCTCGATCATCGTAAATAGCAGATCAGCGTACGTGTCACCCTGCGGTGCATGTAATACGTAGTGCACCTTTTCCATCGCCGTCGCTATGCGCATGGCGCCCACGTGCGGTGGGCCTTCGTAGGTCCATAGCGTCAGTTGCATGCGAGCTCCTTTGCGGCGATCTTCTGTCGACGTATCAGGGGGCGTGCGAACAATTCGGCCAAGTCGGCGCTCTGCTCATAGCCATGTACGGGCGAGAAGACGAGCTCAATAGCCCACTTGGTGGTAAATCCTTCTGCCTCCAATGGATTGGCCAGACCCAGACCGCACACCACGATGTCGGGCTCAGCGGCGCGGCAACGGTCTAGCTGCTTCTCGACATCCTGCCCCTCCGAGAGCTGAGTTTCCTTCGGCAGCAGCATGAGCTCTCGCTTCATGTGGTCGCGATGTAAATAGGGCGTTCCAACTTCGGTAAGCTGCATGCCAAGCTCGCGTGCGAGGAAGCGGGCAAGTGGGATTTCGAGCTGCGAATCCGGGAAAAAGAAAATACGTTTGCCTTGCAATTGCGTGCGATGACGCTCGAGTGCGCGCTGTGCACGTTCACGCGACGGCGCCGTGACGCTATCGAAGACTTCGCTGCTCACACCAAAAACTTCGGCTGCGGCGCGTAGCCATTCGGTGGTGCCTTCGACGCCAAATGGAAAGGGTGCCGGCAGATGCGATGCGCCGCGCGATTCCAGCGCTCGCGCCGTATCGGTCAGAAAAGGTTGCGCTAACAGATAGCGTGTGTTGGGGCCAATGGCTGGCAGCGCACGTGAGTTACGCGGCGGGAAAAACTGCACCTGATCAATACCCAAGGCTTTGAAATGACGGGCAAACTGATCCTCGACGACATCGGGCAAACAACCGACGATCATCAGGGAGGTCGGGGCTGCAGCATTCGTCACAGGAAGTAGTGGCACCATCGACGCGAGGCAGGCATCTTCACCCTGGGTGAACGTGGTTTCGATGCCGCTGCCCGAGTAGTTCAGGATGCGCACATTCGGCAAGAATTCTTGCGACAGCCTCGCTGCTGCGCGCGAAAGATCAAGCTTGATCACTTCCGACGGGCAGGATCCGACAAGGAAAAGCATCTTGATATCGGGGCGACGCTCAAGCAGGCGACGCACAACACGATCCAGCTCTTCATTGGCATCAGCGATACCGGCGAGATCGCGTTCATCGATGATGGCAGTGGCAAATCGAGGCTCGGCGAAAATCATTACGCCCGCAGCAGATTGAATCAGGTGCGCACAGGTGCGTGAGCCGACAACGAGAAAAAAGGCATCCTGTATCTTCCGGTGCATCCAGATAATGCCCGTCAGTCCGCAAAATACTTCGCGCTGACCACGTTCACGCAGCACGGGTGAATCGACACACCCGTCATCTAATCTTATTGGGATTGCTGCGTTCATGCGGCCACCTGCTGAGTCATTTGTTTCGCGGACTGCAGTCGCGCAGAGCGCAACTTCAGAATAAATTGCGTCGCATTGATTGCGTAGGTCGCATAAGCAATAAGGGCCAGCACCATTTGTTCACGCACGGGCAAGTTGCCCGTGAAGAGAGAAATGAGATACACGGTGTGCAGTGCAAGCACCATCATGCTAAAAACGTCTTCCCAAAAGAAACTGGGCGCAAACAGATAGCAGTCGAACACGACTTTTTCCCAGATGCACCCTGTGATCATGATGGTGTAGAGGAGCAGCGTCTTAATCACGATGGACACGGTGGCTTCCATCTCACCCTCACCAGTCTGGAGGTACCGCACAACCAGAACCGCACTTATCAGAAAGACGATGAACTGCACCGGCGCGAGCACACCCTGCACCAGCGTCCACCGAGTTGTGTCTCGGCGAATACGCTCTTCGGCGGTGTAAAGCGCCTGATTCTGGCAGTCTGATTGAAGTGGGTTTTGCATGTTCGGCGTCTTGGCCCGGAAGGGGGGGTGAGATGCAATGTAGGGGTGACTCGCAAGTCTGTCAACAATTAGTTACGTCAATTAAACTTGACATAACCACCCGGATAGCTCATTTTTCGGGTAGCGCGTTGACACAGGGAATTCCGTAGGCAAAAAGGCACAATTGCCGTGGAAAACTTGTTTTATTTGCCACCCAGCATAGGGGGTAGTGATGGCTCCGGGCTGACAGGCCCTAAGAGGCGCGGACAACGCGTCGGAGCCGACCGGACTCATCCGCGAAGCAGGAGACAAAAATGGACGAAGGTACAACCGGCCATTGCAATGATGACATTGGCCAAAGCCCAGGAACACTAAATGAATTGGCAAGCGAAGAGCGGTTGCTTCCGCTACTGGAAGCTGAAATCATCCCCCGATTAATGATGGCCCACCAAGAGCAGCGCCTGCAGTCTCAGGAGACGCCCGCGGTTCTTGAAAGCGACATTGCAGATTTTTGCCAAGCACTGCTGGATAACCGCATGCCCGATGCCCGCGCTACCGTGGCCGACGTCTTGGCCCGTGGCGTCACAATGGATAAGGTTTATCTTAGTCTGTTCGCCCCGGCCGCGAGATATGTGGGCGAATGGTGGAATGCCGACAGCTGTTCATTCTCGGAGGTCACCCTTTGCTTATGGCGGCTGCAGACCCTGCTCCATGAGGCGAGTCCCACTTTTCAAAGCAATGCGAAAAATACAAAAACGGCGATGGCGTCGGAGCGTCGAATCCTGATGGCGACACTGCCGGGGCAACAACATACCTTTGGCTTGTCAATGCTGTCAGAATTTTTCCGTCGCGAAGGCTGGACCGTTTTGTCCATCCCCTCACCCAAGCCGAGCGAGGTGCAGGATGCGTTATCAGCGTACTGGTTTGATGTGCTGGCCTTGTCGGTCGGCTCAGATAATGAACTAGCCGCACTGACAAAAGCCATACGAATCGCTCGTAAAACCTCCAGTAATCCCCGGCTCTCTGTCATGGTCGGCGGGCCGGCTTTCCTCCAACAACCCGACCTGGCCTCTACCGTTGGGGCCGATGGCTACTCTGCCGATGCCGATGCCGCCCTCCATCTTGCTGTTCAACTCATACAACAGCAACAAGATGTGAGGATTAATTGACGCAGGTGTGTGTCACTTTACTTGAAAATATATCTAATTGCGTACATAATGTGACTGGTTAGTATACTTTCCGTTCGCGCCGCTTCTGCGGGTCCGGCCTTTTAATCCATGCGATCACAAGTCGGCACACCCTACGTGACACAATTGAACCCTCCGAAACATGCGCTAGCCGAGCTCAGCACGGAAGCGAATGTTGCGCTTTTATCAGCCGCGGCAGACCTTGTTTTGGTCGTCAATGGAGAGGGTATTGTCGAAGAGGTGTCCTCAAAGGCGGACGTGCTGCCAGTCAAGGGCGGCGTGGATGGCTGGATCGGCAAATCCTGGCAGGACACCGTCGCCTCGGAAAGCCGGCCCAAAGTAGTCAAGCTTCTGAACGCTGGTACCGACACCCGCGCGACTTGGCGACAAGTGAATGTCCTAGCCGATGACGGTACTTACATTCCCATTTCCTTCTGCGCTGTTGTGGTCGGCCCCAAGGGTCGCATGATTGCACTGGGTCGCGACTTGCGCGCCCAATCTGAAATTCAACAGCAGCTTGTCAATGCGCAGCAGACGATGGAGCGCGACTATCTGCGGCTGCGCCATCTCGAATCCCGCTACCGCATCCTTTTCGACCTCACCTCCGAGGGCGTACTGGTCGTCGACGGCAAATCGCAAAAAATCATCGAAGCCAACCCGGCGGCAGCTGAAGCTTTCGGCGATACGGTGCGGCGCATGGTCGGCAAGCAGATGATCGACTGCATCGACAGTGACTCTCGCAGCGTGATCGGCAAACTGCTGGACACAGTGCGTGGGGGTGGCAAATCGGATCAGGCCGTCGCCAAAATCCGTAACCACCCCGTGACCGTGTCCGTCTCCGTCATGCACGAAGAAGGCGGAGAGGTTCTGTTGGTCCGCGTCAGGCATGAGCAGGCCATGCGGACAGACAATAGCAGCGCGACCCAGGCTGAAATGGTGACGCGCGTGATCGAACAGGCACCCGATGCCTTCGTCGTCACTGATACCGATGGTGATGTCCTCGCCGTTAACCGAGCATTCACTGAAATGGTAGAAATGAATCGGGCGGATCAAGTCGTCGGCGAATCATTGGATCGTTGGCTTGGCAGGGCAGGCGTTGACTTGAACGTCTTGCTGGCTAATTTGCGCCAGCGCAGCTCGGTCCGACTGTTTGCCACAACCATACGCAATGAAAACGGCCGACAGATTCCTGTGGAAATTTCGGCTGTCGCCGTGACCCAGCAAGGTAGTGGCGGCGCCTTGGGCTTCACGATTCGCGATGTCGGCCGCCGCGGTGGTGGCGAAACCCGCAACGCCATGCCGCACTCGGTCGAACAACTGACCGAGTTGGTCGGGCGCGTGCCATTGCGTGAAATTGTCGGTGAAACCACCGACCTGATTGAAAAACTCTGCATCGAGGCGGCCCTGATCCTCACTCAGGACAACCGGGCCACTGCCTCGGAAATCCTCGGATTGTCCCGCCAAAGTCTGTACGTGAAACTTCGTCAGCATGGCATCGGCAACCTCGGCGGTGACGACAAGTAAGGCCGCCCGCTAGGCCCGAATAACTACGGGAAAGCGTTGCCCCAAAGGTGTCAGTTTTAATTGACACCCAAAACTGTCGCGGGCACAATCTCCCGCATGTCCCGCCCCAAACTTTCGGCCGTTGCCGAATTACTAAAACCTGTCACCTGGTTTCCGCCGATGTGGGCGTTTACCTGCGGTGTCGTCGCATCCGGACAGAGCTTCCAAGATAATTGGCCGCTGATCATCGTCGGCATCTTGCTTGCCGGCCCTATGGTCTGTGCAACCAGTCAGGCCGTTAACGATTGGTTCGATCGCGAAGTTGACGCCATCAATGAACCGCAGCGTCCGATTCCTTCGGGTCGTATGCCCGGACGCTGGGGCTTGTACATCGCAGTGGTATGGACTGGTCTTTCACTGATAGTGGCGACCGCACTCGGCCCTTGGGGCTTTATTGCAGCGATAGCAGGACTTGCGCTGGCATGGGCCTATAGTGCGCCCCCGCTGCGTCTAAAAAAAAACGGCTGGTGGGGTAACGCCGCTTGCGGTATTTCTTATGAAGGTCTGGCCTGGATAACGGGTAGCGCCGTGATGGCAGGCGGGGCAATGCCAGACTCGCGATCGATGTTGCTCGCATTACTTTATAGCCTCGCCGCCCACGGCATCATGACCCTCAATGATTTCAAATCCGTCGACGGCGATCGCCAGATGGGTATCGGTTCGCTGCCAGTACAACTCGGTGTACGACTGGCCGCAATCACCTCTTGCTGGGTCATGCTACTGCCGCAATTTGTCGTCGTAGGCTTGCTGGTTCATTGGGGTCAGCCTTGGCATGCGCTCGCCATTGTTGGGTTGATGTTTGCCCAAGCACGATTTATGAAGTACTTCATGGCATCGCCTGTTGAGCGCGCATTGAAGATATCCGCATTTGGTGTCCCGCTGTTGGTAGCCGGCATGATGGTGTCAGCCTTCGGGTTGCGAACGATTGGAGGATAAGAATGATTCCATCATATTTTGGGTGGGCGCAAATCATCAGGTTAGGCATGGTGCAAGCATCGCTCGGTTCGATCGTTGTATTGATGACGTCAACACTGAATCGCATCATGGTCGTTGAACTGATGCTGCCAGCAATCTTGCCTGGTGCGTTGGTTGCGCTGCATTACATGGTGCAGATATCGCGTCCGCGCATGGGTCACGGTTCAGACCAGGGAGCGCGACGCACGCCTTGGATCATTGGCGGCATGACGCTTCTCTCGATGGGCGCGCTGTGCGCAACCGCAGCGACCTTATGGATGACGAACTCACCGGTACTCGGCGTGATTCTCGCAATTGCCGGGTTTATGATGATAGGACTGGGCGTCGGTGCCGCTGGCACTTCACTGCTGGTACTACTGGCCATGCGCGTGCAAAGCGAAAAACGCGCAGCAGCGGCAACGACCGTGTGGTTGATGATGATCGTTGGTTTTGCTGTCACAGCAGGTTGTGCAGGTCAGTTGCTCGATCCCTATTCACCGACACGCTTGCTGGGCGTCACGCTGACCGTATGCACTGGCGCGATGATTGTCACGCTGATTGCTTTGTTCCGGCTTGAGCATGATCCGGGCGATGAAATCATAAAACCCGAACCGTCACAGATCGTGCCCTTTCGCACTGCGCTTAGCGATGTGTGGCGCGAAACCGCTGCACGTCAATTCACCATTTTCATTTTCATTTCCATGCTGGCCTACAGCGCGCAAGACCTGATTCTGGAACCGTTCGCCGGCACTGTGTTTGGTTTCACGCCGGGCGAATCCACCAGCCTTTCTGGCGTGCAGCATGGCGGCGTATTGGTCGGCATGCTGCTGGTTGCGCTGGTGGGCAGTAAATTCGCTCACGGCCGTGCAGGCTCGTTGCAACTCTGGTGCGTGGGTGGCTGCATCGCATCTGCAGTTGCACTCGCAGGCCTTGCCATCGCCGGCCATGTCGGCCCACCATGGCCATTAAAAGCAAACGTGTTCTTGATGGGCGTAGCCAATGGTGCGTTTTCGATTGCCGCGATTGGCCAGATGATGCGTCTCGCTTCAGAAGGCCGTTCTGCACGCGAAGGTGTTCGCATGGGACTGTGGGGCGCCGCTCAAGCGATTGCCTTTGGCGTAGGTGGGTTGCTAGGCACCATCGCCAGCGATCTGGCCCACTGGCTACTACCTTCATCCGGCGTTGCCTATGGCACGGTGTTTGGCGGTGAAGCACTCTTGTTTATCGCGTCGGCGCTGTTGGCGTCACGCATTCCAATGATGGAGCAACAGCGCGAGCAGCAGTCAGGCAGTGTCGTGCAACCATCATTTTCATAAAGCAGTAACGACTCCGCGAAGGGGAAGCGTATGTCAAACCACGAACAATTCGATGTCGTCATCGTTGGCGGCGGTCCTGCCGGTTCCACTGCAGCCCATGATCTTGCGCGGCGCGGACGACGCGTTCTGCTACTGGACCGCGCGGGTCGCATCAAACCCTGTGGTGGCGCAATTCCGCCACGCGCCATTCGTGATTTTGATATTCCGGATCATATGCTGGTCGCCAAAGCGCGCTCGGCACGCATGATCGCGCCATCGAACACCAAAGTAGATATTCCTATCGAAGGCGGTTTCGTTGGCATGGTCGATCGCGAACAATTCGATGAATGGCTGCGTGAGCGCGCCGCTTCCGCCGGCGCTGTCCGTCGCAATGCCCGTTTCGAGCGTGTCGGTCTGGATGAAGATGGCGTGAGTACAGTGATTTTCCAAAGCGGCGACGATGGCGAGCGTCATACCGTCCGCGCGCGTAGCATCATCGGCGCCGATGGCGCACGTTCGGCCGTCGCACAACAAACCGTCCCCGGCGCGGAAAAAACCAAGTACGTCTTCGCGTATCACGAAATCGTCGAAGCGCCTGCAGTCAAGCCAGCTGATTACGATGACACGCGCTGTGATGTGTTCTATCAGGGTAAATTGTCGCCCGATTTTTATGGCTGGGTGTTCCCGCACGGCGGCACACTCTCCATCGGCACAGGCAGCGCAGACAAAGGATTCTCACTGCGTAACGCCACCACCTCATTGCGCACGGCAGTCGGTCTTGAAAACGCAAAGACCGTGCGCCGCGAAGGTGCGCCGCTACCTATGAAACCCCTGCCCCGCTGGGATAATGGCCGCGATGTCGTGTTAGCCGGCGATGCAGCAGGTGTCGTGGCGCCGGCCTCCGGTGAAGGCATTTACTACGCGATGCTGGGCGGACGTCTCGCGGCCGATGCCGCAGAAGAATTGCTGGTCACCGGCAATGCGCGCTGCCTGGCCAAAGCTCGCAAGCGCTTCATGAAAGATCACGGTAAAGTTTTCTGGGTACTGGGGATCATGCAATATTTCTGGTACTCCAGCGATAAACGCCGCGAGCGCTTTGTCAGTATGTGCGAAGACAAGGATGTGCAAAAGCTCACCTTTGACGCCTACATGAACAAAGAATTAGTACGCGCAAAACCGCTGGCTCATGTGAAAATCTTTTTCAAGGACATGGCTCATTTACTGGGATTGGCGAAAGTGTGATTCAACTGGTACAAGGCAGCAAAAAACCCATACTGATTGCGTTTCTACTGGCCGTTGCCGTCGGTGGTATCGGTGGCGCTGCCACTGAAATAGGACCGTGGTACTTCAGTCTCATCAAACCCACATGGCAACCGCCTGACTGGGCTTTCGGACCGATCTGGACGCTGATTTACATCACCACAGGCATTGCCGGCGTGCGTGCATGGCGCTTGGGTGATGCCTACCAGCGCCGTTTGTTTCTGATCGCGCTGCTGATCAACTGCGCGCTAAATGTACTGTGGAGTCTGTTGTTTTTCAAAATGCAGCGCCCGGATCTTGCGCTGTTCGAAGTTGTGGCCTTGTGGCTGTCCATCGTGCCACTGATACTGCTGCCTTTGCGTTACTCACCCAGATCGAGTCTGCTGATGCTGCCCTATCTGGCTTGGGTAAGCGTGGCTGCGTATTTGAATCTCACCATCGTCCGCCTCAATCAGCTTCTTTAGAAGCTGCTGGTTCTAAGTTCTTTCATTCACACTCTCTGTCGCATTCTGCGCAGACCGAGTGAGGCCTTCGCCATCATCATTCCAATTTAAGTCGGCCAAAAATTGCGCCGCCCTGCCATCCGTGGTCAAGCAGGATCGCGGAACTAATCCGCACATTCAATTCCGATTTAACTGATTCCAAATTTTGTCTAATTGCAACGAACAATTGCCCTGCTAAGGAACAGACATGTCACAAAGATCTTTTCACGGTACATCCCGTGATTCAACGTCATCAGACACGATAGTTAGAAGCTCCAGCGAATCAGATGCGCTGACGACGGTAGCGCTTCAACATAATGATCGTGGCAGCTCGAATGTGATCGCAGATGCCCTTGGCATCGATTTAAGCAACGTGTACGGACATGAACTTGATGAATTACCCGCTTTGGCCCCAATGTCCCAGGGAATCGATTTGCCGCCATCCTTATTAAATAAGTTTAAGGAATTTGAACCTCATTTTTCCCAACTTACGAGCCCCAGGGGAAATTCGACGTACGAGCGTTTATAGATTGTCTTGCGTAAGAAAATAAAGCTCATCGACAACTCGTGCCGCCTCATAAAAACGCTCATCAGCAAAAAATTCACTGCGCACGATGGCAACTTCAAGATCGGCGGCACGGGCTGCGAGCAAACCATTACGCGAATCTTCGATAGCGCAACATTCAGTGGCCGTCATACCTAGGCGCTTGAGTGCAATTAGATAGGCTTCGGGATCCGGCTTTTTAGCGGCAACATCCTCACCGCACACAATTACTTCCGGCGCGGGCACGCCAAGTGATGCGAGTGAATACGTCCACAAGGCTTCCCAGTTGCCGCGACTGGTGGTGGTCACAACGCCCCAGCCGATGTTCTGACGCGCCAAATGCATCACCAACTCACGAAAGCCGGCGCGCGGCGCGACAGCGCCGGCCGCCATGATGGCGGCAAAATGTCGATTCTTATTTTTGTGAACCTGCGCGAGCTGTTCACGCAATGCTTCCGCATCCTGTCCACTCTCCGTGGCAAAGCGCAGTAAACGCTCAAAACCTCCGGTCGTTTTCAGCAGACGCTTGTAATCCGCAGATGTCCAGCGCCAGTCCAATCCGGCTTCTTCCATCGCCTGATTGAAAGCAGGCAGATGCGCCTGGCCTTCAGTCTCGGCAATAGTGCCATCGACATCAAACAGTACGCAGCGGTGCTGACCGAGTCGAATCATGCTCAGTGCACCTGCGCCCACAATGCGCCTTTTTGATACAGGCTGGCCATCTGATCCATGGTCATGGGTTTGATTTTGGAGGCCTTGCCAGCGCGGCCGAAGGCTTCGAAGCGATCACGCACCACAGACTTTGCTGCAGGCGCGCATCAGAGATGCCGGAAATAATTCGGCACTTCACGAATGTCGGGCACGATGCGATCTGGCATCGCATCGGCGATGGGGCGGCCCATGTTGTAACCATACGGTACGGCCCAGCAGACGACACCCGCCGCCTTGGCGGTTGAGACATCGATCTCTGAATCACCAATGAACAACGATTCTCCTTGCGTCGCACCCAACGTGGCGAGACAGTGATCAATGACAGCCGGGTTAGGTTTTTTTACTGCCAGCGAGTCACCGCAAATGACTAGCTCAAAAGCATTCTGCAAGCCGTGTTTTTCCAGAATACGATCAGTGAAACGACGCTCTTTGTTAGTAACAATCGCCTGCTTTACACCATAGTCACGCGCTTTTTGGAGTGTCTCAAGTACATACGGGAACACGGTGCTGGTCGTGCCCGCTGTTGCTTCGTAGTGATGAATAAAACGCGCCATCACATCATCCCAAGGTTCAACATCAGGGCCTTGCGTATGTTGCCAGGCGGTTTTCATCAGCCAACCCGTGCCGTGGCCTATCCAACTGCGCACTTGTTCTTGGCTGACGCTGCCGTGATTGAAATCTTTTAGCGTGAGATTGACTGCCTGTGCGATTTCACCTGCCGTCTCGAGCAGCGTGCCATCCAGGTCATACATAACGAGTGCCATTTTTTCTCCTCAAACAGCCGCAAGGATTTGCGCGCTGGTGATACCATTTTTATTGCGGCTCTTTCAATCCCACCAACGCGTTTTGGCGAATGGAATTTCAAGTGCTGATCGTCTGCTTAAATTCGCCGCTTCCTGTCCATCAAACGCAAAATCATCGGCGTGAAGATCAATTGCATCGCCAGTCCCATTTTTCCGCCCGGGATAACGAAGGTGTTCGGCCGCGTCATCCATGAACGCTCGATCATGGACATCAGATACGGAAAATCAATGCCCTTGGGGTTGGCGAACCGAATCACCACCATGCTTTCATCGGCACTGGGAATGTCTTTGGCAATGAAGGGATTGGAGGTATCTACCGTCGGCACACGCTGAAAATTCACATGCGTGCGCGAAAACTGTGGGCAGATATGACGCATGTAATCCGGCATGCGGCGCAAGATCGTGTTCATCACCGCGTCCTGTGAATAGCCGCGCATATTCTGATCGCGATGCAGCTTTTGTATCCACTCGAGATTGATGATGGGTACCACACCAACTAACAAATCCACATGCCTTGCAACGTCCGCATCATCACCGACATAACCGCCATGCAGACCTTCATAGAACAAGAGTTCGGCGCCGGCCTCCATTTCCTGCCAAGGCGTAAACGTACCCGGCAACTGATTGAGTTGTGCAGCCTCAATATCGTCATGTATATACCTGCGCACGCGCCCGGTGCCAGTTTCACCAAATTTTTTGAATGTGTCGGCGAGTTCGCCAAGAATGTTAGCTTCAGGGCTGAAGTGGCTGTAGCCCGTGTTGCCCGCCGCCTGCTGCTTTTTCATTTCCTCCCGCATTTCCAAGCGGCTGTAGCGATGCATAGAATCGCCTTCCATAATCTGCGCCTTAATCTCTTCACGGCGGAAGATGTGCTGAAAGCTTTTCATGACAGTGGTCGTACCCGCACCCGAGGAACCGGTAATGGCGACGATGGGATGTTTAACCGACACAGAGGTCTCCTGAGAATTTAATTTTTATGTTGGCAGCGACGTCGCGGTGATTAGCTCGCAAACAGCGAGCGCTCCTGAAACAATGGCGAACTGTATTTTTCATCGATGCCGCTATCGTAGTCACGGTGATAGCGTTCGAGTCGCTCGACTTCATTGCGCGAACCAATGATGACGGGCACGCGCTGATGAATCTGCTCGGGTTCAATGTCAAGAATGCGCCTGCGCCCAGTCGAGCCAATACCGCCGGCCTGCTCCACCACAAAGCTCATCGGATTAGCCTCGTACATCAAACGCAAGCGCCCCTCCTTGGACGGATCTTTGGTATCACGCGGATACATGAAGACACCACCGCGCATGAGAATGCGATGAATATCCGCCACCATGCTGGCAATCCAGCGCATATTGAAATCACGTTGGCGCACATCGGTGCTGCCGTTCTTGCACTCGGCGACATAGCGCTGCACGGGCGGCTCCCAAAAGCGCTCGTTGCTGGCATTGATCGCGAATTCACTTGTGTCCTCGGGGATCTGCAGGAGTGGATGCGTGAGGATGAAATTGCCCACTTCGCGATCGAGGGTGAAGCCATGCGTACCTTTGCCGACCGTCAGCACAAACATCGTGGAGGGGCCATAGATTGCATAGCCTGCAGCGAGTTGATTTTTACCGGGACGCAGATAGTCAGTGATGACAGGCGCTCGACCTTCAGGCGCACGCAGCACCGAAAATATAGAACCGACGGACACATTCACATCGATATTGGAAGAGCCATCAAGCGGATCGAACAAGGCCAGGAAGCGACCGCCGCCATCGCGCGGGTCAATTTCGACGGGATCATCGTTTTCTTCCGAAGCGAGACCGGCAACCAAACCACCCGTCGAAAAGGTGTTGATGAAGGCTTGGTTAGACATCAGGTCAAGTTTTTTCTGTGTCTCGCCCTGCACATTGATACTGTCCAGGCTACCCAATACGCCGCCCAATTCACCTTTGGCAGTCATGGCCGAGATCGCTTTTACGGCAGCGGCAATATCCACCAACAGCGCGGCCAGATCACTTTGCTCGGGCGCACCCTTGAGCTGCTGGATCAGGAACTTCGATAAAGTGGTGCGGCCTTGATGCATAGTGACTCCTGTTTATTTTTTTTCTGTCAGTCCGCCGGTGAATACCCGGGATGCACGAATGTCGGCACCACTGAGGGTCGACAAATCATCCGCTGTCACACTGACTGAGCCTTCCATGGCTAGCTGAAACAATCGGTTTGCTTGGCGTAGCCGCGCGCGATCAAGGGCATTACGTATCGAGCGTGCGTTCGCAAAATGCGGCTGCTGGCGACGCAAGTGAATGTACTCATCCATCGCCTTGCTAGCCTCATCATCAAGGCGATAATTCATCGCACTGACCATTTTGCCGGCGATTTGCAAAAGCTCTGGCTCGCCGTAGTCAGGAAAATCAATGTGATGCGCAATACGTGATGACATACCGGGATTGGACTGAAAGAAGGTATCCATTCGGCCCTTGTATCCAGCCAGAATGACAACCAGATCATCACGATGGTTTTCCATCACTTGCAAAAGAATCTCGATGGCCTCCTGACCATAATCGCGCTCATTTTCAGGGCGATAGAGGTAGTAGGCTTCATCAATGAATAGAACGCCACCCATGGCTTTCTTCAGAATTTCTTTTGTCTTGGGTGCGGTGTGACCAATGTATTGGCCCACTAGGTCATCACGCGTCACCGACACCACATGACCTTTTCTCACGTATCCCAGTCTGTGCAAAATTTCTGCCATTCGCAAGGCAACGGTAGTTTTTCCCGTGCCAGGATTTCCGGTAAAGCACATGTGCAGACTGGGTGTCGCCGCCTCCAAACCCATAGCCGCACGCGCACGTGACACTACGAGAAAAGCCGCGATTTCCCGAATGCGCGCCTTCACCGGCGCCAACCCGATCAGCTCATTTTCAAGCTGATCAATGACGGGCTGTACCTCAGCGTCACGCAGTATTTGCTGCAGGTCGATAGAGGCTGGCGGTGTGGGCGCATTCATCGTGGGGCTCCTGTCTTAGGAAGAGTAACGTTCACCGCTTGGACGCTGAGTCGCGTAGCTAATCGTCGTGTAACGAATATTGCGACCGGCTTCTTCGGTGCGCTGCAGTCCAAATCCAGGCTCGTATGATGGGCGCTGGACAATGAAGCTCATGACCATGGACTCGACACCACGCGTGTTATCAAAGGCGTTCACCTTGATGTACACCTCGGAATGCGCTTTGCGACAGGCATTGACTTCATACAGCGCTGCAGCGCCATCTTTAATCTGAAACATGGGAATGCCCCACATGTTCCAGTAGCAGTTACGCGGATGTGGATCGTCGGTCCATTCGACAGAAACCGCCCATCCCTTACCGATCGCGTAGTCGATTTGAGCGCGAATTTCGTCGTCAGTCAGATCCGGCAGGAAGGAAAATTGTCCTTGTGTGATGCGCATCGTGATGCTCCTAGTAAGGTCTCTGATTTATGACGCCGTCGGTGTGGCGACGAAGTCTGGCGTATCGGTCGATGTGTAATTGAAGGACACATCTTTCCAGGTCTCCAGCGCCTTTTCGAGCGGTTTGCAGGTCTTGGCCGCATTTTTCAAAATGGCGGGACCTTCATTGATGATGTCCTTGCCTTCGTTGCGCGCCTTGATCATGACCTCGAGACCCACCCTGTTGGCGATTGCGCCTGCCTGAATGCCGTCAGGGTGACCGATAGTCCCGCCGCCAAACTGCAGCACAACATCATCGCCAAACAAATCGATGAGCTGGTGCATCTGACCCACATGGATGCCACCCGAGGCCACTGGCAGTACTTTCTTCATGTCGCACCAGTCTTGGTCAAAGAAGAGGCCACGCGACAGATCTTGCTTGTTGTAGCTTTCGCGACAAACGTTGTAGTAACCCTGCACGGTCATTGGATCACCTTCGAGTTTACCAACTGCCGTGCCAGCGTGCAGATGGTCGACACCGGCCAGACGTAGCCACTTGGCCATCACTCGGAAAGAGACACCATGATTTTTTTGACGCGTGTAGGTGCCGTGACCTGCGCGGTGCATGTGCAAGATCATGTCGTTCTTGCGGCTCCAGTTGGAAATGGACTGAATAGCGGTCCAGCCAATAATCAAGTCGACCATGATGATGTTGGAGCCTAGCGACTTGGCAAACTCTGCTCGCGCGTACATTTCTTCCATGTCCGCAGCCGTGACGTTGAGATAGTGGCCCTTGATCTCGCCGGTGTTAGCCTGCGCGCGATTGACGGCTTCCATACAAAATAGAAAACGATCGCGCCAGTGCATGAAGGGCTGACTATTAATATTTTCATCGTCTTTGGTGAAATCAAGGCCACCTGTCAGACCTTCGTAAACCACGCGGCCATAGTTTTTACCGGAGAGGCCCAGCTTGGGCTTCATCGTCGCGCCCAAAAGAGGGCGGCCGAATTTATCTAGGCGCTCACGCTCGACGATAATGCCGGTCGGTGGGCCTTTGAATGTTTTCACATAAGCGACGGGTATACGTATGTCTTCAAGGCGCGCGGCTTTGAGTGGCTTGAACGAAAACACATTGCCTATCAGTGAGGCAGTAACGTTGGCGATTGAGCCTTCTTCAAACAAAACGATGTCGTAGGCGATGTAGGCGAAGTACTGCTGTTCCTTATCGGTGCCAGGGCCCGTGCCTGGCACGGTATCGACACGGAAAGCCTTGGCCTGATAATCCTCATGCGCAGTCAACAAATCGGTCCACACCACAGTCCAGGTCGCGGTCGATGATTCGCCGGCCACTGCCGCGGCGGCTTCAATGGAATCAACACCTTCCTGAGGCGTAATACGAAAGACACAAATGAAATCGGTATCTTTCGGTGTGTAGTCAGGGCGCCAGTAACCCATTTGTGCGTATTTCAGAACGCCGCCCTTGTAGCGCTCCTTCATATCAGTGATGCGGCCTTCGACGGGTTTGTTCATTGCAGTCTCCTGTTAAACGCCTGTTGGGCGGGACGCATGCCGGTACGCCATTTGTATCCTTGGCTGATCAACAATGAACAATGCCGGTTAAGAATGAACGCATTAGAGCAAGCAGCGACTGGAATGTATAGTTTTCATCTGTTAAGGTATATTCATCTATCATTTGGATACTAATCAGATATTCTGATCTATTGCTCTTATGAAAAGTCTAAAACTCCTCAGAAACCTGAGCATGCGCCAATTGCGCATTTTCCTTAGCGCGGCGCGTCACGCCAGCTTTAGCAAAGCAGCAACAGAGTTAAACCTGACTGCGCCGGCCGTTTCGATGCAAATCAAGGAGCTAGAGGGGGATTTGGGGGTGGCGCTGTTTTCTCGGGTGGGACGGCGGGTCGAGTTAACCACGGCCGGCGAGTACTTTCTGGTCTACGTGAAGCGCGTCGCATTGAATTTGCGGGAGGCAGAAGTCATGCTGTCCAAACTGCGCGGCACTCAGGGCGGCACGCTGAAAATCGGGCTGGTCAGTACGGCGAAGTATTTTGTTCCCCAGCTGCTCTCGCGCTTTCGCGAAGAACATTTCGGCCTGCAAATCAAAATTGAAGTGCGCAACCGCGATCAGATGATTGAGATGCTGCGTGATGGCGATATCGATATTGCGATCATGGGCCGCACCCCCGCTGATCTGGATACGCGTATTGAAGCGTTCGCACCGCACCCACATGCCTTTATCGCCAGCCCCGATCATCCGTTATCCAAGGAACAAAGCATCTCTGCCTCGGCGCTTAATCAGGTCGAATTGATTTCTCGGGAAGAGGGCTCGGGCACACGCCTCATCATGGAACGATTTTTACAAGAGCGCGGTCTGACACCACCCGTGTCAATGGAAATGTCGTCCACGGAAAGTATTAAACAAGCGGTAATGGCAAACCTGGGGATTTCCTTTGTGTCTCTGCATACCGTCGGCCTGGAAAAAACCTACGGCAAGATTGCAATACTCGATATTGATGACACACCGATTTCACGAACCTGGCATGTCGTTGCGCTCAATCGGGGCAATCCCTCGCCCGCTGCAGAAGCCTTCCGGTACTTTGTGCTCGAGCATGGTGCTGCAATCATTGAAGATTTGTATCCGAATTTGCTGATGCGACGTTCTGCTAATCGCTAGACACGCCTCAAGGGCTGCCCACCCCAATGCCGCCATGATGATGCATGAACTCTTTTGGGCGAATCAATGTGAGAAGCATGCCATTGCGACGATGTCTGCTGATGGTAATGCTGTTGGTAATACTGTTCTGGCAGTCGTTTCTCTGCTCTGTCGCTCTGGCACAAACACTCTCGCTCGCTGACCTGCCCTATCGAAATCCTCGTCCGCTGGATACCTTGCTGACGCGCGATGACACCGCTTTTCAGTTGGCAATACAACAGGACTGGCAGCGCATAGAGCGCACGCTGGCGATGTTCGTACCATTGCGGGCTCAAGTCACATCATCGTCATTATTTTTCGATACGGCTCGACAGCGATGTACACAACAGCAAGAACCCGCTGCGTGTCGTCTGTACATGGATTTCCTTTCGTTTCAAATGAAACAGAAGGCCAAGGTGCCGATGAAGTCCCGCGTACGGCCGCCTGTGCTTTTACGTCCTGCACAGCTACCGTATCGTCATAACGCTGTGCTTAATGCTTTGACAGAACTGGATGCACCCACTTTGCAATCGGCGCTCGCGGCGCACTGGGACTGGATACACGAGGTCATCGAGCGCTTTCTTCCGGATCGCTATGCGCTCTATCCGATGTCAAAAGTATTTGGAGGTATTCGCGACACCTGCCAAAACGCGCATACCGAAATAGCGTGTCGCTTGCACCTCTCTGATATCGACAGCATCATTGACAACAATCGCCAGCAAATTCCCACCCTGTTTCGTAGCTTGGACCAGATACCCTATCGCGACCCGGCACCACTCTACGCGTTACTTCAACTCAGTGAGAGCGAATGGCGCTCGCACACAAATCCAGTGCAACTAGATGCCCTGCTCAATCGTTACATTGGATGGTCGGTGGCCATCGTCGGCGATATGGACTTCGCTCGCGCTAGACTGGACTGCCAAGCTGTTATGCCGGGTGACTATGTCCGGTGTCGGGATTACCTGGTGCGACTGTCAGGACTGATGCGCAACAAATAGCGCCAGCGCCGTTCTTCCACGCGGTCCTTTGCAGGCGCTCCGCGAGCGCGCCGCCGTTCGGATGATTTGGTTGTAAAACCACCAGCAGTAGCGCATTGCTGGTATCTGTTGCGCGATACCCCAGTGATAACTTGTCACCTCGATAACAAATTTCGGGTTGATACTATGCACTGGAAAAAATGCTGCGCTTTTTTACTGGCAATCGCAGCGACACTGCCGGCCTTTGCCGTCGACAAGCCCGGTTTTTATATGGCGACAGGCATGGCATTAGATGCAACAACGGCCGGGGATTCCGGTTTGGTAGGGATCGACAGCCAGCCATCCACACTGCGAACGGACTCGGGCAAAACCGAGTTTCGCGGCACGATCGCGGTGGGCTACCTCTACCCGTTGGGGCCAAAGTACCTGGTGATGATGGAGGCTGGCAAGGATGTCGGGGGCAGCACCCAATTTTCGACGGATGCTTTTCTGATTGCTCAAAACAATTACTCCAGCGAAATCGACCGGCAGTGGCGATTCAAGCGAAATTGGTTTGTCGCGGTCAAACCTGCATTTCGCATTAGTGACACTACGCTAGCCTATCTGTCCTTCTCCCATCATCAAGCTTATGTCAGTGGCCAGTCTGATTTGTCGCTTGACTGCCAAGGGAACGATTGCAACACCACTACCTCGTTTGCCGGTGGCGGCAGCCTGGGCGGTACCGGGATCGGGCTCGGTATGCAGACCACCTTTGAAAAAATCTGGTTTTTACGAGTTGAAGTAGAAAACGTACGGTTCAACCAGTTTACGGCTAGCGTCGGTGACCCGGCCATACCAACGGCATATAAAAGCGAGAGCTTACATCCCAAATCGACCGTGGGTCGCGTGATGGTGGGCTATCGATTCTGAAATGTTCGGTAAAATCAGCAGGCCATGTCGGCATCACCCCGATGCACGATGTCATTACCGGACCCGCTCATGCTTGCTTCCAGAATCTTCAACGCCTTGGCGTTGACAAGCGCGCTGATTTTTCCTGTCTCAGGATTCGCCCAGTCGTTTACTTTCGCAGCTATTGGCGATCTTCCCTATGGGCCGCATGAAGAATTTGCTGGGCTGATTCACAAACTTAATGGTCAGCCGCTGGCGTTCACGATACACGTGGGCGACATCAAATCTGGCAGCACTGTCTGTTCGGATGAAACTTTTCTGAGCGTGCGACAGCTGTTCGATCGGTTTGATCGCGCACTGATTTATACGCCCGGCGACAATGAGTGGACAGACTGTCACCGGGTCAGTAATGGTCGCTACGATCCGCTGGAGCGTCTGGAAAAAATTCGTCAGCTGTTTTTTTCGCCGAGCGAAAGTCTGGGCAAACAACGACTGCCTTTACAAATGCAGTCCAGCCAAAAATCATTTGCCTCCTTTGTAGAAAATCGTCGCTGGTCGCAAGGGAAAGTGCGCTTTGCAACTCTGCACTTGGTGGGCTCGAACAATAATCTGCAACCAGGGCTACCTTCTTCAAGTGAGTTTGCAGCGCGCGAGTACGCAAATATTGCGTGGCTAAAGGAGACTTTTGCCGAAGCAAAAGCCAATAGGGATGAAGCGGTGGTGCTGGCTATGCAGGCAGACACGTTCTTCGGCGAGCCACGAAAAGGCTCGGGGTTCGTGCGCTGGAACGCGGTACTCGCGGAAGAGGTCGCCGCATGGGAAAAGCCGGTGCTGCTGATTCAGGGCGACACGCACCAGTATCTGATCGACCGTCCGCTCAAGGACGCCAAGGGCAACCCTCTCAGTCAGCTGGTTCGGGTGGTGGTACCGGGAGAAAGTCAGGCCGATGCGGTACTCATCCGCATTGATACCGCTGATAAAGCGGCGCCTTTCCATTTCAAACTGCTGCGGGATGAGAAACAACCCTGAGCGGGTTTTGAATCTGCTAAAGATAAGTTTGATTGGGCGGGCTGAAGCGGGAGGATCGAAGGCCACATCGCTGGACCGACAGGGGTTCCTCTACAAGGCGGGAAACGCCGCTGAAAAGGACGTCAAGCGCTGCGCCCGGATAGTGCCCACCTCATTCGACCCCACAGTGCACCCCGTCGGCGTAATGCGTGGGGCCGATGTGTCTGGAAAAGCTCTTGGGGCTGGCGCGGCTGGCTGGAATCGAACCAGCGACCCTTGGCTTCGGAGGCCAATACTCTATCCACTGAGCTACAGCCGCGCGGTTTGGGTACTTCGGAAGAGCGGCAAGGATACCGGGTTTCGGTCGGGCAGTCCACGAAGCGACGGGCCGCGCAAGGTCAAATTGTGGCGCTTCGTCTATAATCACGGGCTTGTTATTCTTAGCTAGCCAAGCCGGCTGGTCACACGTTCAAAGTCGACCGTGCAGCAGGCTGAATATACCCCGAGGACATCATGAGCGACGCGCACGACGAGCACGAATCCATTGTTAAAACACCTAACCAATTAATCGCCGCCGTAGTGGCCGGCTTTGTGGTTCCTATTATTGTCATCGTATTGTTGGTGAAATACGTAGACAGCGCGCCGAAAGTTGGTGCGGGCTCCAATGGACAATCACCGGAAGCGATCGCGGCACGTTTGAAGCCAGTCGCTGATGAAGGCTTTACGCTGGTAGATGCAAGCGCACCACGCCAGCTAAAGGCCGGCGCTGAAGTTTATAACGCTGCATGCGTTGCCTGCCATGGCAGTGGTGCTGCAGGCGCACCGAAAACAGGTGACAGCGGCGCATGGTCCAAGCGCATTGGACAAGGCTACGACACACTGGTGTCGCACGCGATCAAGGGCATCCGCGGCATGCCCGCCAAAGGCGGCAATCCTGATCTCGATGATCTTGAAGTCGCACGCGCTGTAGTACACATGGCCAATGCGAGTGGTGGAAAGTTCAAGGAACCCGCAGCAAAATAAAACGTCGTTTGTTCTGACAAAAAATCCCGGCTTGTGATGTGCATGCCGGGATTTTTGTTTGTGGATCGCCACCACGATTCTTCTCTGAAAAAAATACAATGACCTGCTTAGTGTCTGAGTCGATACCAGAGCATACCTATCCATTCATGCAACGCGTAATGGCTGCTTTGAAGCGATCCTGCAGAAGGAATGAAATCGGCCACAGATAGGGGCTTACGAGACCTAAAATCGGTCGCCGCAGGGATTACGACTAGACCGGTTTTAGAAAATATCTGCACCGCACGCGACATATGAATGGCATCGGTGACGAGCAATGCGCGGTCAATGCCCGCGTCTCGCAACATGGTCGCTGCATGCGCGGCATTTTGTGCAGTGTTCTCGGACGTGTCTTCAATCCAACGCACCGGAATTTGAAAATCTTCTCGCAAAGCCCTTGCCATCACGGCGGCCTCACTCTCGCCGCCCCGGTCAGGTGCGCCGCCACTGACGAGCACGGGTAAGCCCGTCAGGCGGTGAAGGCGCGCT
>JAIXYM010000019.1 GCA_027490255.1 Oxalobacteraceae bacterium | reverse complement strand
AGCTGACGCGAGAGCGTACGCTGCAAGCTGCTGATGTCGGCGATGCTTTCACTCATCATTCGTGTGAGCTCATGCAATCGCGTATAGCGATCAAATTCAAGCGGATCAAATTCTGCTGCATTGCTAGGCGCAAATCCGGAAGCAATACGCGACTCTGCATGAATTTCGAGTTCACGTAATTGCGCACGCAAACGCAAGAGGTTGTCCGAAAGATCAGTTACCGACTGCCTTTGCAGCTGCAAGTCGCTCGCCATGCGTGAGCTGCCGACGAGCAGCTCTGCGCCTGAGGTCGTGATGCGATCCAAAAATTCTGCACGTACCCGCAACTGCAAAGTCTGGGAAGTTTTTTCTGGCGCTGCTGCTGTGACATCCTGACTTGTATGCGCGGCACCCGAAACATCGACATCGGCGCTTGCTGGTTTTACATCCTTCGCTCGCCCGTCATCAACGGCTGACGGTGGGATCGCAGTGACCGATACGAACGGTTGTAGCAATTGATCCAGTGTCGTCTCAAGGGTACGTAGTGAGGCTGCATCCGGTGGCGATTGCTGCGAGAGTTCAGCGACTGTTTGCTCCATCTGATGCAGCTCGTCGCCAAGCCTGATTTCACCTGCCATCCGTGCACTGCCTTTGAGCGTATGCAGAATACGTAGCATCTGCGCGGGTGCCTCAGGATCTGAAGGCTCGACCATCCAAGTACGCAGTTGCTGATCAAGCTGCGGCATCAGATCGGCGGCTTCCTCGACAAAAATTTCATGTAGCTCATCCTGTATCGGATCACGCAGCTTGTTAGTCGATGCGGTAAGTGTGGATGTTCCTGCTTGAAGTAATAGGTTCGAATCAGCGCGGTCTTTAATGGCTGGAGGCTGCCAATCTTGGTTCTGCACATTAGCTGGCACTGCTGTCGTATCTGGCGCTGTTGTCGTGTCTGGCACGTTTCTCTGCTGCAGCCCTAGCAAAGACTCGGCATCATCATCTTGCTGATATTCGAATTCAGATCTGGACTCAGATGCCGTTAGGGACAATGCGAGCAGCTGCTCAAGGATAGCGGACTGAGACTGAGACTGTGGCATGAGGCCGGAGGACAAGTCGGCGAGCATATCTTCAAACGTCACCAATCCCTGTTGCAAGACAGAGAGCACAGACTCAGTGATCTGCCCATCGCCTGTGCGCATCCCTATGAGCACCGCTTCCATGGCCAGCGCCAGCTGCCGCATCTCCGACAAGCCTACCGTGGCAGAACAGCCGGCAAGTGCATGGGCGGCATGAGCGGCGGATTCCCACTGAAAATCCTTGTTCTTCGGCTCTGCATGCAGCCAATTTCCGAGCTGCTGCAGACGCGCCTTCGCCTCATCAAGAAAAATCGCATGCAGATTTTGCCGGGTATCAAAGGCCGGACGCATCGCATGATGGTCATCTTCGGTACCGAAAGGCGGCGTCACCTCATGTAGTGAACTGCCGTCTTCGATATCGTGCGTACGTGGTATGGCAGCAAGCAGTAAAGAAAGGCGAACGAAGCTTTGTGCAAACAAATCGCGATGATAAAGATCTTTATTACTGCCCACGTCTAAAATCATCGAGGGGAGTTGCTCGCGAATTTCTTGCAGTGATTTCAGCAGAGTCTGCTCACCTAATAATGTCAGCACTGCCTTAACTTCCGAGAGGCGATGATCGATGGCGGCATGGGCGGCTTCTCGCTCCGACGCCGTAGGGGCTTCGTCCATCAAACGTTCGATTTGTCGCTCGGTCGCGGCCAGACTATCGATCAGTGCATCCCTTAGCGATGTCAGTACCGCAGGTATTTGCAGGGAGATGCCCATGGTCTGCAAGCTGCGCCAGCTAGGAATATCGACGACGTTGCCGATCGCATCCAGATTGCTTGCAATCCGCTGCGCAATGGACTGACTGTTTTTCAAACGAGTCACCAAACCCATCAGTGTTTGCAGACCGAGCAGGCAGGCCGCTACCGCAAGCGCCTGTGTCGGATGAACCTCATTCGCAGAGAGCCTTGCTTGTAAGCGGGACAGCGCACTTGCCACGCAAGCGATCTCAGGCACAGGGCTTGCAGACCGAATCAGATTGTCCAGTTGCGCGGAAGCGGGTAAAGCAGTCGCTCCCGGCGTATCCAATAAGGTAATCAGCGATTGGACTTCATCACGCACCGCCTCGATAGCGAGTACCTCACCAGTCGCTTGTGCTGGAGGTACTGCTTGCGCTGAAGGAAGCTGAGTGTCGAGCTCAAAGGCTTGCGCGATGCAGACTGATTCTGGCGTGTGTGCGTTGGCAGTAGCAATCACGAACAAGGCTTCCCGAACCAGTGGTGCCGGCACGGGCGGTAGCTCTGTCGATCCGACATGACGAATCACACGCCCCGTCGCTGCCAGTATTCTTTTTGATAGCGCGATCTCGCTGGTCTTTTCTGCCGCTATCAACCCTGTTGCAGCATGCAGCACCAGCCAGCTGGATTTTTCCGATACCGACTGTGCGAGGGAAGCAAGTGCTGCAATCACCTGCGTTATGCGCTGTGCTGCTTGCAAAATCTCTTCGGGTATGTCGGAACGTAAAAAGCGTAATAGCGCGCGCTCGAATTCACTGCGAGGATCGGTCAGTAGAACTTGCTCTTCAGGTACCGCAACCGAAGGCAGCATCCTGTGATCGGCTTGCAGCGACAACATTGCGGATGGATGCGCATTACCGCTACGATCCCAGGCAGCAAGTGCAGTCCAGCACGAGAAAAAATTCGATATCGGCAAAGACTCCCGTGCCAGCACGCGCTCCATCGCCTCCGTCAGGGTGCTGAAAGTCTGATTTAGCGTACCGGCCAGCTCAGGGGGAAATGATGCGAGATTTTCCGACTGCCTCGCAACGATACGATGTGAGAGCGAAGTAATGGCGGCAAGACTGTCAACGCCTGCTACTGTAAACGCAGCTTCCATTTGTCCCAGCAGCGCAGACATTGAAGCCAGCGCTGTCGACGGGTCGACATCCGTGATTGTCGCCTGTTGCAACAACTGTCCCAGCTGACGCAGGGACATTGCGAGCTCATGAAAAAGAGGCGGCAGGCAATCTGAGGCTGTCAAGCTTGCTGGCACTGGCGAATTCATCGTTAGTTTTCAGAACGGATAAATAATTCAGGCAGCAATGCGGAAACGCGCGATTGCAACTTCAAGCTCTGATGCCATCTCACCGAGTTCCTGCACCGATGAAGCGGTTTGCTGGGTACCATGCCGCGTATGCTCGGTCACTGTCAGAATGCTGTCGATGTTGCGCGCCACGCCATCGGCAAGGCTTGCCTGTTGCACCGAAGAGGCTGAAATGCCGCGTATGAGTTCAGCCAGATGATGAGAAATGCGACGTATGTCTGCAAGCGCATGGCCAGCAGCATCCGACAAGCGCGTTCCCTCGACCACCCCTTGTGTGGACCGCTCCATCGCAGCGACGGCTTCATGTGCATCAGCTTGAACCGTCTTGACCAGCGTACTGATCTGGCGCACAGCATCACCGCAGCGTTCGGCCAATCGCTGGACCTCTTCGGCAACTACGGCAAAACCTCGACCAGCCTCACCCGCGGACGCGGCCTGTATCGCCGCATTCAATGCGAGCACGTGAGTCTGCTCGGTGATATCAGAAATCAAGTCGGTAATGTCGCCAATTTCGAGCGAAGAGTCGCCAAGACGTTTGATGCGCTTGGCAGTTTCCTGTATCTGTTCGCGTATCTGCTGCATACCGCGAATAGAATTTTGTACCGCACTCTCACCCTGCTCAGCGGCGCTCACCGATGATTGAGCGACATCCGCTGATTCACTGGCGGCGCGCGAGACTTGGTGAATTTGTGCTGTCATCTGCAGCACTGCCTCACCAGTCTGCTGAATTTCATTCGACTGACGCGCTGCAAGCGCCAGTAATTCGCTGGAAATATTCTGCGCAGTGCCGCAAGATTTTCCAACCTGCTGTGCGGTGTAACTGACTCGCACCAGCAGATTGCGTAACTCTTCGAGGGTGAAATTGACAGAGTCAGCGATTGCGCCGGTAATATCCTCCGATACGGTGGTGCGAATCAACAGATTACCCTCGGCCACCTCCTGAAGCTCATTCATCAGCCTAAGAATAGCGGCCTGATTTTGCTGATTGATGGCGCGCGCACTTTCTTCTTCCTGCATTGCCTTGCGACGCTGCTGGTCGGACTGTATACGACGTGATTCTGCTTGGGCCGTGAGCTGTCGGCTTTCATTGAGTAGCAAAAGTCCCAGCGCGAGTGCAAACATCAGAAATAAAAACCCGGCCGTGCCCAAGGCCCAGTGAGTCCAGTTGCCTTCAGTCTCCTGCGCACGATAGGCCTGCTGCAGTTCCAGCAGCCGCTCGCGCAGTGATTCGTTGTCGGCGAATATCTGCCGTTCCGCCTGTTTGGCTGCAATAAAATTTTTCAGGTTGCCGAGAATACCGGCGAGTTCGCGACGGTAAGTTGCAAACGCGGCCTGGAGTTCCTGCAGACGTGCGCGCGCGTCCGGGTTGGCGAGTGCCGGTAAGCGCAACACTGCACTGCCTTCCATAAATCCGGTCATGATGTCCTGAAAGGTATTGGCATCTCGGCCCAGCATGAACGCCGTATCCTGATTAATACCTTCGGGCGTGAGAAATTCATTCGCATTTTTGCCAAGGCGCTGCGTCAGCATGACGAGTTGTCCCGCTGCTGCAACCTCGCGTGCCGAAGCCCCTGACTGCGCACTGACAATCGCAATTTGTTCAGCGAGTTCAAGTAAAGTTGGATTAAGTTTGTTCAGTGACTGCAGCGTGGTACCGAAGCCGGTAAGCTCTTTTTGCAAACTCATGAGCCGGGTCGCCGAACGATCTGAGCGCTGCCAGATATCACTGATACGACCAACTCGTTTAGCAAAATAAGCGTCGGCAACGGGTACAACACGACCCTGCCATTCACCGCCCGCGGCTAATAGCTTGAGTGCGTCGTTAATCGCCATTCGGCTTTGTTCTAGCTGGGCGAACGCTTCGGGGTTACCCTGAATTGCGTTCGGCGCAGCTTTACCGAGTCGCTGCGAATGCATGACCAAATCACCCGCAATTTGGGTACGTACCGAGGCCTTGGCTGTTTCCTGAGAATTCAGCCAAGTGAAAACAACGAGTGCAATGAGTGACAACACAAGCCCGACCTGCATGATGCGTGCCGCCACCTTCACCGAAACGTAGGCCAGCCAGGGCTGTACGAGGACATTTTTTTTCATGCGCATGAAAAACTTCTGCCAAGTCTGGTTACCTTTTTCTTGTTTCAAGGAATCCGGCAGTACGGAAGACATATTCGTTACCGTACTTCCGCTATGGCTCGTATCAATTTCCATGCAATGCTCCGCAAATGAATAAAAAATAAATCCGCTTCTCTAACGCGCCACCACATCGAGGAACGCGGGGTCTTCCATCAGCAGCGGCAGGTCCAGCAATCGCCAGGAGCATGATTCACGATCAACAAAAAACGATCTCACCCAGGGAGATTCGTCTGCAGGCTTAGGCTGCAAGGTGAAACCTGAAAGACTGACCAGCCCCGTCACTCGCGAGACGCGTAGTGCGCAGGGCACTGCCAGCGAGTCGGACAGAATGAGCAAACGATCTGAATCTTGCGAAGGCTTGACGGGACGCCCGAGAAAGCCTGAGAGGTCAATCACGCCCATGAGCCTGCCGCGACAGTTGATCAGACCAAGAAACCAGGCGCAGGTATGCGGTACTCGCTTGACGCCCTCATTGGGTATGACTTCAGCGGTATGCGCTACGTCGAGCAGAAGCTGCTGATCACCGGCTTGCACAGCGAGTCTCATCTGCTCGCTATTACTGCCTGAACGCGCAAGATGGGCGCGTTCTACCAGCTGCCGCTGAAATTCACGCAAAGCCTGCCGGCGTTCTTGTCGACTGGGTGTGGGAAGTACGTCCTGCTCAGGATGCATTTCATTGGCGAAGCCCGGGCGCATCTCAGTTCACCGAACGTGACAGGGCAGCAATTTTTTGCAGCAGTAAACGGGTATCTACAGGCTTGACGAGATAATCGCGTGCACCCTGCCGCATACCCCAGATTCGATCTGTTTCCTGATTTTTGCTGCTGCAAATGATGATGGGTACATGACTGGTTGCTGGATCACGCGCAATCGCGCGCGTCGTCTGAAAACCGTTTTGTCCAGGCATGACCACATCCATCAATATCAAGTGGGGTGGATTTTTTCGTATGGACTCGATGGCAATCTCGCCATTTTCTGCGGTACTGACCGAGTAGCCGTTCGCCGTCAGCAGCTCGGACAGAAAATGACGTTCAGTGGCGGAGTCATCGACAATCAGGATGTGCGTGATGGGCATATCAGTGAGGGGGCAAGAAGTTGACGAAAAAAGCCCGCATGATCATGCGGCCTCGCGCTGCGACACATGGTCGCGGACTATCTTGAGCAGACTGTCCTTGGTAAATGGTTTGGTGAGGTAGGCGGTGGCACCAGCGATGGCGCCGCGGGCGCGATCAAACAATCCGTCGCGCGATGAAAGCAGGACAACAGGTATGTCGCGATAGTCCTTGCTGTAGCGGATGAGACTGCAGGTCTGATAACCGTCGAGACGCGGCATCAGAATGTCGCAGAAAATCAGCGCTGGCCGACGTTCCACGATTTTGGACAAAGCCTCGAACCCGTCTTCAGCAAGCAGCACCGAATAACCGGATTGAGATAGAAAAATCTCGGCAGAACGCCGGATCGTACTACTGTCGTCTATGACCAGAATTTCTGGTCCAGCCTGCGCTTGCAAAGCCACCATTGCGCCACCCGATGAATGCTTTCATGGAACCGGGCGCAAATGTAACAAAAAGAGCAATTAGTTAGTACATTGAAAAATCAAACTTTGCTCGATGTAGTGGTTTTGGCGACATATCTGCTGCATTCGCCACGCATACACATGAAGCCTTGATGCGCGGCGGCGTAGCAATATTAGATGGCGACCATTTCAAAGTCTTCCTTGCGGGCACCGCATTCGGGACACGTCCAGTTCATGGGCACGTCTTCCCAGCGTGTGCCAGCGGCAATACCCTCATCAGGCAGGCCAGCAGATTCATCGTAGACCCAACCGCAGATGAGGCACATCCAGGTCTTGTATTCTTGCTCAGTTATCTTGTTGTCGCTCACAGTACAGCCCTTCAAGTAAAATGCAAAAGCCCCCTATGTTAATCCTTTCCCTGTGCAAAACCAAACTTCTCCGCTTGTTATGACCTTCGGTATTACCGATCCTGTGGGCGCGATCGGCATACAGGCTGATCTAGCTGCTGTTGCCGCGATGGGTTGTCATGGACTCTCCGTGATCACCGCGCTGGCCGTCGGTGACACGACCGGTATCGAGGATTTGCAATTCGTCGAACCCGAATGGATCGCCGATCAGGCCCGCGTTCTGCTTGAGGATATGCCGGTCGCTGCATTTAAGGTGGGTTACCTCGGCAACATCGAAAGTGTCGCCGTCATCGCCGAGATCATGTCCGACTATCCGGAAGTGCCGCTCGTGCTGGATCCGTTTTCAACAGCGCTGTCCGAACAGGAGAGCGACGAAGAGTTGCTGCTCGCAGTACGCCAGCTGCTGGTTCCACAAAGTACCCTGCTACTGATATCGGCCGGTGAGCTGGCGCGCTTGGCGGAAACCTGGCGCGAGCCATCGAATGAAGAAATGCTCGAGGCCGATGCTATGCACGCGATACAGCTCGGTTGTGAATTTGTTTTTGTCACCGGGACACCGAGCGAGGCGGGTAAGGTCACGAACATCTTGTTCGGTAGTGAAGGCATGATTCGCACCGACAGCTGGCCAAGACAGTCAGGCTCCTTCATCGGCGCAGGCAATACGCTATCGGCAACGATTGCCGCAATGCTAGCCAATGGACTTGAAGCACCGGAGGCCGTCTTCGAGTCAGAAGAATTTACGGCCGCAGCGCTAACGCATGCACAACGTCTAGGTATGGGTAAACTCGTGCCTGATCGTTTTTTCTGGGCCCGCGAGCCGGACAGTGGCGACGCCTGACAACCAACGTTTGTATCACCGCTACATCCAAATAAAATACTAACAAAAATATTTTCAGGGGGAAAACCATGTCCAAGAATGAAATCCTTTTTGCGCGCGCACAAAAAAGCACCCCGGGTGGTGTGAACTCGCCGGTACGCGCCTTCCGCTCAGTGGGCGGCACGCCGCGTTTCATCACGCGTGCTGATGGCCCATATTTCTGGGATGCGGATGACAAGCGCTACATCGATTACATCGGCTCATGGGGCCCTGCGATTGTCGGACATGCGCATCCCGAGGTCATCACCGCAGTGCAAAAAGCTGCTGCACACGGCCTCTCGTTTGGCGCACCGACCGAGGGTGAAATTCTAATGGCCGAAATGATCTGCAAGATCGTGCCATCGATAGAACAAGTCAGACTGGTCTCCTCGGGCACCGAAGCTGCGATGAGTGCTTTGCGTCTTGCGCGTGGCGTGACCAGTCGCGATACCGTCATCAAATTCGAAGGCTGTTACCACGGTCATGCAGACTCGATGCTGGTCAAGGCCGGCAGTGGTCTCCTGACCTTTGGCAATCCGACTTCATCTGGCGTGCCGGCTGATTTCGCAAAGCACACCATGGTGCTCGACTATAACGACAGCACGCAGCTAGAAGAAGTTTTCGCAAAAATGGGCTCAACGATCGCCGCAGTCATCGTCGAACCGGTCGCAGGCAATATGAATCTGTTGCGCGCGACACCGGAATTCCTGCAAACCATGCGTAGGCTCTGCACACAGCATGGCGCGGTGCTGATGTTTGATGAGGTGATGTCCGGCTTCCGTGTCGCGCTGGGCGGAGCGCAGTCACTGTATGGCATACAGCCGGATATGACAGTGCTCGGCAAAGTCATCGGCGGCGGTTTACCTGTCGCAGCCTTTGGCGGGCGCAAGGAATTCATGCAGCATTTAGCGCCATTAGGATCGGTGTATCAGGCGGGCACGCTCTCGGGCAATCCCGTAGCCGTCGCAGCAGGCATGGCAACGCTGGAAATCATTCAGCGCCCCGGCTTCTATGAAAACCTGTCCGCTCAGACAGCGAAGCTGGTTGATGGTTTGTCCAAAGCTGCGGCCGAGGCGGGTGTCGCCTTCTGCGGCGATGCCATCGGTGGCATGTTCGGTATTTATTTCACTGAGAAGTTACCCGGCAACTTTGCGGAAATGATGTCGT
>JAIXYM010000128.1 GCA_027490255.1 Oxalobacteraceae bacterium | reverse complement strand
GCTATTCTTGCCGGTGTGCGTGAACAACCCGATGCGATCTTGCTTGACCTGCATGGCGCACTGGTCGCTGAGAACGCCGCCGATGGCGAGGGCGAGCTACTTGCTGCGATACGCAGCATTGCGCCCAACACACCCGTAGCCGTCGCCCTTGATTTGCACGGTAATGTCACCCCAAAGATGGTTGCGAACGCCGACATTCTGGTCAGCTTCAAAACCTATCCGCATATCGACATGGCAGAGACAGGTGAGCACGCGGGACGATTAATGATGGATCTACTTGCTGGCCGTACTCGTCCCGTGAGCCACTTGGTGCAGCTGCCATTGCTATCCCACACCCTGCGCAGTAATACCAACGAAGGCGCAATGCAGCGGGCGGTCGAGGCCGCGCGCGGTGCTGAGCAGAGAGCCGGTGTGCTGGCCGTTTCGGTAATGGCCGGCTTCTCGCTGGCCGACTTTGAAGATGCGGGCGTATCTGTGATTGTCGTTACCGATAATGATGTTGCGCTCGCCGATGAGGTTGCCAGTCACCTAGCCCAGCAAATCTGGCGCGAACGAGAAGGATTCGTGTACCACAGCGAGCCACTAGCTCAATCAATAGCACGGGCAAAAGCGATGCAAGCCGAACCCGGCGAAGGTCCAGTTCTACTGCTAGACCATAGCGACAATGTCATGTCCGGCGGCACCTGCGACACCATGGATGTGCTTCAGGCTGCCCTGAAAGCTCAGCTGTCGTCGATCTTGGTCGGCCCGATCTGCGATCCGCAGGCGGTACAGCACTTATGGAAAATGCGGCCCACCGATGTCGTGAGCGCCGAAATTGGCAACCGAATTCCCCTCGCACAGCAGGGCATTACCAAAAAGCCCGTACGACTGACCGGCGTGGTGCGTGCGAAAAGTGATGGTGACTTCACAGTCAGCGGACCGATCTACACGGGCGCCAAAGTGAGTATGGGGCGCACCGTGCTATTCGATACCCTGGATGCACTGATCGTCATCTCCGAGCGGCGCATGGAGCCCTATGACATGGGCATATTCAACTGCGTCGGCATGAACCCCTCAAACTATGACTACCTGCTGTTGAAGTCACGCATGTACGCCCGGCCGGTGTTTGGGGCGATATCCAAGGGCTTAGTCGAGTGCGATGCCGACCAAGGCGGCCCCACCAGTTCGAATTACGCGCTGTTTCCGTTCAAACATATCCGGCGCCCGGTCTATCCGCTAGATCAAGAGAGCGCATTCCATAACAGCTAATCCACGGCTGTAGATTTTCAAAAACAGGGGCGCTTTCAAAAAGGCTCGGCCAAAGCTCGCCTGCAAAAAATACTCTTGGGATACATTACGCGCGCCTTGCGTAAAACCATAACCAATAGCAACACTTTTCGCATGGCCAGTTCGCCGGTGCGCAATACATCTTATTGGGATATAGCCAAAAATATTTCCCCAAAAAAATTCTTTTAAGAAAAACTAGATTTTATTGAACCGATCACCGCCCAACGTGACTGAATAATCCCATCCATTATTTCTTTAAAGTCATGTTAAAAACTAACTCTTTCGAAAGTCGACTCGCTCTCGTAAAACATACGCTGAACGTGCCATCCACCGCAAAACCGCCTACCCCGAGTGATAGGCAACCCCAGATGCAACAGAGGTCACCCAAAAAATCGAGTCAATGTTTCGATTTTGGTTTTGAAAACAAATCACACACTACCAACCAAGAGCTAACTGCCCTAAGGCTGTGGAAATCAATGATCATGCTGGTTGGATGCTTCATTGAACGATCACCACAATCGCAACAATGGTCCCGCCCGGAATTAAGGGCATTTATTACCCAAGTAGAAATCTGCCTTGAACTGAAACCGGGCAAACTCAGCCGTAATGAGTACGCTGATCTCATGATCAAACTTGACCAGATCGTACCCTTCAAGGATGGCGAGTTGACTGCTGAGTTGAATTCTTTGGACCAGGCAATTAGCGCTTATGGGGCGAAACTTGCGGCAGAGAAGCAATGAGTTTGATCTGCCTGCGGACCTTGCCGGGGTGCCTTCGAGTGAAAACTGCGATTACGCAGTTTTGACTTACCCCCGGTAATGGAATGCAAAAATCTCTTCACACATCTTTCATTCCTCAACTTCAATAAATCTCACTAAAACATAGTCACGGGTTGCAGTGATCGCAGCGCATCGGATCTGCCGTTTTCTCGGAGGCTTCTCTTTCTTTATCCCTGAAATCGCACGCGTCACAAAGCTTTATCTTAGCGATGGGTATTCGCGTTGGCTGACGACATAAACCGCATGGCAAACCGGCGACCACCTCCTTGAACCAGAAGCCGGGAATACCGCACTCTGGGCAATTCGAAGCTACTTTTTGGATCAAATTCTCTGCCGCACGCAAGATCATTTGCTGGCGAGTCGGATTAACATGAGCACGCAGATCCACCTCGACAAACACAGATCCCGTCGTTGACTCAGCAACCATCGCATTGAATGTTTCAATCAACACTGGCCAGTCAACTAATCCCTTGCGAATGGGATGGGCGTTGGGACCGTCGGGTCTCAGCACGAGTGCATGCGTCGGGAAATCGGCATCCGCTGCAAAGTCAATCAATGCAGCCTCGTCCGCAATCAAACGCTGCAGACCTCCCCCCGGACCTTGCGCTACGCCGACAATCTCAATGTTCAAACTCGTGTCAATCCATACAAGCACTTCGGTATTCCAAGGCATGATTCCGCCTACAGGATCTGCACCAAATGCCCCCTCACTGCCCAAGCCAATCGAACTGCCCGAAAGCTCAATGGCTTTCTGAGCCTTGAATCGTGCTGCTGCTAGCTGTGTCCCTCGCCGGTTGACATCTCGGGTAAACGTACCAAGCTGATCCGTGTCGTAACCCACCGCTCGTATCAGTTCACAACCCAGTCGCTCCGTGAAGAGCGACCCTAGGAGAGCCTCCTTGCCATGCTGCGTAAGAAACGAAACATGTTTTCCTGCGTAATGCATGATGATCTCCTTTGGTGCGAGATCTTATGGAAATCTTGGCTATCGGTAAAATCGATAATTAAATTATTAAACATAGATAAAAATCTATGGCCATTGATAAACCACCGCTTTGTTCCCAGCAGCAATATCCGAAGGAGGCGTTGCATCCGCCTCAGTTCACCTGAATAGTCCTATCCAGGCGAATTCATGCCAATTGAGGGCGGGCGCGGGTCACGGACAGCCCCCCGGAGTGAATCGATCACCCTAAAAAGCTACCGAAACCCCAAAACTGTACTTTTTAGTTGTCATAGTTTGATGTATAGTTTTCCTGACACCATCAATAGGGCTGGACCACCAGCTCACCAGGACGTTTCTTTTCTCCGCAAACGAGGCAGAAAAATCTACTTCGTTCAACCTAATGAGGTGACATCTTGAACGCATACATCGCATTATTCCTCGCCTTTGGCGCCTGTTTCGGTCTGGCGACATTCTCTTGCCGGCATTTGTTCAGCGAGGGACCACACAAAGCTGAAGATTCCGCTGAAACGTCCTCACTAGCCAACCGGACGTTCTGGGCCATGGTTTGTACATTTCTATGGCCGATCATGCTCCTCACCGGGGTCAACACGGCCTGGGTTCTCGCGAAGCGAAAGCGGCGCCTTTCATTAAACCCGTAGATAATAGAGTCCTCTGTTGAAACCAATCTGATTCGGGGTACGACATGACTCTTTTTCAAAAACCGAGTTTTGGCATGCTGGTGGCTTGTCTTTTGGCCACTTCAGCGGCCAAGGCTCAGTCCACCGCAGAAAAACAGGTGCAACAGCCCATCCCATCGGCGAGTAACTTCCTTGGCCTAGGTATCGGCGCTTTCCCCAAAACCTCGGGCAGCGGTGATTTGCGCGTGATGGCGTTGCCAGTGGTGCAATACACCTGGGGCAATGTCGCTTACGTCTCGGGGCTGAAAGCGGGGGTTTGGGGCTATACCTCAGAAAATCGATCGCTACGCGTAGGCCTATATGCCGAACCACGGTTTGGTTACGACGCGAGCGATAATGTGCGCACCGCGGGCATGGCCGATCGCGAATTCGGGGTTGATGTCGGGCCAAGCGTGCGCTGGACGACGCCAGCGGGTGTGGTGAACCTTGAGTACGGATTTGATGTTACGGGTCGCAGCAATGGTCAGGTCGCGCAGATGCAATTTGTCCGTCCGCTGATCACCGGACAAGGATTTCGATTAAATGGCCTGGCGGCTGCTACTTGGCAGAATGCGGCGATGAATGACTACTACTGGGGCATGCGAGCCTCCGAGACAACGAACGGCGTGGCACGCAACGTGGGTGCCGGCGTGGGTTTTTCGGCGGGCCTGACCGGCCTTTACACCGTCGGCAACAGCGGTTCAGTGTTTTTTGGCGTTAGCATCAACCGACTATCCGATGCTCAAGCCAACAGCCCCATCGCAGAGCGGAGTTATACGCCCGTCATGTACCTCGGCTACGGCTGGCGCATGTGAACCGGCATAGCCAACCCTCGTTCCGCAAGATCATTACCACCACCATTTACTGAGATATGGCGTCATGACGGGCTTCGTAATGACACCAGGGTATATGAGAATGCGTCTCACACGAAGAGCTTGGCTCACGCATTTGGCACTTGGGTCTTCATTTTTGATTCATTCACAGGGGCACGCCCGAAACAGCGCCGCCATCATGGACTTTAGAGATCCCGACCTCGCCCAGCAGATGAGAATTGTGAACGACGATGTCATGGGCGGACGATCAAATTCTCGCTTTATCATCGATCCTGAGGGCGTGATCTTCGAAGGTAAAGTCTCCCTGGAAAACAACGGTGGCTTTGCCTCCGTGCGGTGCCCAGTCAATTTTCCACAGGATGCCTCAGGCTTGCAGTTGACTACACGCGGCGACGGCCAACAATACCAACTCATCATACGCACAGAGGCATCCACCAAGGCGCCCATCTACAAGAGCAGTTTCATGTCTTCAAAAGACTGGCAGACCCATCAATTCAAACCAGCAGATTTTGAGGCCCAATTTCGCGGAAGGCCGGTTGAGGCGAAACCCCTCGTTTTCTCTGATGCCCTTGAGTTCGGACTCCTGATCGCCGATAAGCAGGCGGGTGCTTTTCGACTTCAACTCCGCCAACTTCAGTCGATATAAGCCATACGCCCGCTGCTAATCCGGTGAATTCACTTTTCCTTACCTCTTTGTTTTTCATGACTGCTCATAGGAATGTCGCATGAATAACTGGCATAACTATTTATTCAAATGGCACATCGCCTCTCACAGGGAACGAGCATGGAAGCGCGTCGTCGCGGCCTGCCAGGGAGAGGATGTTGAAAGCGAAGGAACGGTATGGCGGTACTGTGAGCTGAGCCAGGTCGAGACTGTTCTTACCATCGAGCAGCTAAGCCAATATCTGGCCTCCGAGTTTCCCCATCACTGGGAACCGCATTCCGAAAGTACTGGTTACGTGCGTGTTGACGAGTTTCCTGCGCTGCCGGAAGAAGACGACAAGAACACAAGCGAACGACCCTGCGCCAGAGGCAAGTGCCCCTGCTGCATGCGCACCGGCAGTACGCGCGGCTGCTGGTGCTCATTGAGCTGACTTGTCTGTCATTTGGACACCCCGAATATCAAGAGGAGGTAGCCATGTTTTCGCAATTGGAAAATTATAAAAATCCAAAGCTCATATTAAATTCCATTTTGCAGTCGCTTTACACCCAAGTGACCACCAACCGCCCCATTGCACATTTCTTCATGAATGTTCACATGGACGCCCTGATCGCCGATGTCCATAAGTTCAGTCACTTTGTGATGGAGCAGCCAGAGAATCACTATCGCGATCCCATGCGCGCTCAAAAAAGCTCAATGCCCGGCATTCAAGTCAGCTCAAGCGTGTTCGAGGAAGTTCACAAAATTCTGGTTCAGATTTTGAAGGACCAAAGCATCGCCGAAGACCATATCCCCAGACTGTCTTTTGAAATTCTCGAAATAGTCGAAGAATCTCGTGCTCAATTCAGCGACACCATCATGATGGCACTCAAGATGGAAGATGTGACACAAGACAGCCTTCTAGAGGTATTCAAACGATTCAAATTTGACGCGAAACGGGCTGGAAAAAATGAAATCAGCATTGAGAGCGGTATCGATATCCCGATCATCGTAAAGATCCGATCCAAGGACAAATCGATCGTTTTGATCGGCAAAGCCGTATCCGTAGAAAATTCAAAGCTCAAAGATGTAGAAGAAATTGCGACGATAGCAAAAGAAAAGCATCCTATTTTTCCAGTGAAAGCGGTTGAGGATGATGATGACTGGCCATTTCTGCTGATGGAAAAATCCTTCTCCTACGAAGACGGCGTACCGTTGCGATTACTGTTCCGACTGGCGAAAAGTTTTTCGAATGCTTTTTATCGCAACGTCAAATGTGATTCCCAAAAAATTCTTGCCTGTAATGTAGCGAGTCGCTAATAAAAACAAGCCAACAAAAATTCAAGTAAACGCGTCGCATCAACTGACTCACAAGTCCGGCAAGGATGGCCGCCTATCTAACAGATCAGCAATGATTGTTTCATAAGCAGCCGCCACCTCTAGTAAAGCGCCATCCCCGTCGGGCTGACCAATCAACTGCAAGCCCATGGGCCAGCGATCCGATGCATCAAATCCGGCCGGGACACTCATCGCCGGCAAACCCGCCATCGTTGCGTAGATCGTGCACTCCATCCAACGGTGGTAGGTATCCATCGTGCGATCGGCAATCTGTGTTGGCCATACCTGCTCAGCAGGGAAAGGCCAGACTTGCGCCACAGGCAAAGCCAGCACATCAAAACGCGACAGTAGCTTCAACATCGCGTTGTAAAACGTACTGCGTACCTCGCTCGCCATTTCGAATTCGGTATAGAGCAAACCTTCGGCCTGATCATATTCCCAGAGTGTTTTACTCTCGAGCAGTTCGCGCGCACGCGGTAACTTGATCAGGCCACGCACATTGGCAGCGGTAAGTGCGCGCCGCCACACCAGCCACGCCTCCCAGACGGCTTCCGGATCAAACCCCAACCCGGATGACAAAGGCTCTACCACCGCACCTGCCGCTGTCATCCTGCTCAACGCTTGTTCGCACACCGCCAGCACGCCGGGTTCGAGCGCCAGATGGCCATTCAGACTTCCAAGCCAGCCGATGCGCAATCCCTTGAGTGAGGATGCATCAGGCCAGTTCGCAGGCAATGCGTAAGCTGTGCCGAGCGACATGGGATCCCGTGGATCCGCGCCGGCCTGCGTGACCAACAATTGCGCCAGATCGCGCACGTTACGAGCCATCGGGCCTTCGATCGCCAGCTGATTCAACCAGAATTCAGCACGCGGCCAGCGCGGCACCAGCCCCTGGCTGGGGCGCATGCCAAACACATTGTTCCAGCCTGCCGGATTACGCAGGCTTCCCATGAAATCCGATCCATCCGCCACAGGCAGCATCTGATGCGCCAGCCCAACTGCAGCACCACCACTGCTGCCGCCGGCACTCACGCTTGTGTCCCACGCATTACGGGTCGTGCCATGAATCTTGTTAAAGGTATGCGAGCCTAGACCCAATTCAGGAATGTTGGTCTTGCCGATGATGATCGCGCCAGCCGCCTTGATACGCTCCGCAATGATCTGGTCGTGTTGTGGCATCACACCTTGCAGCAAATGACACCCAAAGTCGCTTGGAAAACCAAGCACATGCGCAGTGTTTTTAATCGCATGCGGTATGCCGTGCAGCCAGCCCATGGATTCACCGCTTGCCAGCTGCGCGTCACGCGCATCAGCTTGTCGAAGCAAATCATCATCGTCCGCCAGATGGATCAGCGCGTTGTAATGTGGATTCAAACGATGAATCCGAGCCAGATAGGCCTGCATCACCTCGCGGCACGACAGCCTGCGATCGTATATCGCAGCCGATAGTACTTGCGCGGTTAGGCTGGTAATGTCATCGGGGTGAGATCGCATAAATATCTGGACGAATACAGGATTGATCAGAGCGATACATCGCAATTTCATCCGCATTGAACAACGAAGGAACCAGTAAAAAGCCATCGCCTTCAAACGCGGCACGCAGCACTGGATCAAAAATGAAAGGCATACAGATCTCCGGCGATCAGGGGCGGTGATTCGCACTCTACTACTGTGTCCGCCAACCTCCAACAAAATGCCGCGCGTAGTGTCGGGCCTTTTCAAGGTAAACATCATCGGTAGTACAAGCATCTGCCGGCATGAAACGAAGTTTTCATTTAAATAATGCTGCAGGCATTTCGCTTGCCTCGTGGGCCAGAGTCTGCGATAACGCGCGAAGCCGGCCCTTGTTGTCACTAGGCCTCGCGCATCGCGAGAAAACTTTGGGGGCACGGTTTATCAATCAACCACGAGACACCACCATGAAAACCTTCACCACCGCCCTTGCCCTGCTACTGTCGCTGTTCGCAATGCCAGTCACTAGCCATGCGCAATCCACGCAGGTGAGCACCGAATACCTGATGACGGTCTACCTGCCCACCGAGCGCAAGGCGATCGATCCCACACTCACCATCGTTAACATCCTGCCCGGTGGTTGGGTCAAAGGACCCGGCATCAATGGCAAGGTCATCGCGCCTGGCGGCGACTGGATACGCACGCTGCCCTCGGGCGCATTGCGTCAGGAGGCCAAGCTGACGATTGAAACCGATGATGGCGCGTTCATTCACATGAGCTATGTCGGTGTCGTCGCCATGAGCAAAGAAGCCGCCGAGGCGCTGGGGCGTGGCGAAGTCTTGAACGACAAGAGCGTGCCGTATTTCATCAACACACCGCTGTTTCAGACCTCCGCAGAAAAATACGGCTGGCTGAACAAGGTGCAGGCGATCGGCAAGATGGTCGAGCTCAAGCGCACCAGCACCGAGGCTTATGTGAAGTACGACATCTTCATCGCTCGCTGACAACCCATCCGACGCAGGGGCCAGACCTTTTCCACGGCCACCGCCCGGTTCACCCGCATCAGCACAAGGGTGGACCGGAATCACTCAAACGATCTGAAAATTCATATTTTTTCAGACGAATTTTCTGAATCGCTCCGATTCTGGCAAAAATTCAGAAACATTTTCCGCAAATAAGCCCCTATATTTTCGGTATCGGATTTCACTGAAATCCGTGTGTTTCAGCCGCTACCGCGGCACCCCGCTCTGTGACCCGACACCGTCTTACCGGACGAGCAAAGGCCGCAGCGCAACCCCGAAAACTGAAGGAGGAGACTTCCATGACGACCGAGACCGAGAGCGGGC
>JAIXYM010000075.1 GCA_027490255.1 Oxalobacteraceae bacterium | reverse complement strand
GATTGTGTATCGGTGGCTCAGGACCGACTGATTGAAAAAAAATTCTTTACTGACTGCGCACAAAAGTCAGGCGTCATGCCGGCACCGCATCATGCGATTGCTTCTCTGGCTGATATCGAGAGCATTGATGCGTCGCTCTTCCCCGGCATATTGAAAACAGCGCGTCTGGGTTATGACGGCAAGGGGCAGGTCAGAGTCAATTCGCATAGCGAAGCAAAAGCAGCGTTCGAGAATCTGCATAGCGTCGTCTGCGTGTTGGAAAAGATGCTGCCCTTGGCATATGAGATTTCGGTACTTGCTGCACGCGGCGCTGATGGCGAGGCGGTGGTGTATCCGATTGCAGAAAACGTGCATCGCGATGGCATTCTGTTTACCACCACCGTGCCCGGTCCGAATGTGACAGCAGATTGCGCTGCGCGCGCCCAAGCAGCGGCATTAGAAATCATCGGGCGGTTGAATTATGTGGGCGTACTTTGCATCGAATTTTTTGTATTAAAAGATGGTACGCTGGTGGTGAACGAAATGGCACCTCGGCCACATAACAGTGGCCATTACACGATTGATGCCTGCATCACCAGTCAGTTTGCGCAGCAAGTGCGTGCTATGGCACGACTACCCTTGGGTGATTCGCGTCAGCACTCGCCCGTGGTGATGCTCAATATCTTGGGGGATCTGTGGTTTTCCAATGGCAGCAGCACTGCAATCGAACCCGCATGGGATCAGTTGCTGGCTCTGCCCGGCGCTAACTTGCATTTGTATGGCAAGGATGATCCACGCCCCGGACGCAAAATGGGTCATGTAAGTTTTGTTGCCCCCACACTCGCGCAAGCGCAAGCGAGTTTACAAGCTGCCTGCAAGCTGCTTGGCCTGCCGATCTGATTCGTCTTTCATGAGTCCGGATTCAGAACACATACGCGCGGCCGCAGCGTTGCTGGAAGAGGGCAAGCTAGTCGCATTTCCCACCGAGACCGGGGATGGACTCGGTGCTGATGCAGAAAATCCCGATGCAGTGCGTGCGATTTTTGCAGCGAAAGGTCGGCCGGCAGATCATCCACTGATTGTGCATGTCGCTCGTAACGCTGATCTTCAACACTGGGCGCGTGAAGTGCCTTTGCAGGCACAGCAACTGATCGATGCCTTCTGGCCGGGTCCGCTTACGCTGATCCTTCCGCGTGCTCCACAGGTACCGGCATTAGTGGCAGGCGGACAGGATTCGATAGGCTTACGTTGTCCATCGCATCCGGTAGCGCAGGCACTGCTTGCGGCGTTCAAACATGGGCAGGGTGGTATCGCAGGTCCCTCAGCCAATCGTTTCGGTCATGTGAGTCCCACCACGGCGCAGCATGTGATCGATGAGTTTGGTGCGCCCAGTACGCCCAGTGCGTCCGGTGTGAGTAGTAACAGTCCGCTCGCTTGTGTGCTCGATGGCGGGCAGAGCGAGGTCGGTATTGAATCCACCATCATCGATCTTTCCCGGCTGAATACGCACGGCGCGGTGTTACTGCGACCCGGCCGTATCAGTGCTGCGCAGATCGCTGAAGTATTGGGTGATATGCCGGCAATGCCGGATCGCGCAGCGCCCCGTGTATCCGGTAGTCTGGATGCGCACTATGCGCCCAATACACCACTAGCTCTAGTCGCGACAGAGCAGCTGTCGGAACTGATGCAGCGCCTGTCGGCGCGAGGACGACGTTTTGCGCTGATGTATTACACGCAAAGCGTCGCGAATTCACAGGCTGCAGTACGTTTGCCGTTGAGTGCTGATCCGCAAGCCTATGCGCATGCGTTGTATGCCACGCTGCGAATGCTGGATATGAAATCTTGCGAACTTATTTTGGTCGAGCAACCGCCGCAAGATGAACGCTGGCAGGGCGTGAATGATAGGTTGCGTCGGGCAGCGTTTGATTCGGCGGGGGTGGTGGAGCGGTTGCTTTAGGTAGTTTCGTATTCGTTATTCAAAAGTCAGCAGGTACACAACGAAAGACACTGGATCCCGGCCTGCGCCGGGATGACGATAGTTTTGGAGGTGACCGTAAAATTCCCACCGTCATCCCGGCGCAGGCCGGGATCCAGTGTCTTTGCTTTTTCGAAGGTTACTAGCGCAATTGACCCGCACGACGCGCGGTTCATTTTTCCCAAGTACGCAGACTCAATCGATCTCAGCCACCCGAGAAAACCGACTCCCATGAAACACCAGACTCGGCTTGGTTTCATAGGCACAGCGCTCAACTTCACCCACCAAAATAAAATGATCACCTTCCGCATGTCGGCTGCGATTGTGGCATTCGAACCAGGCGGCAACGCCATGCAGTATTGGCAGGCCAGTTGATGACAAATCGAACCCGACACCCTCAAAACGATCCTCAACCCGGCTGGCAAATCGTTCAGCCAGATGGGCCTGATCGCTCGCCAGCACATTGATCACATAATGCGAATTGGCCTGAAATAACTGCACCCCCCGCGACCGTGCCGATAGGCTCCACAGCACCAGTGGCGGGCTTAGCGATACTGAGTTGAAGGAGCTGGCGGTCATGCCGAAGAAGCCACCGTTGTCATCGCGCGTGGTGATTACTGTCACGCCAGTCGCAAATTGCGAGAGCGCGCTGCGGAAATGGCGTTCGTCGAATTCGGGCAGGGCGGCGGTCGTGGCTGGGTTCGCCATAGCAGGTTGGGTCATGAGGACAGATTCTATTTGGATGGCAGATTATGCCTAAAAAGTGGAAAACGAGTTTTCTGTAGGGAAAATCTCCGGGTTTTTACTTACAATGTACTTTCCAGCCGACAATTTCACCGACATGCTCGCTTTACTTCAGCGCCAGGCACAGGCGCATTCTGATGCCGTGGCGTATGTCTTACCCAATCGCGTCATCACTTACCGCCGGTTCTGGTCGCGCATTGAGCGCGCCTGCGCCCGGCTGCAGGGTGAGTGGGGTGTGCGGCAGGGTGATGTCGTGGCTTACGTGGGTACTGGGCATCCGGATGCGCTGATACTGTACTTCGCACTCCTGCGTCTGGATGCTTCGCTATTGCCCCTCGAGGCGCTCGCGCCCGAAGTCGTTCGGGAAGCATTGATAAGCCAGCCGGTTTCACTGGTTCTGCACGATGAAGGCCTTGTAGTCGACACGATAAAAGCCCAGCCATTGCAGCTATTGCTCGAGGACTGGTGTCATTATGAGCCGCTCTGTGTGGAGGAAGTTTCATCCAATGCGCAGCTTCTGCTGAGAGCTGATAACGGTGAGCTGCAGTCGCTGAAGATAGATCATTTGCTGAGTGCCATGGCGCCTCAGGCTCGCTCCTTGCATGTTGGACAGCAGATTTTTTTGTTGAACATACTGACGAGCGTTATTTTTCCCGCCTTGCACGCAGCGCGGGAACTGATTTTTACTGCTACCGATACGGCAGGTACGCGACAGCGCACTGGCTCTTGAACAGGAGAATAGGATGACGATGGAGATGGCAACGGTAGGTGGTGGCTGCTTTTGGTGTACGGAAGCTGTGTACCAGCAGCTGATTGGGGTGGCGAAAGTAGAGTCCGGTTACAGCGGTGGCCGTACCCTCAACCCAACCTATGAACAAATCTGCGAGGGCAATACCGGCCATGCGGAAGTGATACGCATAGAATTCGATAACACCATCGTCAGCTATCGCGACATCCTCGAGATTTTTTTCACTATTCATGATCCGACCACGCTCAACCGTCAGGGCAATGATGTAGGTACGCAGTACCGTTCGGTGATTTACACACATTCGGCAGAGCAGATGGAAATTTCGAGAGAAGTCATTGCTGCAATGTCGCAAGTATGGGATGCGCCGATTGTCACCGAACTACAGGAAGCGCCCATCTTCTATCCTGCTGAGGACTATCATCAAAATTATTTTCTCAGCAATCCGATGCAATCCTATTGCGCCTATGTGGTCGCTCCGAAAGTCTCGAAATTCAGACAAGTGTTTGCGTCTCG
>JAIXYM010000002.1 GCA_027490255.1 Oxalobacteraceae bacterium | reverse complement strand
TTCCCACAGTTCTTTGATGCCGATGCCATAGGTTTGGGGATCGCGCCCCTTGTCGAGTTGGTAGCCCGAAATCAGCTGCTTGCCCAGATGGCCGCGCGCACCTTCGGCAAACAGGGTGTACTTGGCGCGCAGTTCCATGCCCAGCTGGAATTCACCAGTGGGTTTGCCTTCTTTGTCCACACCCAGATTGCCGGTGGCCACGCCAACCACCGCGCACGCGTCGTCATACAAAATCTCGGCGGCGGCAAAGCCGGGGAAGATTTCCACGCCCAGATTTTCAGCCTGCTGCGCGAGCCAGCGCACGACATTGCCCAGCGAGATGACGTAGTTGCCATGATTCTGAAAACACCCAGGCAGCATCCAGTTGGGTACGGCGGTGGCACTCTGCTCGGTCAGGAAAAGGAAGCGATCTTCCGTGACTGACGTGAGCAAGGGCGCACCCGCAGCTTTCCAGTCTGGGAACAATTCCGTCATCGCACGCGGATCCATGACCGCGCCGGACAAAATGTGCGCGCCGGGCTCGCTGCCTTTTTCGAGGACACAGACGTTGATCTCGCGCCCTTGTTGTTCGGCTAATTGCTTGAGCCGTATGGCGGCCGATAGTCCGGCCGGGCCGGCGCCGACGATGACGACATCGTATTCCATGGCCTCGCGTGGGCCGTATTGTTCGAGGAAGCTGGGGTTTTGGCTGGGGTTCATAGTCGGCGGCGATCTGGTTTTCTGCGGGTCGATGGTCACTGAAATTATTGAAGATTTCGCGTGGCTGCGTCCGCAGGATCAGGGGTCTTGTCGGAAAATCATGTAATCATAACGGTTTTAGTGAACTGAAAATAATCTGAGATACGGGGGACAAGGTGGGAATAGCAGTCGATTTGAATGGCAAAGTGGCGCTGGTCACAGGCGCTTCCAGCGGTTTGGGTGCGCGATTCGCGAAAATTCTGGCAGAAGCCGGCGCGCAGGTCGTGCTGGCAGCGCGCCGGGTAGAGCGTCTCAAAGAACTGCGGGCTGAGATCGAGTCCAACGGCGGCGCCGCGCATTTGGTCGCCATGGACGTGACCGATTATGCGAGCATAAAGTCTGCTATCGCACATGCGGAAACTGAGGCGGGGCCGATTGATATCCTGATTAACAACTCAGGTGTTTCGAGCACGCAGCGTCTGGTGGATGTCACGCCGGAAGATTATCGCCAAGTCATGGACACCAATCTTCAGGGCGCTTTCTTTGTGGCACAAGAAGCGGCCAAGCGCATGATTCTGCGTGCCAAAGGTGATCCTACCCGTCAGCATCGCATTATCAATATCGCTTCTGTCGCCGGACTGCGCGTACTGTCGCAGATCGGTGTGTATTGCATGAGCAAGGCCGGTGTTGTGCAGATGACCAAAGCCATGGCGCTTGAGTGGGGGCGTCACGGCATCAATGTCAATGCGATCTGCCCGGGCTATATCGAAACCGAAATCAATCGTGAATATTTTCAGAGCGAAGGTGGCCAAAAGCTGATTGATATGCTGCCGCGTAAACGCATCGGTCATCCCGAAGATTTGGATGGTCTGTTGCTGCTGCTCTCGGCCGATGAGTCGCGCTTCATCAACGGCGCCATCATTACGGCGGATGATGGCATGGCGGCATTCTGATGAATGCCGAGGCAGCGTACACGCTGGTTCACAAAACTCGTATGCCCCTACGCTGGGGTGATATGGATGCGATGGGGCATGTGAACAACACGCTGTATTTCCGCTATCTGGAGCAGGCACGAATTGAATGGTTCGAGGCGCTCGGTTGTCCCGCCGATCCCGGTGGCGTCGGGCCCGTCATCATCAGCGCTCACTGTACTTTTTTAAAACAGTTGCGTTATCCGGGTGAGATCGAAGTACATACGCTGGTCGGAGAATTCGGCCGTTCCAGCTTTCATACGCGACAACGGATTGTGCGCGTGGATGCGCCGGAGGTGCTGTATGCCGAGGGCGGTGCGAAAGTGGTGTGGGTGGATCAGAAGGTGGAGAAGTCGTTGCCGTTGCCTGAGGAGATGCGGGGGCGGTTGATTAGGGCTTGTTTTTGAGGGTTGCGTTTGCGTATTAGCTGCGCAGGAAGTCTTTGGTAAATCAACGACGCTGTATCCCAGCCGCTAGTTAATGGACGTGTTGAGCTGATTGTTTGCAACGAAAGCCACTGGATCCCAGCTTTCGCTGGGATGACGGTGGGAGTTTACGGTTACCTCAATAGCCACCGTCGTCCCAGCGCGGGCCCACTACTGTCCAGAATATCTTGACATCGATTTTGTTGACTCTTTGTTGGTGAATTATGACGGCCTTTGTCGTGGTGACCGTAAAATTCCTACCGTCATCCCAGCGAAAGCTGGGATCCAGCGTCTTTCGTCGTGTACCCATCGATTCTGAGAATGATCAACACCAAGCCACGTGGTAGCCGCAAAAAGCCCTGACCACACCATCCTCAGACGGAACCCCCATCAAACCGGCACCTTGTAACTCATCAAGTGCTCAATCTTCACGTAATTCAGCGCATTCACATGCGTACACTCCAACACCACATGCGGTGCCATACCGGCGTCGAATGCTTCTTTCCACCGCAACGCACACAAACACCAGCGATTACCCGGCACCAAACCCGGGAAACGGTATTCAGGTCGAGGGGTACTCAAATCGTTACCGCGCTGTCGCGAGAAATCCAGAAATTCCTGCGTCATCTCCGCACAAATAACATGCGAGCCGCGATCGGATTCATCGGTGTTGCAGCAACCGTCACGGAAATAGCCCGTCATGGGATCGGTGGAGCAGGGTTTTAGTGGTGTGCCGAGGACGTTGATTGCCATGGTGGTGTTTGTTTATGATGATGGGCTTTTGAACCGAATGCTTGCCTAATGCGGTATTGTACGGCCCGGTTAGCACTTGTGCTGATGCTCTCGGCCCAGAATGCCAGAACAGTTCATTTGAGGGGATTCATGAAAAAAGTATATCCGGATGCTGCCAGTGCGCTGGCCGGCGTGGTCAGCGATGGCCAGACGATTGCGGTCGGCGGCTTCGGCCTGTGCGGCATTCCCGAGGCGCTGATCGCTGCGCTGCGCGATTCGGGCGTGCAGAACCTGACCGCGATTTCCAATAACGCCGGTGTCGATGGTTTTGGTTTGGGCCAGTTGCTGGCCACCCGCCAGATCAAAAAAATGATCGCCTCTTACGTCGGCGAGAACAAGGAATTCGAGCGGCAGTACCTCGCGGGTGAGCTGGAACTGGACTTCACACCGCAGGGCACGCTCGCCGAAAAACTCCGGGCGGGTGGCGCGGGCATTCCTGCCTTCTTTACCAAGACCGGTGTGGGCACCATCGTCGCTGACGGCAAGGAAGTGCGCGAATTCGATGGCGAACACTACGTGATGGAGCGCTCGCTGGTGGCCGATGTGTCATTGGTCAAGGCTTGGAAGGCTGACCCCACCGGCAACTTGATTTTTCGCAAGACCGCGCGCAACTTCAATCCGAACGTCGCCATGGCCGGAAAAATCACCATCGTCGAAGTTGAAGAACTGGTCGCGACGGGTGAATTGGAACCGGATTCCATCCACACGCCGGGCATTTTTGTTCACAGAATTATCGTGAATGCCCAACCTGAGAAGCGCATTGAACAACGCACGGTTAGTGCAAAGTAAGGCGGAGAAATCATCATGGCATGGACTCGTGAACAAATGGCAGCGCGCGCTGCGCAGGAATTGCAAGATGGTTTTTATGTGAATCTGGGTATCGGCTTGCCGACGCTGGTCGCTAATTATGTGCCGACCGATATCGAAGTCTGGTTGCAGTCGGAGAATGGTTTGCTGGGCATCGGCCCGTTTCCTACTGAAGAAGCAGTTGACGCCGACCTCATCAATGCAGGCAAGCAGACGGTGACTGCTTTGCCGGGCTCATCGATTTTTAGCTCGGCAGATTCATTCGCAATGATTCGCGGCGGTAAAGTCAACATCGCCATCCTAGGCGCGATGCAGGTATCGGCGCAGGGTGATCTGGCGAACTGGATGATCCCCGGCAAAATGGTCAAAGGCATGGGCGGCGCGATGGATCTGGTCGCTGGTGTACAGCGCGTCGTCGTGCTGATGGAGCACGTGGCCAAGGCCAAAGATGGCTCGGTCTCGCACAAGCTGCTGCCGCAATGCACACTGCCACTGACCGGTGTTGGTGTGGTGGACAGGATCATTACCGATTTGGCGGTGCTGGATGTGACTGACCAAGGTCTGCAGCTGGTGGAGATGGCGCCGGGTGTTAGTCGGGAAGAGCTTGAGGCGAATACGGGGTGTGAGATTGTTTTTGGGTGAGATTCAGGGGAAGGGTTGGATCTTGGCATGTGCCATATTCCGGGCAGTGAAGGTACAAGCTATTCGTGCACAACGAAAGACGCTGGATCCCAGCTTCCGCTGGGATGACGATTTTGAGGCCAACAGTTTTTGAAACGTCATCCCGGCGCAGGCCGGGATCCAGCGTCTTTCGTTGCAAACAAATAGCTTAACCACTTAACTGGCTGGCCTCAGGAGCAGGCCGAGATCCAGCGTCTTTCATCACCCTTCGATACCCTCAGAGTGCACACCCATCACTGCGCCACCCACCCCCCATCCATATTCCACGCCACACCCCGCACCTGTATCGCCGCATCACTGCACATGAACACTGCCAGCGCACCCAGTTGGTCTGTTGTCACGAATTGACCTGAGGGCTGCTTCTCCGACACCAGATCGCGTTTGGCCTGATCGATGGATATACCTTGCGCAGCCGCTCGCGCATCCACTTGTTTTTGCACCAGTGGTGTTAGCACCCAGCCCGGACAAATCGCGTTGCAGGTAATGCCGGTTTGCGCAGTTTCTAGTGCGGTGACTTTAGTGAGACCGACGATGCCATGCTTGGCAGCAACATAGGCAGATTTCCCGGCTGAGGCGATCAGCCCATGCGCTGACGCGATATTGATGATGCGGCCCCAGTTTTTTTCACGCATCTTAGGCAAGGCCAGCCGCGTGGTGTGAAACGCCGAGGTCAAGTTGATGGAGATCACTGCATCCCAGCGCTCGATGGGAAAATCTTCGATGTTAGCCACATGTTGTATGCCCGCGTTATTCACAAGAATATCGATACTGCCAAAACGCGCGGTGGCATCCTGCATCATCTGCGCTATCTCGTCAGGCTTGGTCATGTCGGCATTGCAGTACAGTGTCTCGACCTGATAATCCTTTGCTGTGGCTTGTTGCAGCTTTGCAATTTCGGCGGCATCCCCGAAGCCATTAAAAACAATATTCGCGCCTTCCGCAGCCAGCGCATGCGCAATGCCAAGGCCTATGCCTGAGGTGGATCCGGTGACCAGCGCGGTTTTGCCGGACAACTGAGGTTTCTGCATGATGAGCCTCGTAAAGATGAATGATGTAAGTACTAAGCGCTCTAAAAATCCTGAAGATTGTACGCGCATAGACCAGTAAAATGCGCCTAGCCTTAACCCACTCTGGATAGGATGCACAACGATGACGCAGTCCCGAATCAATATGGTGCAATGCCTCTCACCCGCCGGGCTGCATCGGATGGCCTATCAAACCTGGGGTGACGATCACAATCCGCGGGTACTCATTTGCGTGCATGGAGTGACACGGGTCTCGGATGATTTTGACCGGCTCGCCGAATCACTCAGTGAACACTACCGGGTGATCTGTCCGGACGTGGTCGGGCGAGGGCGTTCCGAGCGGCTGCGCGATCCACGCCTTTACGCGGTGCCGCAATACGTGAGCGACATGGTGACGCTGATCGCACGGCTGGACGTGGCGCAGGTGGACTGGGTGGGTACGTCCATGGGTGGGCTGATCGGCATGGGGCTGGCGGCGCTTCCCGATTCGCCGATACAAAAAATGGTACTCAACGACATCGGACCTAATCTGAATTTTCCGGCCCTGATGCGGATTGGTGATTACATCGCCAAGGAAGTTCGATTTGATAATTTCGAGCAGGGGCGCGAGTACATTCGGACCGTCAGCGCGCCCTTCGGACCGCACAGCGATACTGAGTGGGACAAGCTGGCACGCGACGTGCTACGCGAAGGCGGCGACGGGAAATGGCGCCGTCATTATGACCCCGCTATTGCCAAGGGCTTCGAAGGCATCACCGAAGAAGGTATCAAGCGCAGCGAGGCCGGCTTGTGGGCGGCCTATGATGCGATACGCGCGCCGGTCTTGCTGGTGCGCGGGAGTGAATCCGATCTGCTGACGCGCGAGACCGCGCAGGCTATGACAGAACGCGGACCGCGCGCGCGGCTAGCCGAGATACCCGGAGTGGGTCATGCGCCGACCTTTATGCATGATGATCAGATAGCGCTGGTAAAGAACTTTTTGTTGGGTTGACCATGGTTTCAGTGGTAGCTGTGACGCACGTAAATGAGCAGTTGGCGTTAGGCCTCAATGCCGATGATGCCGCTCGTCTGAAAGCTGCCATAGACTTTGTGCAGGCGCCCTATCTCAATCGTGTTCTACCCACCGGGCAGGATGCGATGGCGTTTTCTGCCGGGGTGGTGGCCACGCTCGCTGGACTCAAAACCGATGTCGATACCCGTATCGCCGGGATGTTGTTTGAATTGGTTGCGCTCGATGAGTCACTGTCAGCACAGATCGAGCCACGTTTTGGCAAAGAGATCGCCGACATGGTTTCGGGCATACGACAGCTCATGCGTTTGCATGAAGGCGCTAATTTTCTGCAGACCGCGGGCAAGAGTGGTCAAGCTGCCGCAAGTCAGCTCGAAACCCTGCGCAAGATGACGCTGGCGATGGCCACCGATATGCGGGTGGTGCTCGTGCGACTTGCCTCCCGATTGACCACACTGCGTTTTTTCTCTGAACGCAAATTAGAAAATGAAACGACGCTGCGCTATGCGCGAGAAAGTTTTGATCTGTACGCGCCGCTGGCAAATCGTTTGGGTATCTGGCAACTGAAGTGGGAAATGGAGGATTTATCGTTCCGCTTTACTGATCCCGCGAGTTACAAGCAGGTTGCAAAAATGCTTGAAGAGCGACGGGCGGAGCGAGAGAGTTTTGTTGATGCATCGATCAATCAATTAAAAGAGGCGCTTGCTCGTGATGGTGTGCGAGCCGACGTGTTCGGTCGGCCCAAACACCTCTACAGCATCTGGAGCAAGATGCAGGGTAAGTCGCTGGACTTCTCTCGGTTGCATGATGTACGTGCTTTTCGTGTGATTGTGGATGACGTCAAGACTTGCTACACGGTGCTATCGATCGTCCATGATATCTGGACGCCGATTCCTGAGGAATTCGACGATTACATCGCGCGCCCCAAGCCCAATGGCTACAAGTCGCTGCACACCGTAGTCGAGGCCGACGATGGCAGAACGCTCGAAGTGCAGATACGCACGAAGAAGATGCATCGATTTGCCGAATATGGTGTGGCGGCACACTGGCGATATAAAGAGGGCGGTACAGCTTCACTCGACCAAGCCTATGATGAAAAAATCGCCTGGCTGCGACAACTGCTCAACTGGAAAAGTGAAATGGTTGATGTCGTTGTTGGTGCTGATGGTGCTGAAGGTGCTGAAGGTGCTAACGATGCTGACAATGCCAACCGCCAGTGGGTGCAGCAAATCAAGGCGGCCTCCATCAATGACCGAATTTATGTACTGACACCGCAGGCGAGGGTGATTGAATTACCCAAGGGATCGACGTCGATCGATTTTGCGTATTATCTGCACAGCGATATTGGGCACCGCTGCCGTGGCGCGAAGATTAACGGCGTGATGGTGCCGCTCAATACACCGCTCAAGAATGGACAAACGGTAGAAATCATCACCGCCAAAGGCGAAGCCGCGGCTTCAGGACTGGCGGGTCCATCGCGCGACTGGTTATCGGAGGATTACACCGCCAGCCCGCGCACACGTTCAAAAATTCGTGCCTGGTTCAATGCGATCGAAGAGGCCGAGACACTCGCGCGTGGCCGATCCGCTCTGGACAAAACCTTGCAGCGCGAAGGCAAGACCTCTGTCAACCTCGACGATCTCTCGCACAAACTGGGATTTCAGAAACTGGAAGAGTTACTGCTTGCGGCGGGTAATGAGCGACTCAGCATGCGGCTCGTCGAGCAAGCCTTGCATGCCGATGAGGCCGGCCGCAATGCGGCGGTCAACCCCGATGAAGCTGTCCTGCCACGCAAGAGCAAGGCATCGAGTGTCACGCAGGGCGCAAAATCAGGCGTACTGGTATTAGGCACCACCGGCTTGCTCACGCAAATGGCCAGCTGCTGCAAGCCCGCGCCGCCCGATCCGATTGTGGGTTTCATCACGCGTGGCAAAGGCATTTCCATCCATCGCACCAGCTGCAAGAATTTTTCGCAGATGGTCTTGCGCGCCCCCGAGCGCATGGTGCAAACCACTTGGGGCGATCAGCCCGCCGATACGGTGTATCCGGTGGATGTATTTGTGCAGGCGCTTGATCGGCAGGGACTGCTGAGGGATATCTCAGATATTTTCCTGCGCGAGAAAATCAACGTCATCGGCGTATCGACACGCAGCAGCAAGGGCCAGGCATTCATGTCGTTTACGGGCGAGATCTCTTCGACCGAGCAGTTGCAGCGCGCGCTGACGATTATTCGAGAGGTGAAGGGGGTTTTGGAGGTTAGGCGGTCGTAAAGCCCATCGGCTTATTAGCCCCCGTAGCTGTGAAAGTGATGTCAAAAAAACAAAGCTGTGAGGTGGCTTGGCGCAGCGTACTGGCGCGTTCATATAAATCTGGCTATAATCCCGCTTCTGTTGAACCTATCTCGTTAGGTCGATGGCAAGGCGGCGGCAACGCAGGCAGTACATACGTACGACAAGTTGCTGCCAACGCCGCTAGCGGCATAACGAGATAGGTTTATAGGCGCGTAGCTCAGCTGGTTAGAGCACTACCTTGACATGGTAGGGGTCGTTGGTTCGAGTCCAATCGTGCCTACCAAGAATATCCAGTGTTTATGCGGGTTTTCAGGCATCACTAGATTTTTTGGGAAGGTTTTGGGAATAAATTGCCCCAAAAGCTGCTTCCATTCGATCTCTTTCTTGATGCTTGTCAGCCCCATCAATCCACCTCGCATACGTCTCAAAAAGCAGCTTGGCATTGGTATGCCCTAGCTGTTTGGCCACATAGGCAGGGTTCACCTCAGCCATTAGCGCCGCCGTAGCGAACGTGTGCCGCGTGGCATACGCCCGCCTAGCCCAAAAACGACTCATCATGTCTCACTGATGGAAATCAGGTGCCAACGGCCTTCTCGCCGCCTTTATACTCGTCACGTGCCCCCATGAAGCGGAGGATGCGGATTAGCCTGTTCGCGTTTTGGCCATGGGCGTCGTTTGAGTCCTCTGACTGATCGAGGGTGCCTCTATGCCACGCTTAGAAGTCATCCAAATACTCTTGGCCGCGTTCAAATTGATAGACGAAAAGGAGGCAGAATTGAAACCACTTAAGGTTGCGCACTCCGGAAAACCCGGTAGCAAAAACAAGCGAAAACGTAGCATGCCAAAGCCTCCGCCTGCACTCAATAGCCCAGCTCTAAGGAAAAGAAAGCGCAGTTCCATCGGGAATGGTATCGGTGACATACCCGCAGTTGCAATAAGAAAACCGGTTGGTAGCTATGACTCTTATCTGCCAGCGGGGATACGTTCCTGCTTTTGTGGTGTGCCTGCTTTGGCAGATTCTGAGTACTGCTTTGCACATAAAGAGGAATAATATCCATATTCAAATTAGTAATGGGATGGGGTCGATCATGTGGCTACGTCAATATGCTGCCAAATCATTGGCGAGATTTGATAATCCCCACGAGGCTATTGAGGAATTGCGAAGCAATGGATTTGACTGGGCACTTCTTCACGATATTTTTCGATACGACGATCGATGGCTAAGCGAAGGCCAATACGAAGAGTTACTCACGCTGGCGTTAGCTTCGATCTCAAGCGATAAGGGCAGAAGTGTTCTTCTAAAAATTCTTGATCTGCAATATGTTTGCCTTTTGGAGAACGAATCATTGCGGGGAGGAATGCTCGAAGATCAGGACTCAGGAAAAATTGCCTTGTCCGGAGTTGAGCCAGAAGAGAGCTACCTGTTTCCGAACCCCGAATGTATGTTCGGGGAAAGAATAGTTAGTTATTTGGCAATTAACGCTCGAGAGCAATTTAAACTTGATGGATCGCGAAATGGTGCGTTCGAAAATTACTCGAAACTTCCACCTGGCACGATATCTGACCACTTGTGTGAGGCTTATTCGCGACTAGTTTCTGACGGCGAAAAAAAATAACTCGCGTCGAACTTGTAGGAGCGATCTGTGTATGATTGCGCAACGGTCTGGCTGTTTCGTTGGGGTGGTCCCTTGGGAATAAAGTTGGGTTCCAAGGGTAATCGTGCGGCATGTTTCACAGTGGTGATTCGTGAACCATTTCCCCATAATTCCCCAAAAAATAGGTTCGAGTCCAATCGTGCCTACCAGAATTCCCCAGCCGGATCAGATACTTGTCTTGATCCGGCTTTTTGTTGGGATGAATTCTGGGATGAGTTTTTCTTTCGTTCTGCTTTATGCAGTCGCCGCTGGATGTTTTGGTTAGCATCGACAATGCAGCGGTCTTTCTCCTCAAAGTGTTTCCCCGCTTACACCAATACCCACGGGCTTTGTTTTCTTGTTCGCGTTTATCGCTGGGCATGGGTAGCTGCCAATGGCGCGCACTGCCTTTACACCATTCCGCCACTCAGTTGGCCGCTATTTGCCAGTTTTCACCTTCAGCCACAAACAGGCTCAGCATCTGAGCTAGCACCGCCCGAATAATCGTCCTCCAACCACAGGAGGCGAGATGAGGCTGATTTTTTGCGTGCGGGAGCACACGTTTGACGAGATACACATGGGGCATCTGCTGGGATTTCCCGCCATTCTTGGCCTGGATGCCATTTCTGCAACCGCCAATGCTCGCGGATTCACTCCCTTAACCGCCATTGCCAGAACCTACGGCTGGCAGCGCGATCAGCTGGAGGCGGCGTCGGACGTATGTAATCACCGTCAGGAGGTTGCGGTGATCAACGCCTTGTCGCCGACCTTGTTGCTTGTTCCTCAAACCCACGGCGATGACGGCAGGCGGCCAGCGGTGGACAGTCTGATCTCTGATTTGCTCGCAGCGGTTGACCATTTAAAAATCAAGTCATTGCATTTCACCCACTTCGGATTTGTTCAAGGACGTTTCCCCGAAGTGGAAGTGCGAACCATCCTCGAGACACTTCTCGGCTCTCTGCCTCAATCATCAATCGAAGTTCTTTATTGGGATATCGATCGTCGGGTTTTGAACGACATGATCAAGCTTTATTCGCGTGTATCAAGCCGTTATCAGATCAAAGCGACGGGTCCAGAAATCTACATGGCACCCAAATTCACTTGGCATCCGGTCGCATCAATGCCAAGTGGACATTCCCTACATGTCCTTGCTGATACCAGAGAAAATTCCTCTGGTGGACTTCATTAATCTTCTGTTTGTGCAAGGTACCGAATGATCAAGAAAAAAATCATGTCATCCACACGAGACCCGGAATTCGAATCCTTAAAGCTGCCGCCGCATTCACTCGAGGCCGAGCAGTCAGTGCTGGGTGGACTGTTAATAGACAATGTCGCATGGGACAAGATCATCGATATTCTGAAAGAGTCCGATATCTATCGGGAAGATCATCGTTTGATCTTCCGACACATCGGGCAGCTGATTGCAGCGAGCAAGCCAGCCGATGTCATCACGGTCTTTGAATCGCTCAAGTCAGTCAATAAAGCCGATGAGATCGGTGGACTCGAGTATCTGAATGCCCTCGCTCAAAACGTACCGTCGGCAGCCAACATTCGTCGCTATGCAGAATTAGTGCGTGATCGTGGCATTCTCAGAAAACTGATTGGTGTTAGTGAAGAAATATCCAGCGCCGCCTTCAACACCCAAGGCAAACCCGTCAGTGAAATTCTTGATGAAGCTGAATCGAAAGTTTTTTCGATTGCCGAGGAGGGCTCGAGAGGCACCCAAGGTTTTGCCGACATTCAGTCATTGCTCACCCAAGCAGTCGAACGCATTGATGAACTTTACAGCCGTGAAGGCAATAGCGAAGTCACTGGCATACCCACAGGGTTCGCTGACCTGGACCGAATGACCTCGGGACTGCAAGAGGGCGATCTCGTCATCGTCGCAGGGCGTCCCTCCATGGGAAAAACCGCCTTCTCGATCAACATCGGCGAGCACGTGGCCATGGAAACCGGCATGCCCGTACTGGTTTTTTCGATGGAGATGGGTGGGGCGCAATTAGCGATGCGCATGTTGGGCTCGGTGGGGCGTCTTGATCAAAACAGATTACGCACGGGCAGACTCAATAACGAAGATTGGCCAAGACTGACCCATGCGATTCAAAAGCTCAATGACACCCAGATCTACATTGACGAAACCCCGGCACTGACACCCGTTGAGCTTCGAGCTCGCGCTCGACGACAAGCGCGGATGTGCGGCAAGCTGGGGCTGATCGTGGTCGACTACTTGCAGCTCATGTCATCAAATTCGCAGGGTGAAAACAGGGCAACTGAGATATCTGAAATCTCAAGGAACCTGAAAGGATTGGCGAAAGAACTCAATTGCCCCGTCATCGCACTCTCCCAGCTCAACCGATCGCTCGAGCAACGGCCTAACAAACGACCCATCATGTCGGACCTGCGTGAATCGGGTGCTATCGAGCAGGATGCTGATCTCATTCTTTTTATCTACCGCGATGAAGTCTACAACCCAGATTCTGCTGATCTTGGTACTGCTGAAATCATCGTCGGAAAACAAAGAAATGGCCCTATCGGGCATTGCCGGTTGACGTTTTTGGGGCAGTTTACGAAATTTGAGAACTTTGCTGGTGGTGGGGCAGCTTATGGTTAAGCACAAAGATGATGAAAATATTCATTCATCCTGCAAAGCGCTTTGCGTCTGAAAGAATTTCGCATTGGATTTTTGTACGCGTCTTTCTGTCGAGGCGAATAGCATCAAAAAAATTACGAGAAAGATTACGCTGAAGTTCTGCCTTGTCTGGCGGTAGACCAGGATCGAAGTTCCGAAAGACAGAAGTACGATAAGGATGAAAGCGGCCATTTCAGTTAGGGTTGATTTGGGTTTTGGAGATGATGATTTGGTTTGATTAGTATTTTTTGGTTGCTTTTTTATTCAGCGTTGTCGAAGTCGTCGGGTATGAAACGAAAGACGCTGGATCCCAGCTTTCGCTGGGATGACGATTTTAAGGCTGAGGGTCCTAAATTCCGTCGCCCCAGCGAAAGCTGGGGTCCATGATCGTTAACGGTAAGAGACTGAAAAAAAGAAGTCGTTTCAAGGCCGATGTTCCTGACAGTAGTGAGCTTTCGCTGGGATGACGATTTTGAGGTCAGCAGTTTTTCAAACGTAATCGTGGCGGCAGCCTAATGCGGTACCGCCCCCAACTTTTGCCAGGTTGATGATACTTTTTGAGGCAATCGTAAAATCTCTACCGTCATCCCAGCGCAGGCTGGGATCCAGTGTCTTTCGTTGCACGCATACGGTCTAGTTATTTACCTGATTTGCATTAGGCCTGCGCTTGGGAAACGACTTTGAGGTCAACAGTCCTCCAAACGTCATCCCGGCGCACGCCGGGATCCAGCGTCTTTGTTTTTCATAAATCCACCCAATGAACTCACAAAGCACACACATGAATCACAACCAGATCTCGCCACAACCTCAATCCGATTTCGGAAAAATATGCTCATTTGATTTGTGCTCATCGTAAAAGCCTTTAAGCGTCTCGACAAACTTTCGAACAGTAAAAATCAGATTCGGCATATTCAGCCCAAAAGGGTAGTACATCACGTGATTACCAATAAGCGACGTCGTGCCATCATCCCATCGATGCGCGACATAGCGCACCAAAAACCCTCGGTAGTTCGCATCTGCAGATAACTTCTGCATCTCCTCGTCGGTCAGCTCATCGTTGAGTGACAAATGACCGCGGATCAGCATCGACGCATAGTCCGGATAAAGAATGATGCGCAGATTGACCCAGGTACCCATGACATACAAGTCACCGTCATCATCCAGCTGAGTTTCATAGCCAGCTTCTTCAAATCTTGCTTTGAGTAGTTCGCCGGTCACGTTTTCGCGTGCGATTTCACGGGCCATTTCAAGCTCCAATGGGATGTTTTTTTGCAGTGGCTGCGTGGGTAGTTGCAGCACTTTGAATTTGTCGTTCATCGAGTCACCATGGCCTTATCTGCGGGGCCAACGCTCATCCGGTGGAAAAGGGCGCATCGTTCTGGTGTCCAGACCGCGTGAGCGGTCACGATCAATCGCAAGCCCGCCGCCGGGACCTATCGATAATCCACCGCCCGGTCCGATTGACTGACCGCCGCCAGGACCAATCGACAAACCGCCGTCCGGACCAATCGACTGTCCACCTCCGGGTCCTATGGACTGCCCGCCACCCGGACCAATGGAGTCGCATCCGCCCGGGCCGATGGAATCGGGAACGCAGTTGCGCCAGGCCTGAGCCTGCGCAGAGTTCATGACCAACAAGGTCATTGCAAACAATAGGGTTTTCATGGATTGGCTGAAAAATGTTTTAAAAATTGCAACGACTGATTCGTCTGTTGCTTGCGATAGTCTGAACCCGGTCAGGCTCAGTTACTGAGCCTGAGAGCATGAATAATCCACAATTAATTTCGCCGGTTAATTAGCAAGGTAGGTAAACGTGCCGATCTACCTAATGCGATATGTTCTAAAAGTTACAAATCAATATAATCAGTAGTTACAAACCCGACAGCCAAAGTCCTCAAAACGGGACGACCATCAAGAGAGAAATCCATGGGACGAACCGAGCGTCTGTACAAAATCCAGCGGATGCTGACAGGCGGTGGCGCCTTGCCGATGGCGCGATTTCTAGGCGCGCTGGAAGTCTCCAAGGCCACGTTCAAGCGGGATTTGGAGTATCTGCGGGACAGATTGGGCGTGCCTATCGTTTGGGATGTGGAATCGAGTGGCTACCGTATTGATGTCTCGACGGATCAGCGATCTCATCCCTTACCCGGGCTATGGCTCAATGAGGCCGAGATTCACGCGCTGCTGACAGGTATCCAACTACTCGGCGATCTCGAGCCAGCGCCGCTGATTGGTAAGCAGATCAAACCCATCCGCGAGCGTCTTGAAAAAATTCTTGAGCTCGGCGAATTTTCTACCGATGAGATACGCCGCAGGATTCGATTAATGCCCATCGGCGCGAGACAAACCAGTAGCGAGCATTTTCAGGCGATTGCGAAAGCACTTCTGTCCAGAAAGCGCTTGAAACTGCGCCACTTCGGACGGCTAGATGCCAGTGTCACCGAGCGCGAGGTATCACCGCAGCGACTCGTGTTCTATCGGGATAATTGGTATCTCGATGCGTTCTGTCATCTGCGTGATGACATCAGATCATTCTCTGTTGATGCGATAGAGGAAGCCAGTGCAATCGACAAGAATGCTGTTTCTGTTGACGATGCCGTACTCACCACCGAGCTTGATGCCGGTTATGGCATATTTTCTGGCGGGACAACGAAAGTCGCACAACTAAAATTTTCGCCGTTCAAAGCCAGATGGGTCGCCCGTGAACACTGGCACAAAGATCAGAAAGGCGAGATGCTCGAAGACGGGAGCTATTTACTCAAGGTGCCGTATTTTGATGATCGCGAACTGATCAACGACATTCTGCGGCACGGGAGCCAAGTTGATGTGCTGGGTCCGGACGACCTGAAAACAAGGCTAAAGCAGGAAGCGCAGTTGATCCTTTCGAAGCTGTAAAAGTTCCTAAGTAACGCTGTGCATTTTTAACCGATTCAGAATCAGATCTGGCTACGTACGCGGGATAGCAGTACCGCTTCGTCGGCATAAATATACGTCCTTTGCAGTATCACTACCAACAAAAAATGTACAAGAAAAACGGTCAAGTCATTTTCTCGGCATCAGATCTCGTGCACTTCATGGAGTGCGAACATCTGAGCATTCTTGATCGCTGGAGTCTTGATGAGCCTTTGGAACGAGTCAAAGATAGCGCTGAAGCCGAGCTTGTTCAGACTCGCGGATTTGAACATGAGCACGATTATCTGCAAAAGGCCCAAGGTCTAGCGGCGAGTTACATCGACATCAAAACAGTCGGTGAGTCGCAAGATGCGCAGATGGAAGCGACCATCGCGGCAATGAATGAAGGTGTAGATCTCATCTATCAGGCTACTTTTTTGCAGGCCCCAATGGTTGGCTATGCGGATTTTCTCAAGAAAGTCGACAAGCCTTCAAAGCTAGGTAGCTATAGTTATGAAATCATCGACACCAAGCTCTCTAAAAAATCCCGTGCCAAGTTCATCATTCAGTTAGCTTTTTATGCTGAACTTCTGGAAGGTATACAAGGCGTATCACCAGAGTTCGTCTACATCGTTCTGGGTGACGGCAGGGAAGAGCGATTTCAGCTCTCGGACTATCGCTACTATTACCAATCATTGAAGCAGCGGTTTGTCGCGTTCCTCGCGGCGTCCGAGCAACAAGGCATTGCTCAAGCCGCCAATAGCTCGACGCCTTTCCCTTGCGATAAATGCGACCTTTGTCATTGGCGAGAGCGGTGCAGCACTTGGTGGGATGAGACAGATCACCTTACCCAAGTCGCGAATATTCTGAAGACGCATATTCACAAGCTCAATGCGGCCGGCATACAAACCGTTGAGCAGTTGGCGAAACTCCCGGAAACCACGCGCATTCCCAAAATTCCTGAGACAGTCTTGCAGCGGTTGCAGCATCAAGCGCGCCTTCAGCATCAGGCGAAGGTCACGGGGGAGCGGGTGGCCGAACCGATCGCCCCCAATCCGGATCAGCCCGCCGAGCCCGGCCCTCGTGGATTTGCACGACTGCCTGAACCATCTCCGCATGACCTGTTCTTTGATATGGAAGGGTTTCCGCATGTCGAGGATGGGCTGGAATATCTGTTTGGCCTTTACTACCTGGACGATGCAAAGAAGGGCGTATTCAAACCCATTTGGGGACACGATCGCGCAGAAGAAAAGCAGGCCTTCGAGCATTGGGTCGACTTCGTCATTCAGCACCTCGAGCAGCATCCTGAAGCGCATATCTATCACTACGCTGCCTACGAAAAAACTGCCCTCCGCAAGTTGATGCGCCTGCATGGGACGCGTGAAAACGAAATAGATCATCTGCTGCGAACGAAAAAGCTGGTCGACCTGTATCAGGTGGTCAGAGAAGCGGTTCGCATCTCAGAGCGGTCGTATTCGATCAAGTATGTAGAAAAATTTTATCTCGCAGCTCGGAGCGCCGAGGTGAAGTCTGCCGGTTCCAGTATCGTGGCGTATCAGAATTGGCGAGATAGTGATCCGAAAGACCAAACGATTCTCGATGAGATCGAAAAATACAATGAAGAAGATGTGGTCTCAACGTATGAGTTACGCCAATGGCTTTGTCGTTTGCGGCCGGCAAATATACCTTGGCTAGAGGAAGTATTAGAAACTGAAGAGCCCTCAAAAGCTAGTGAGGCGCGCAAAGCTGCTGCCGTGGCTACCGAGCAGCAGGTGCTTCAGTTTCATGCGCAGATCAGCCAATACGTACCGGTGCAGCCTGATGCCACGGAGACGATTGTGCCAAACACGCCTGAGGAGCGACACGCGATCATTCTGCGGGATCTGCTGGATTTTCAAAGGCGCGCCAACAAGCCAAAGTGGTGGGCCTTATTTGATCGGCAGTCAAAAAGTTTTGAAGAGCGTATCGAAGATCTCGATTGTGTTGCAGCTGCTATTCCGGCATCGGAGTTCCCTGTAACGACTGAGCAGCGCTCGTATCGTTACACCTACTGCTACCCGCCACAAGAGGTCAAGCTCAAAAGCGGTGACAAACCTGTGCTCGTTGATAGCCTTGAGGGAGTATCGGATTTCACCATTGACCATGAGCAGCAGCTGATTACCTTCAAGGTC
>JAIXYM010000013.1 GCA_027490255.1 Oxalobacteraceae bacterium | reverse complement strand
CAAGGCTGTCTCTTCAGGGCATCGACCTGCGCCTGCTCAAGCCTTGAACCGGCTTTTACATTGACTCAGGTAAATCATTTGCCGTTTGTAAATTGCACTCAATACGGCGCTCATAATCAGTCCGATTACCACAACTTGTTATTGCAAAAATAAAAACAAAATGGCGAATCTTTTCTGCTTTGCTATCCATCATGAACTGAATCGACACAAAAAGGGGAACTTAAATGATAAGTCTGAAAACATTGGCTGCCGCCATTAATAAGTTACTTATTTAAGAATTTTTTGCGCAAGATCGCCATTGAAGCAACAGATATCCGTAGATTTCTGCAAATAAGACTTGAAAAACAGATAAATCGTTTATATTGTTTCTTCTTAATAAAGTTCACTGAGCAAGCATGGGCGCGAAACCTGCCAAAACCGGTGCCAACAGCAAGACGAGTTCACCAATATCGTCTGCGCAGACTAAGCTGGCCGCGAAGACCAGCAAATCTGCCAGTCAGAAGGTGGTGCGTGACAGCTTTACGATGCCGACGAAGGAGTACGCGAAGATCGCAAAGGTTAAAGATGCCTGCCTGAAAGCGGGATTTCAGATCAAGAAAAGCGAACTCCTGAGGATTGGCATTGCACTGATCAGCGACATGGGACCAAAGAAACTGAAATCTGCGCAAGCAAAATTGGACCCGATTAAAACCGGTCGACCAAAAAAGCAGGACTAGAAAAAACCGAAACAAATCTTGCCGCATCGCGGGGCAGACGTTTTCGATTGACGCGACAATAAGGAGTAATGAATGCAAGGACTTCATCTGACTGCTGACCTATCAGGCTGCAAAAAAAATCTAGGCCTGATGATAGATGTCGAGAGTTTGCGTGCGACCTGCCTGAAACTCGTCAAAGCGAGTGGACTGACTGCGGTCAACGAAGTTTTTCATGCATTTCCAGGTGCAGATCAAGAGGAGACTGGTGGTATCACGGGCACGGTGCTGCTCGCTGAATCACACCTCGCCCTGCACACCTGGCCAGAATTGCAGGCGGTGACGCTGGATGTTTATGTTTGTAACTACTCGACCGACAACAGCGAGAAAGCTTCACGACTGCTGAACTCGCTAGTACGACTGTTTGATCCGGACGAAGCCAATCGCCAAAGCCTTGAACGCGGCCAAGTCGGCGTGATCGCTTCCTGACATTGCATTTTTCAAAGTTGCAGCCACAGAGTCCCATGAAAAAAATTACGCTTGCTACTTCGTTGGCCCTACTGATCTCCGCCGGCATTGCGCATGCTGATTCCACATTTGCGGACCTCAACTACCAGGTTAAACAAGGCGACACGACAGACGGTATCGGCATCGGCATCTACCAGTTAAAAGACCAAGGCACAGGTTATTACCTCAACGGGACGATTGGCTTGCCACCGGATGGCTACAGTGCATACGGCTACTCGTTCGGCTCTTATACGGAACGCGCGCGCGTGCCTTATATGGCAAATGTGGGTGCGACCTTTGCCGCTGTGGGTCCGGGCAGTCTGGTCCCGTTTTACAAAACCATTCACTCCTATGTGGGTATCGGCTACGGCACGCTGGAGGGTGTCGCCAAGTATGGCCAGAGTTGGTACGACTTGGACTCGTATACTAAAAACGGCGTGAACCTGAATGGTGGCTTCGTTCTCGGCTTCGAGAGCTTCGGTATTAACCTCGGCGTTAATTCGCTGAGCAAGTCGGTTTATATCGGCATCGGCATGATCACCGACAAAAAATAAGTGCCGCAGGAAGCACAGCATCGATAAAGCCAAAGACCTCTCCAGATAAAAAATGGCTACGAGCTCTTGAGGTTTTTTCCGTACCCTCCTTACCTAAATAACATCATTCGCAGCGCTCACAGGGCATGGAGTACACTGGCGCAAGTCACTGTTCCACTCTCGCTACTGCCCGTGAACAAAGTTCTGTTTCCCCTGCTGCTGCTCTGCGTCTTGCCTGCTCGGGCAGACTGGAACCTGCTTCACAAACAGAATGAAAGCAACCTTTACATCGACCCCTTGACGGTAGTCCGCGGTACCCGGCCACGTGTATGGGGATTGCTTGATTACGGTAAGCCGGATGAGTATCAGGATCAATCCGCGCGATTGCTTTTCGAGTCCAATTGTTACGATGGCACGCTTAGAAAACGAAGCGCTGTCTATTACAAAGATTCGATGGCTCGCGGTGCCGCTACCTCAGAATATCAACCTACACCATGGGAAGTCCCCGCGGCTGAAACACCCGAAGCCGCAGTGCTGTATTTCTTATGCGGAAAAAAACAATGATGCGCTCCTTCATCCTCTCGATATTCATCGTCAGCGCGCCGGTTTTTGCAGGCGACTGGGTCATACTGCCAGTACCCGATCCCGTAACGACTGCCGCTGGTGAGACATTTTTTGTTGATCCCGATATCAGCACTCGCGGAAAATGGCCGACCATTCATACATTGCGCAATTACGCCCAGGCGACAGCACGCGGTCATGCATCCGATAGCATGGTTTGCGAAGTCGATTGCAGTCAACAACTGATACGCGCGGTGGGCGGTGCTTTTTACTCGGGATTGATGGGTAAAGGCGCGGTCGAACCATGGAACCGTCACACGCCGTGGGTTCGACCCGCAGCCGATACCGCACTTGAGAAGGTCCTGCAGTATGCGTGCACTCAACAAAAGTCACAGTAAGCGATCAATCAATTCACGTAAACTATAAAATTACACTGCCGCCATGGGGAATGCCCGATGAAACGAAAACAAGCACGTCCACCTAGATCCAACACACTCATGATCGATGCTGCCGATGGCAGCGGTAACTTCAGTGGCTATCTTGCTTTACCGCCCAGCGGCCGCGGACCGGGTCTCGTACTTGCTCAAGAAATTTTTGGCGTCAATCAGCCGATGCGCGAGATTGCCGATGCATTCGCAGCGCGAGGCTATGTGGTGCTGGTGCCTGACCTCTTCTGGCGAATGGAGCCCAACATAGAGCTAGGCTACACACCCGAAGACTGGCAAAAAGCGTTTGGCTATTTCAAGCGATTCAATGTGGATACGGGCGTGGACGATATTCAGTCTGCCATCACCACCCTACGCGAGCAGGCATTCGTCGGCACGCATGTCGGTGTGATGGGCTTCTGCCTCGGCGGCAAGCTGGCTTATCTCTCCGCTTGTCGCACGGATGCCGATGTCGCAATCGGCTATTACGGCGTGGGGATTGAAGATGCGCTCGATGAGGCTAGTCATTTGCACTGCCCGCTGGTACTGCATATAGCGCAGCTCGATAAATACTGCGATGAGGCAGCCCAGGAAAAGATACGCCAAGGACTGGGTGATCGCGACAAGGTTGAGGTTTGGCTCTACCCGGATGCTGACCATGCGTTTGCCCGCCCCGGCGGCGAGCATTACCATCAGCCCTCGGCCGATCTTGCTCTAGAGCGCAGTCTGAGTGCTTTGCAGCGCGCACTGTCAACCTGAGGCGGCCCGGAATATGACCGCCACAGCAGGCTGAAGCACCGCTCAAGTTTTGATGGTAGATGTCGATGCTTCTTAAATCTTAATTTGTCCCGAGTTGCCATGAATACCTCCATGCTCCGAACCCTCTCTTTGGCCGCCGGTCTCCTGATTGCGCTGACTGGCTGCCACAGTACCTACTATCTGAACGGTGACAAGTACGTCGGCGAATTCCGCGATGGCAAGCGTACCGGTCAAGGTAGCTATTTCTTCCGCAACGGTGACCGTTTTGTCGGCGAATTCCGCAATGATGAATTCAATGGTCAAGGTACGCT
>JAIXYM010000139.1 GCA_027490255.1 Oxalobacteraceae bacterium | reverse complement strand
TATGCCGCGCGATGCGCCGATGATCAGGGCCGTTGTCATGACTTAGACCATCTCCAGCGCCATCGCGGTCGCTTCGCCGCCACCGATACACAGCGCAGCAACACCACGCTTGCCGCCGGTTTTTTTCAGTGCGCCCAAGAGCGTGACGATAATGCGCGCACCCGAGGCACCAATAGGATGGCCGAGTGCGCAAGCACCGCCATGAATATTGATTTTGTCATGGGCGATGTTGTGTTCTTTCATCGCTGCCATCGCAACCGCCGCAAAGGCTTCGTTAACTTCGAACAGATCAACGTCCTTGCTGCTCCAGCCCGTCTTTGCATACAGCTTTTCAATCGCGCCCACCGGTGCGGTGGTGAACCAGTTCGGCTCTTGTGAATGGCGGGTATGCGCAACGATGCGCGCAATCGGCTCGGCACCAAGTTTCTTGGCCGTGGACTCGCGCATCAATACCAGAGCTGCAGCGCCGTCATTGATGGACGATGACGAGGCTGCGGTAATCGTGCCGTCTTTTTTGAAAGCGGGTTTAAGTTGTGGAATCTTGTCGATTTTCGCCTTGAGCGGACCTTCATCCTTGTCAATGACCACATCACCGCCACGACCTGTGACCGTAACCGGCGCGATTTCCCACGCAAAGCTGCCATCGGCAGTGGCCGCCTGAGCGCGCTTGACCGACTCAATGGCAAAGGCATCCTGAGCTTCACGAGTGAATTGATATTTGGCGGAGCAATCCTCAGCGTACGTACCCATCGCGCGGCCTTTTTCATACGCATCTTCCAGACCATCGAGCATCATGTGGTCATACAACATGCCATGACCAATGCGATAGCCACCGCGTGCTTTCGGCACCAGATAAGGTGCATTGGTCATGGATTCCATGCCGCCTGTAACCACCACGTCATTGGTGCCCGCGACCAGCGAATCAAAACCATAAATCGTGGACTGCATAGCGGAGCCACACATTTTAGACAGCGTGACAGCACCCGCTGATACGGGAATGCCGGCCTTGATCGACGCTTGGCGTGCGGGTGCCTGACCCTGAGCGGCCATCAGGCAGTTACCAAAGATCACGTCATTCACCACGTCTGGCTTGATGCCCGCTCGTTCGACGGCTGCACGAATCGCAACCGCACCTAGATCATGCGCGGACAGTGAAGAAAAATCGCCCTGAAAAGCACCCATAGGGGTACGTGCGGCGCCGACGATCACGATAGGGTCTTGCATTGCTCTCTCCAATAAAAATTCAGGCCGTTTTAACGGCCGGGTCATTTGCCTGGTTGATAAATCGGATTTCCTGCGGATACGGAAAGACATCTTCGACCTGCCCATCCTGAATCCGCAATTTTCGCTGACGCCAGTAATCTGCCGTCAGCAGATCGGCATGATGCTTCAGGAAATACTTTCTGACTTTGGGATTTCCCAGCAAAAAGACACCAAACTGCTCGGGAAATACATCATTTTTCGCAACCGAATACCAGGGCTCGGCCGACATTTCATCTTCTTCGTTGCGCGGCGCGGGTATGTCGCGGAAATTACAGTCGGAGATGTATTCGATTTCATCGTAATCGTAAAACACGACGCGCCCCTGCCGCGTGACACCAAAATTTTTGTAAAGCATGTCGCCAGGGAAAATATTAGCGGCCACAAGATCTTTGATCGAATTGCCATATTCCATCACACCGTGTTCGAGCTTGACTTCATCGCCTGCCGCCTCGGCATCCGTCAGCCAAATGTTCAGTGGTGTCATGCGTCGTTCGATGTACAAGTGGCGAACGATGATCTGATCATCATCCTCCTCGACCAGCGAGGGCGCCACCGCTTTCAGTTCAGCGAGTAGTTCTTCTGAAAAGCGCGAACGTGGAAAGGCGACATCCGAGTATTCCAGCGTGTCCGCCATGCGACCAACGCGGTCGTGGCATTTGACCAGCTGATATTTTTCTTTGACCAAGGCGCGCGTCGTTTCTTTGGGCGGTGGAAAACTGTCCTTGATCGCCTTGAACACATAAGGAAATGAAGGCAGCGAGAACACCACCATCACCAAGCCGCGAATGCCGGGGGCGATTTCGAAACTATCGGACGAATGTGCGAGGTGATGCAAGAAGTCGCGATAGAAGGCCGCCTTGCCCTGCTTTTGCAAACCGAGAATGGTGTAGATCTCACTGCGCGGTTTATTGGGCAGCATGCTGCGTAAGAATTTCACATACGCAGAGGGTACTTCCATATCCACCTGAAAGTAAGCACGCGTAAATGAAAACAACAGCGTAATCAGACCGACATCCGTGAGTACAGTATCGAGTATGAGGTGACCGCGACGATTGTGCAGCACCGGGATCACGAAAGGATATTCGCGGCCGCCATTAAGAATTTTTCCGACTAAATAAGCGCCTTTGTTACGGAAAAACGGGCTGGATAATATTTGTATCTGATGATTAGGTTCGAGTACCGCATGACCCATGATGCGAGTCAACCATGCTGCGACCTGCGCCACATCCCGATCGAGGTCGGCGAATTCACAATCGAATTGGAAATTGGTCACCATGCGTCGCAGTGACTTATCTAGGCCTTCAGCGCCCGGATAGTAAACACGATAGGTAGGTGTGGTATCAGCCGGCTCGATATACTCGGTAGACACCGCCGGCCGCACGAAAATGAAATCGTTGTTGAAGTAAGTGCGATGCAAAATCTTGCAGCAGACTGAGTTAAAGAATGTCTCGGCTAGTTCAGGCTGGCGATGATCAGTCAGCATACCGATGTAATGCAATTTCACTTCGCGCCATACGGTGTCAGACAAATCAGCCTCATCGTATTCGTCTTCGAGCGTCTGCACGCATTCCTTGACGCGCAACTCATAAAACGCAATGCGGTCACGCGCCTCGGCCTGCGCCTGCTTCCAAGTCATTTGCTCAAAATGACGGCGCGCGGCCTGACTCGATTGCCGAAACAAACGATAGTGCTTGTCGAAACCATCCAGCAACACGCGTGCAATATCGAATGCGATTTGTGACGACAGAAGCTTGGGGAAATTCTGCATAGGGCGATGACGCTTAAGAGGTTTCAGCGAACAATTCACGGCCGATCAGCATACGTCGTATTTCACTGGTGCCCGCACCAATTTCATACAGCTTGGCATCGCGCCACAAGCGACCAACCGGATACTCGTTAATATAACCGTTGCCACCGAGCGTCTGAATCGCTTCGCCTGCCATCCACGTAGCCTTCTCGGCGGAATACAAAATAGCGCCGGCCGCATCCTTGCGCAAGGCACGTATCTGCTCGGGCGATTTGGCGCGATCACAGGCTTGTCCCACCGCGTACACATAAGCCTTGCAGGCCATCATGGTGGAATACATGTCGGCGAGCTTGCCCTGCATGAGCTGGAATTCACCAATCGGTTGACCAAATTGCTTGCGGTCGTGCACATAAGGCACGACTGCATCCATACAAGCCTGCATGATTCCCAACGGACCACCAGACAGCACGGCACGCTCATAATCTAAACCCGACATCAGCACATTCACACCACGACCCAGCCCACCGAGCACGTTCTCTGCGGGCACTCGGCAATTCTGAAATACGAGTTCGCCGGTGTGCGAGCCGCGCATGCCGAGCTTGTCGAGTTTTTGCGCGACGGAGAAACCAGGAAAGTTTTTTTCGATCAGAAAAGCGGTGATGCCGCGTGGACCGGCTTCGATGTCGTTTTTCGCATAGACCACCAATACATCGGCGTCAGGGCCGTTAGTGATCCACATCTTGCTGCCATTGAGTACCCAGTGATCGCCTTTGAAATCCGCGCGCAGCTTCATGCTCACCACATCGGAGCCAGCGTTCGGTTCGGACATGGCGAGTGCGCCGACATGTTCACCTGAAATCAACTTGGGCAGATACGCAGCACGCTGCGCATCGGTGCCATTGCGGCGAATCTGATTCACGCATAAGTTGGAATGCGCACCATACGACAGACCGACCGAGGCAGATGCTCGTGAAATTTCTTCCATCGCGATGATATGGGCCAGATAACCGAGGCCGCTACCGCCAAGATCTTCTTCGACCGTCACACCCAGCAAACCGATATCACCCATCTTGCGCCACAAATCCATCGGAAATTCATCTGTACGATCGATTTCCGCGGCACGCGGGGCGATCTCGACAGCAGCAAATTCGCGCACTGCATCGCGCAGTGCGGCGATGTCATCGCCATGATCAAAGCTCAGTCCCGGTAAATCGGTCATGCGTATCTCCGTAACAGTATTTTTCAGGCGGCGCGACGAGCGGTAGATTTTGCCCGAGACCGCTGACCGGCAGGATGCTCGTCGAGCATCTGCTGACACTTTTCTTCATGCGCTGCGATTTCAGCGAGGGTGACTTCAATATCTTCGCGCTGCTGCTCTAACGATTCGCGATGTCTGGCGAGTACTGCCATGAATCGCTTGAGCTGAGCAGCAGAATCCTTGGGGGACTCGTACATATCGACCAGATCACGAATTTCGGAGAGCGTCAGACCCAGTCGCTTGCCGCGCAAAGTCAGCTTCAGACGGGTGCGATCGCGCGCACCATACACGCGCGTACGGCCGCCAGCACCCTCGCGGCTGGGACTCAATAATCCCTGATCCTCGTAAAATCGAATCGCACGGGGCGTGATGTCGAATTCCTTCGCCAGCTCGGTAATCGTGTAAGTTGCCATAAGGATACGGAATCGCGCTAGAATCGACGTTTACGTAAACGTCAAGTGAAGCCGTATTGTAGGCGCGCGCCGCGCAAATGGGAACCCCGCCGCACCCCGTTCTCTTCCATTCTATTTTCCATACGTTGGGCACTATGAATCCTCAAGAATCCGAGCTTGAATATGTCTTTGGCGAAACGCTGCCCGCCACCGGCGCAACAATGGAAGTTGCCCTTGGCGTACGGTGGCTGCGCATGGGTCTGCCATTCGCGCTCAACCATATCAATCTGTGGCTGCTGGAAGATGTACGTGACGCGTCCGACGGGTCAGTCGAACAAGGCTGGACGATTGTGGATTGCGGTATTGCCAGCGATGCGACCCGCGATGCATGGGAATCGATTTTTGCGCACGAACTGCGCGGCTTACCGGTGTTTCGCGTGATCGTGACGCACTGTCATCCGGATCACGTGGGTTTGTCGGCTTGGTTATGCGAGCGCTGGCAGGCGCCGCTTTACATGACTGTCGGAGAGTACGGATTTGCGCGCATGATGGCCGCCGGTTTGCCCGGCGCTGATGGGCCGTCGATGCTGCCGTATTTTCAGCATCACGGTCTCAATGATGAATCAATGCTTGCGCAGTTAAAGGGACGTCAGAATTATTACCCGACACTGGTGCCGGCCGTACCGGAAAGTTTTATTCGCCTTGAAGAGAGCCGGCCTGTCTCGATCGGCGCGCATCAATGGCGCGTGATTACCGGTACCGGTCATTCACCCGAACATGCCACACTGTATTGCGCTGACCTGAATGTATTGATCTCTGGCGATATGGTCTTGCCGAGAATTTCGACGAACACGTCAGTTTTTGCGATCGAACCCGAATCGGATGCGGTAGGTAATTTTCTCGATTCAATTCAAAAATTCAAACCTTTCTCGGAGCAGACACTGGTCCTGCCCTCGCATGGAAAACCTTTTCGTGGCCTGCACAAGCGTATCGCACAACTGGCCTCGCATCATGCGGACCGACTGGCCGAAGTCAAAGCCGCCTGCACTACGCCTCAATCAGCAGCTGATATTGTTCCCATTATGTTTCAGCGCGAGCTGGATATGCATCAGCTCACTTTCGCGATGGGTGAGGCGCTTGCCCACCTTCATCGGCTTTGGTATGCGGGCGAGCTACGCCGTTTCAGGGACGAAAATCATATCTGGCGTTTTGTCAGCATTCTGTAATCAAGCAAAGACTGTCTATCTATTCAGCAGAATTTTTTTCTTTTAAACATAGTCGTCACATAACTAGCCTTCGTCTACAGATCAAACCCGTAGTTAGTTTTTTCACAGTAACTTTTAATCAGGAACCCTACGAATATTCCCTTGAGAAGATTGCGCAAGATTAAATTAGCGTGTTTTTTACAGACGGTATGGGCTGAGAATACTGACTATTACACGCGTACGTGCAATATTTCCTTCTATGAATTCATTAGAAGAGCGTATGGCATTCAGCGAGCGACTGCGGCAAGCGCTGAGCAACGCCAGTTACTCGCCCCGCAGCCCCACCGAACTTGCCCGAGAGTTTAATCATCGCTTTCAGGGACAGTCCGTAACCGTACACGCTGCGCGTAAATGGTTGCACGGTGAATCTATTCCCACCCAAGATAAGTTGCGCGCTCTGGCGAGTTGGCTGGATGTACCCGCTGACTGGCTACGGTTTGGCAATGAAGTCGGCAAGGGGAAAGGACAGGCTGCCCAGCTCTCGTCTGTTGATCTTCGATTGCTGAACAGCCTGCAAGAATTGGACGAGAACGAACGCCATCTGGCTCGTGAGATTCTGCGTCTGATCATCCGACTGAACAAGAAAAAATAAAGTATCGCTGTGCGGCGTGGCGCTATGGCAAATCAAAGATTGGGTGCCATTTTTCAGCTGTACAAGCTCTCAGCTTTGTTCAGTCGGCAAATCTATTTGTCCACCGCCGAAACACACTCTTAACGCGCGGCCGAAAGCTCCCTCAAATAAGCCATCCCTGCAATCGCCCGACTGCCGTACCAAGATAATCGCTCGCCATCCACTAGACGCACCGGCCTCCCCAGCTGAATTTCGAGAGCATTTGAGTGTATTTCAGTGAAATTAAATGGCTCGGTGGATAACAATACTTCGTCGACCTCATCAACGAGCGCCGAATCCCAACGAAAGTCGGGGTAGCGTTTTTCCGACTTGATCTCGCACTGCTGCCAGCCGATCAAGGCCAGCATGCGCGCAATATAGGTATCGCGCGATACCGTCATCCAAGGATCTTTCCAGATGCAATACAGCACACGGTAAGGCGATGATTGTGCAAGTGCGCGTGTCGTTTCGTACTCGCGAGCAAAAACTCCACACAATTGCTCAGCTTTTTCGCTCGCATTAAAAACACCGCCCAGCAGCCTGTACAAATTGAGGTTATCTTCCGGCGCCAGCGGATGCGTGACGATGACATGCGGAATGAAGCGCGCCAACGCATCCACCGTAGGCTTTTCATTTTCATCGATATTGACAATCAGATGGGTGGGCGCGAGCGCACGTATCTTGTCGATGTTCACATCCTTGGTGCCGCCAATCTTGGGCACATCCGCCAACAGGGGCTGAGGATGAACGCAAAACCCGGTGCGACCTACCAGCCAAGAAGACAAACCCAAATCACACACCAGCTCGGTGACCGAAGGCACCAGCGACACAATGCGCGGCGGCCGGGCAGGATCAATGACCGCATGCTCTTGGCCGATCGCATCAGTCAGCAGAGTCATGGTGCGTCGTTGAATTCCTGATACGAGGCCTTGTAAGGCGCGCGCGCCATTACACGGTCATATAACCAGTTGGGCAAACAACGAAGCAACCATGAGACACCGCGCATCGGCCAAGGAATTACGACATAGCTGCGGCCTACCGCAATCACTCTGACCGCTTGCCGTGCAAACGCATCCGCTGGCATCAGGAAAGGCATGGGATAGGTATTAATCTGCGTCATAGGTGTATCGATGTAACCCGGCGCGATAGTCACGACCTCGATGGCATGGCGACGCAATGCGACGCGCAGCGATTCGCAATAGCTGATCACTGCGGCTTTAGACGCGCTGTAGGCTTCGGCGCCGGGCAAACCACGAATGCCGGCGACGCTGGCGATACCGACCAGTCGCATGCCGCGCTGCCCGGCCGCCGCTTGCGACTTCATCGTTGTAATAAATGGTGAAAAGGTCGCGACGGTCGCCACCAGATTGGTCTGGATGATCTTGTCAAACACCGCCAGATCCGCAGGCCGCTCGGTCAACGTGCCATAAGAAATGCCCGCATTGGCGATCACGACATCAATACCGCCCGCATGAGCCATGAAATCGCTGGCCGCTGCAGCGAGCGCCGCATGGTCATTGACATCAACAGCGTAAGTACGATGTGCCTGCGCATTGGGCAGCGAAGCAAGGAATTCTGCCAAAACGTTTTCACGCCGCGCCAGAAGACCTAGCTGTGCGCCCTGCGATGCGTATTCTCGTGCTAGCGCCAGCCCCAACCCGCTGGACGCGCCAGTGATGAAGACGCGCTTCATCGAAAAATAGAACTCATTTTTTTCTGGCGATCAGCGCGTCCATGACTTGCAAGGTCGCCATGTTCATCGCCGCCTCGGGTTGTCCACGCATAGTCGCGCCGACAATCGAAGGCGAGGTCACGTACTGACCATCAATGACGATGGTGGGCACGCCTTCGATGCGATAAGCATCCTGCATCTGACGAACACGATTCACCTTGGACTGCACGCTGAAGGAGTTGAAGACATCAAGAAACTTCTTGCGGTCGATACCCTGCTTCTCGACAAAATCAATAATCAAGTCGTCTTTGTCCAGACGCTGACGGCCGACGTGCAGCGCATCGAAATAGGCTTTGTGCACATCAAAGCGGTTCAAAGCTTCCAGCGCGAAGTACAGCTTTTGCTGTGGCACGAAAGATTCGCGAAAGCCCACCGGAATACGTTTGAACACGATCTGATCCCCACGTTTCTTTACCCAGTCGGAGAGCGCAGGCTCGAAAGCAAAACAGTGCGGGCAGCCGTACCAGAAAAACTCAAGCACCTCGATTTTTTTGCCGGATTCAGTTGGCTGGGCCTGAGGCAAGCGCTGGTAATCCACGCCCTCAACCGGATTGGAGGGTGATGCGCTCGCACAAAGTGCAATCAAACTGAAGCTAGTCAGCACCAGAAGTTTTTGAATCAGTCGCATGAGATGTCCTGTTACGAGCTAAAGATAAAAAAATAAAAATTATCAAAACAAACGGCGCAAATCGGTAAGGTCGCTGACCGCGACAACTTGATACAAACGCTTATTTTGGTACGCGAACCACGGCCACATCAACACCATTATCGGACAGTCGTACGCGTGTGCGATTCATGGTCTCGACATCAGCGAACGGACCCACGCGAACACGATACAGCGTACCCAAATCGGACTGGCGTTCAGCGATGCTTGCGGCCACACCCATCAAAGCCAGTTTGGCCTTGGTCGCTTCGGCATCATTGGGTTCGCGGAATGCGCCCGCTTGCAAATAATAGGTGAAGCGCTCATCAGGTGCAGGATCGACTGCTGGCGCCGGGGGCGTCTTTTCCTTGTCACGCGAGCGCTCCGATGCTGGCGGCGTAGTCACCTGCGGGGTCACTTGCGGGGTCACTTGCGGTGTGACTTGCGGGTTGACTTGGGGCGTAACCACCGGTGCGGGTAGGGCTTGCTGAACCGCCGGGTCCTTGTCTGTGAGCTGCTCGCGACGCTCGCGCGCACCGCCAGGCAAGGTCTTGTTTGGGTCGCCCAGTTCACCGGCTGGCCGCGCCGTCTTGCTGATCTTGTCCACGAAGGGCAGAGGCGTCTTGGTGATTGTGATGGCGACACCAACGGCGATCAGCAAACCCAGAATGAGCCCCACAATAATGCCCGTCAGCGTGCCGCCTCGCTCGCGACGCGGATGAACGCTTTTGCCCGAAGAATGCATTTTTTCCTGCTGCATGTTCACATCCTGCTCACATACGGGACGGTGCCGAGACACCGATCAATTCCAATCCATTGGCCAATACTTGACGTGTCGCCAGCAGCAGCGCAAGGCGCGCTTCTTTGAGTGCGACGTCATCCACCAACACGCGTTCCGCATTGTAGTAGCTGTGCAGCTCACCTGCGAGATCGCGCAAATAAAATGCGATTTGATGCGGCCCGAGTTCTTCCGCGGCTTTTTTAAGCACATCAGGATAGTCCGCAATTTTGGCCATCAGCGATGCCTCGCGCGGTGCCACCAGCGGGGATAGATCAACCTGCTTCAATGGGGCTTCGTCACCACCCCACTGCGCAAGTACCGAGCAAATTCGTGCATGGGCGTACTGTACGTAATAAACAGGGTTTTCATCCGACTGCGCCAGCGCGAGATCAACGTCGAACACGAACTCGGTATCGGCCTTGCGCGAGATGAGAAAGAACCTTACCGCGTCACGGCCGCGCGTCAGATCACGCTTTCCGTCAGCATCCGTGACATCGCCAGCCGACCATTCGATCAGATCGCGCAGCGTCACATAAGAACCCGCACGTTTGGAGATTTTGACTTCCTCACCGTTTCTCATCACGGTGACCATTTTGTGCAGCACGTAATCAGGATACCCCTCCGGTATGCCCTGACCGGCTGCCTGCAAGCCGGCGCGCACGCGCGCAATCGTGCCATGGTGATCACTACCCTGCACGTTGATGACCTTGGTGTAACCGCGCTGCCATTTGGTGATGTGATAAGCGACATCGGGTACAAAGTAAGTATAGGTACCGTCAGATTTTTTCATCACACGGTCTTTGTCATCACCATAGTCGGTGCTGCGCAACCAGAGCGCACCATCTTGCTCGAAAGTCTTACCTGCTTTTTTGAGCGCCTCAACAGCGGCCTCGACCTTGCCATCGCTGTAGAGCGAAGACTCGAGATAATAATTATCAAAGCGCACACCGAATGCTTGCAGATCGAGGTCCTGCTCGTGACGCAAGTAAGTCACCGCGAAACGACGTATGGATTCAATATCCTCAATATCACCGCTGGCTGTCACCGGCTCGCCATTGGCAGCTGATACGGTTTTCTTTGCAAGGAAATCATTAGCAATGTCGGCAATGTAATCGCCGTTATAAGCCGACTCTGGCCAGTCAGCATCACCCGGCTTGCTACCCCTCGCACGCGATTGCACCGAAGTGGCCAACGTTGCGATCTGCACACCGGCATCGTTGTAATAAAACTCGCGCAAAACTGCAAAGCCCTGCGCTTCAAGCAGCGCGCAAATTGCATCGCCCAGCGCGCCTTGACGTCCATGACCGACATGCAGTGGTCCGGTCGGATTGGCGGAGACGAATTCAACAAGTACCTTGTGGTCTTTGCCATCGTTGGTGCGACCGAAGCATTGCGCATCGATGAATACGCGACGAATCACATCCTGTTTTACTGACAGCGCGACACGCAGATTGATGAAGCCGGGGCCGGCAACTTCAACCGCATCAATCAAACCCTGACGCGCCGGATGTGCCATCAACGCTTCGGCGAATTGTTGCGCCAGTTCGCGCGGATTTTTTTTCAGCGCACGAGCGAGCTGCATCGCAAGATTGCAAGCAAGGTCGCCATGGGAGGGATCGCGCGGCCGCTCCAGTGTGATGTCGGGAATGGCGTGGTCGGTTCCAGTAAGTACGGGCGCTGCAACTTCGGAAAAAAGTGCCGCAATCTGCTCTTTGTGTCGGGGATGCATGGGCGGGGGATCGTATGCGTCGCGCAATCGCGCTGACAAAGCGCTGATTATAACGGGCCCATGCCGCCCTTTTGCAGTTCTGAAAACGGCAATGGGCATTCGGGCTTGCCGACCGCCCGCGGCATCGTGGCGGCGCGGCGGCAAAAAAAGGCGCCCGCAGGCGCCTGTGAGAGGAGATAGAGCTACTTCTTGTGCCGCAATGCAGCACAGCTTCAGCATCGGCGATTCTAGCGCTTGTGTCAACCTAAATTTACCTATAATAAGTAAACTTTAGTTGACAGTCTAAGCGTGCCGCTCTAGAGTGCTTTCATAAATGTTGTGGTCAATTGGCCCAGCCATGGGAGCGGCATGAAGCTGTTGAGGCAATACACCCGAAAACTAGCGAATTCCATGGGCACGCGGTGGATGCCTTTTGCCGATGTGGCAACACCGGATCTGCCTCTATCGCGGTTGCTGCGCCTGTCCATGTTCCAATTGTCGATCGGGCTGGCGACTGCGCTGCTGGTCGGTACGCTGAACCGGGTGATGATCGTTGAACTGGGTGTGCCTGCTTGGTGGGTTGCCATCTCGGTAGCGCTGCCTTTGGTGTTTGCACCCATGCGGGCACTCATTGGCTTTCGCTCGGATACCCACCGTTCAGCCTTGGGCTTAAGACGGTTACCGTATTTGTGGATAGGGACCCTGCTGCTCTTCGGTGGTTTGGCCATCATGCCCTTCGGATTGCTCGCACTGAGCCAGCCACAGCCGGGCATGCTGTGGGTCAGCCGTGTCGGCGCTGCGTTGGCCTTCCTTCTTGTTGGGGCAGGCATGCAAGTCACCCAGACCGCTGGTCTGGCGCTGGCCACCGATCTGGCGGCGCCCGAGTCGCGGCCACGCGTGGTAGCGCTGATGTACACGATGCTGTTGCTGGGACTGGTCGGAAGCGGTGCCATTTACGGCTGGCTGCTAGCGGATTTCAGTCCACTGCGCCTGATTCAGGTCGTGCAAGGCTCGGCCGTCGCCGTGATCTGGCTGAACCTGAACGCGCTGTGGAAGCAGGAAGCAATGAACCGGGATCGGGCGCGGCAGGTGAATGACGCGGATGATTTCCGTACGCAATGGCGCGCCTTTGCCGGCCGGCCTGGCGTGAAACGATTTTTGTGGACGGTGGGAGTCGGTACCTGCGCTTTCAATATGCAGGACATCATTCTCGAGCCCTATGGTGGGCAGGTACTGCATTTGAGCGTGGGCGCCACTAGCCTGCTTACCGCGATGACAGCGTGTGGCGCACTGCTCGCATTCGGCCTAGCGGCGGCGTTGCTGACACGCGGCGTGGATCCGGTTCGGCTTGCTGCCATGGGCGCGCTGGCGGGACTGCCCGCCTTCGCATTAGTGATTTTTTCGGGACCGCTGGATGCGCCCAACATGTTTCGGGCCGGCGCTTTTCTGATTGGCGTGGGTAGTGGATTGTTTTCGGTCGGCACACTGACCATGGCCATGGGTCTGGCGCAGGGTGAGGACGCAGGACTGGCACTGGGCGCCTGGGGCGCGGTGCAGGCCACTGCCGCAGGCGCATCGATTGCAGCGGGCGGCATGATCAAGGACGTGATTGGCGCACTAGCGAACGCGGGATGGCTGGGCGAAAGTCTGATTTCACCGGTGACGGGTTACAGCTTTGTGTATCACTTGGAGATGTATCTGCTATTTGGCGTGTTGGTGGCCATTGGTCCGCTGGTACGGCGCAATGCGCTGCCGAGGCGATCACAGCAGAAGTTCGGGCTGGCGGAGTTTCCCGGCTAGTCCGCATGAATGTCGGCAGTAAAGATTTACCGCATCAAGCATCAGGGCATCAGCCAGCCGTAAGCAGCGCCGTCTGAGCAGCTTTCGCTGGCAAATTGACTCGATTACTTTTTGACGCAATTCGAGAAAAGCTAAAAGCAGTTCCCCGGGCTCAGTGTTTTGCGCGGGGCCCAACGTAAGGAAGGAGACGCATCATGGAAACAATGGCCATCACCCAATACGTCGATGTGGCACAGCTCGTGCTGTATTTGTTCTGGATTTTCTTTTTCGGTCTGGTGTATTACCTGCTGCAGGAAAATCACCGTGACGGTTATCCGCTGGATTCCGGCCGTACCCCACCGGTCAAAATGGACGGCTGGCCGCCCATACCCACACCCAAGACTTATCTGATGGCCAACGGCGACGAGGTGGTCATGCCTTACCCGCCGCAACCGCCAGAGTTCCTGCAAGCCGAACCACGCCATCGCTATATCGGCGCACCGATCGAACCGACTGGCAACCCGCTGCTCGCCGGCGTGGGACCGGGTTCCTGGGCCAATCGTGCTGACGTACCCGATCACACGCCCGAAGGCGAAGCGAAGATTGTTCCGCTGCGTACTCAGCCTGAGTACGGCGTAGCTACACGGGATCATGATCCGCGCGGTTTGCCGGTGGTGGGCGATGATAATGAAGTGGCTGGCACCGTTAGCGAGCTGTGGATGGATCGTTCGGAAATGATGTTCCGCTACATTGAAGTGAAACTCAATGATTCGGATCGTACCGTCATGCTGCCGGTACCGTTTGCGCGCATCACAAAAGAACACGTGAAGGTACACGCGATTCTGGCGCATCAGTTCTCCGACGTGCCAGGTCTGCGCAATGCTGACCAAATCACCATGCTCGAAGAAGAAAAAATTTCTGCTTACTATGGCGCAGGTACGCTGTACGCGACGCCCGAACGGCAGGAGCCACTGGTGTGAAGCCGCATCACGAACATGAATTCGAAGCGGCGCCTGGTCTTCCTGAGGCGCTGCCCGCCGGCGAACACATCCTCTGGCAGGGCAGTCCCGACTGGAAAATGCTGGCCGTTGATGCTTTTCATGTCAAACGACTAGCGATTTATTTTTCTCTGATGATTGCGCTGCATGCGGTGATGATCTGGGATGGCTCCCTCGGCCTACTCGCGAATCTGAGCGAGCTGAGTATCGGCGCGATTCTGGCATCGATAGCGTTGTCATTGCTCGTATTGACGGCCTGGCTGTCGGCCAGCACCACGATGTACACCATCACCAACCGCCGCGTTGTCATGCGTATCGGCATCGTGCTCACACTGACCTTCAACCTGCCGCATCGCTGGATCAAGACAGCGCAAATTCGTGATCAGGGCGAAGGCTTTGGGGAAATCGCGCTTGAACTCAAGGGTGATGACCGCATCGCGTATCTGCATCTGTGGCCGCATGCGCGCGCCTGGCATATCGGCCAGCCGCAACCGGCTTTACGCTGCATCGCCAATGCGAAAGAAGTCGGTACATTGCTGCATGAAGCCTGGGAAAAACGGATGGCTGAAGTCGCAGCAACGCCCGATCTTCGCGAAGCCCGCATTCCGGTGCGCATGCCTGATGGCGTGTTCGCACGATGAAAATCTCTGAGACAACGGACTGGAAACCCGACCATGAGCGCCGGGCGCTGTCCACCGGACTCGGGTTCATCCTATTTCTCGTCGCCTGTCTGGCACTGGTGGCCTGGGTTCGCTGGAATGGCCCGGCGCCACCAGACAACATTGCCGCACGGGCGGAACAAATCCGTGTACTGCACTTTGTAGACCAGCCAGACGGATCGATCCAAGTTACCGATGCGATCACCGGCAAGGACGTCCACAATTTTCAAGGCGAGCAGGGTTTTGTACGCGGCACTTTGCGCGCGCTGGCACGTGATCGACGTCTGCAAGGACTCGGCGCAGATGAGCCCTTCGAGCTGATCGCCCATGACGCAGGCCGACTCAGCTTGCATGACCCCGCCACCGGCTCGACGATCGCGCTTGAATCGTTCGGCTCCAACAATATCGGCGTGTTCGCGCGTCTGATGCAGTAGGACACCATATGAATACGCCGAAAGCCATCGTCATCGGCAGCGGCTTCGGCGGACTGGCAGCAGCCGTACGTCTGTCCTGCAAAGGTTATCAAGTTCAAATTCTCGAAAAACTGGATGCGCCCGGTGGCCGTGCCTATGTGCATCGTCAGGACGGATTCACGTTCGATGCTGGCCCAACGATCATCACCGCGCCGCAGTTGCTGGAAGAACTATGGGCACTGTGCGGAAAAAAATTCTCGGATCACATCACACTCAAACCCATGGAGCCGTTCTATCGGATACGGTTCGATGACGGCAGCTGGTTTGACTACAGCGGTGATGAAGCAACGATGCGCCGCGAAGTGGCGCGCTTCTGCCCCGATGATCTTCCCGGCTACGAGCGCTTTGTCGCAGCCGCTGACCAAGCCTGCAAACTGGGCTTCGAAGATCTGGGCGGCATGCCCTTCAACACCGTGGGTGATTTGCTAGCGGCCTTGCCGAGCATGATGCGCATGAAAGCGTGGGAAAGCCTGTACACGCTCGTGGCCCGACATATCAGCGATCCGAAACTGCGCCAGGTATTTAGTTTTCATCCGCTGCTCATTGGTGGCAATCCTTTTTCTGTTACCCGCGTCTACAGTCTGATCAACACACTGGAACGTCGCTGGGGCGTGCACTGGGCAATGGGCGGGACTGGTGCGCTCGTTCGCGGACTGGTCAACTTGCTCGAAGAGCGCGGCGTGAATCTGCGCTGCAATGCACCCGTCACGCGCATTAATGTCAGCAACGGAAAGGCGACTGGCGTCACACTGGAAAACGGCGAAGTTCTTGATGCCGACATTGTGATCTCCAACGGCGATGCTGCATGGACTTATCGCTACCTAATTGATGCGAAAGATCGCCGTCACTGGACTGATCGCAAAATCGAACGCAGCCAATACTCGATGAGTCTGTTCGTCTGGTATTTCGGCACCAACCGGCGCTATGAAGACGTGCCGCATCACATGATCATGCTCGGGCCGCGTTATCGCGAACTGCTCGATGATATTTTCAAACATTTGCGTCTGGCCGAAGACTTCAGCCTGTATCTGCATCGGCCAAGTGCGAGCGATCCTTCAGTCGCACCTGCCGGTCATGATGGGTTCTACGTGCTGGCGCCGGTGCCGCATCTGGGCAGCGGTACCGACTGGGCTAAAGACGGCGAGCACTTCCGGATGAAAATTCAGGAACATCTGGAACGCACTGTCATGCCCGATCTGGGCAAGCACGTCGTCACCAGCAAACTGATGACACCGCAAGATTTCAAAGACAATCTCTGGTCGTATAAGGGCGCTGCCTTTGGCCTCGAGCCCATCCTGCTGCAAAGCGCTTGGTTCAGGCCGCACAACCGCAGCGAAGATGTGAAAAATCTTTATATGGTCGGTGCCGGCACTCACCCGGGCGCCGGTGTGCCCGGTGTACTGATGTCTGCACAAGCGATGGCGGAGGTCGTGCCCGATGTCTGACCAAGCCACGCCAATGCCGGGCATCGATCTGGCCGCCTGCGAAGAACTCATGCGCGGCGGATCCAAATCCTTTTTCGCCGCCAGCAGTTTGCTGCCACAGCGAGTGCGCATGCCCGCCATTGCGCTTTATGCTTTCTGCCGGGTTGCCGATGATGCGATTGATGAGCATGCCGACGATCCGCTTGCCATGCAAAAGCTGCAAAAGCGCCTGGAAGCGATTTACGACGGCCAGCCTAAAGAGATCGTCGAAGATCGCGCAATGGCCATGGTGGCCCAACGCTACGGGCTACCGCGTGAGCTGCCCGAAGCACTGCTCGAAGGTTTCGCGTGGGACGCCGCAGGACGGCACTACGACACCCTAGAGGACTTGCATCACTACTGCGCACGCGTAGCCGGCAGCGTAGGCGCGATGATGGCAATGATCATGGGCATCACCAACCCGCACGCACTCGCACGCGCCTGCGAACTCGGCAACGCGATGCAGCTGACGAATATCGCCCGTGATGTTGGTGAAGATGCGCGTAATGGACGTCTCTATCTGCCGCGTTCATGGATGCGCCAGGCTGGCATTGATCCTTATACCTGGCTAGCCGATCCGCAATTCACACCGGCACTGGGCGATGTGGTCGGTCGTTTGCTGCTCGAAGCGGATCGCCTTTATCAACGGGGCTCCAGCGGCATCGCCGCCCTACCGCGCGACTGCCGAGGCGCCATTCTTGCGGCCTCAACGATTTATGCAGAAATCGGCCGAGTCATCGCTGAACGCCAAATGAATTCCATCGACGGGCGAGCCGTCGTCGGCAACACACGCAAACTTACCTTGCTGTGCATCGCCAAGGCCCGTGCGCAATTACCTACCCGCTGCGGGTCCGAAGCACCACTCCCGGCGGTTCAATTTTTGGTGGATGCGTGCGCACTGGCCGGCGAACGCAAGATCAATGGCATCACGCCAAAGAGTTTTGATGAGCGCTGCGAATGGGTGATTGATTTGTTTGAACGGCTGTCAACGCCGGGACGGCAGGTCTGACCAGATCATCGTCGCATCATGCCTGCCGTATCATGCCCGCCGTATCATGCCCGCCGCATCATGCCCGCCGCGGCATCCTGAAAGGCAGCATGTACTGCACGACAGGTGACACCAGACGCGGGACATTCAATGTCTCGTGCACGCTGATCACATCTTCACCGAACAAACTACTCTTGAGTACTGAACGCTCGTAGAACGGCGTATCTTCGAGCATATCAATCACACGCACCGGCGCATCGCCTTCGCTGCGCATGCGGCGCGGAATTCGCCAGCGAGTCAGTTCGAGTGAGTGGCGCGGTGGCGGTGCAAATTCTTCTATGTGTCCGTTGGGTGAAAAACGAAGGCCGAGCAGACGATCTTTTCCCTGCTTTTGCTGCACGTCATAGATCACCGCGGCCGAGCCATCCGAGAGCAAAGCGCGCGACCAGTCCCATTCACGAAAAGGTTCGCTGACAGGTTCATCACCTTCATTCGAATCGAGATAGCCATGGCCGCTCCATCGCTGCGAGGGCTTGTTCATCTCAACTTCCACACGCGCGCAAGCGGCCAGCGGGCCCCAGCGATGACGTCCTTGGTCATCAAGCGCGGTACTGAACGTCGACAACGATGAAGGGTAAACACGTACCTTGCCGCGTACAGGCAAGGGCAAGGGCATGCCGATTTCATGGATATCAATTTCCAGATGATCACGATGCCAGTGCAGGCTGCTAGGTCCGATCGTAAAACTGGAGGCATCGCGCGCAATGCGGTTACGGCCACGCTCGGTCATGGTCCAGCGAGGGTTGCGGCCATACAGGGCGACATTGAGCGAGCAATAGTTTTCTGGATTCGCTGCGCCACGCTTCAACGCGGCGCGATAGTACGGCGAGAATACGCTGCCAACAAAAGCGATGATGGTCAGACCGTAGTTGCCGTCGTCACTGAGCGCATCGATGTACCACCAGAGATAACCACCCGACGGGACCGGCTGGTCGAATCGAGGTGAGCCATCAGGGTGGCGGCCGCCAGTTGGCCCGACATAGCCGCCATCGGCACGCCCGGTCCCGGATGCACGGTCCCACCCGCGAGGTAGAGTCCCGGCAGCGGGGTCTTCGCTCCCGATCTGGCGAAAGCCGACATCCATCCATGGGTCGCCATGCCGTACAGAGCGCCGGCGCTGCCCGGAAAGAGACGGTGAAATTCCGCCGGCGATGTCCGCTGCGTGTTCTCCAACGTGCGATGTACCTTCAGGCCGTAGCGCGTCAACAGGGAAAAGGAATGGGTTTCGCATGCATCAATCTCCGATTCAGTAAGCGTGCGGCTGCCCTCGGCGGGCGCATTGACGAGTACCAGCAGGCGATCGCGTTCCGGTGCAGCAGCGTCGCTGCCACGGTCCTGTGCGCACACGTAGACGGTAGGTGTCTGGGGCAGACGCGCGCGCGAAAAAATATCGCTGAATTCACGCGCATAGTCCGGTTGAAAAAACACATTGTGTCGATCGAGCGGAAATCCTTCAGTGGCTGCGTGTACGCTCCAGGTAAGCGCCGATAAGGAACGCTTGCTTGCCGACAGTCGGGGGGCTGCTCGCCTCACCCCTCCACCGAGCAAACCCTGGGTGAGTGCGGATGCGTCGCCATTGAAAACCACGCTGTCGGCGGGCAGGACTTCTCCGCTGCCAAGACGTACGCCGGACACTTTATTTCTTTCGGTGAGAATTTCGGTACACGGTGATGCATAACGAATGGTGACACCACTTTTTTCTGCAAGCGATGCGAGTGATCTGGCCAACGTATGCATACCGCCCTCGACCGACCAGACGCCATCCAACTCGACTTGCGTGATCAGCATCAGCGTTGCGGGTGCCTGCCAAGGGGACGAACCGCAATAGGTCGCATAACGCGCAAACAATTGCTGCAGTCGTACATCATGAAAATGCTGGCGCAGCGCATCCCATAGATTACTCATGGGCCCGAGTGATGCCAGTACTGCCAGTCCGCGCAGACCGAGATCGCCCGCCATGCTGGCCAGGGTCGGTGATTGCGAACGAATGAACGGACCTTCGAGGCTGTCATACACCTCGCGTGCCTGCTTGCAGAACTGTACGAATCGCGCTGCTTCTGCGGGGCCAGCAAGGCGTGCGATGGCGTCACGCGAACGTCCGGGATCGGCAAACAGATCCATGCGTTCGTTCTCGCTCCAAGCGTGACGTGCGAGCACGGGCAAAGACGTAAGTTTGAGTTCATCTTCGAGTCGGGTACCCGCATTCGCGTAGATCTGCTCGAAAATCCAACGCATGGTGAAGACGGTTGGGCCGCTATCGATGGGCGCGCCGTCCACCATCAGTTGTCGCATCTTGCCGCCAGGTTGCTCCGCCGCTTCGATTAGGGTGACCTGCATATGGCGCTGCGCGAGCTGCAAGGCCGCGACCAAGCCGGCGACGCCTGCGCCCACCACGACAACGCGATGCTCATGTAGCGCGCTAGTCAAAAGATTGCCCTTTCCATTGACCTTGCAGCGAGAGTGGCTGGAATCGGACAAACATAGATTCGGAAAAGAACTGGTGTTTCCATGCTGCGCTAATGGCATCGCGATGCGCACCCGTGCGCGCATAGGCGTCCATGGCCGCGGTACTTTGCCAAAGACTGAATGTGGCTTGTCGCAGTATCGGTGCTTCACCCAATCCGGCAGCCAGTAGGCAACCGGGTGCATCGGCAAGACTGTCTTGCGCCGCTGGTGCATGGCGCCAGAATTGTGCTGCTGCACGTGGACGTATCGAGGCACGAGTGAGCGTGGCGAGCATGGCGTCGGCGGGCAAGCCCTCGCCGCTGGCGAGTGTCGTGCCATCCCAGCTGCCGCGTGCACTGGCGGGCCTGAGTGTGGCAATAAAAAGTTCTTCGCTACGTTCGCGATAACGCGCGATCAGTGCAGAGGTATTGACGAAATCATTGGCCTCGGTTTCGCTGTCGAATACACAGAACATGCCCTGATGCGAGAGGCTGGGCATCAGACCAAAACCACCGTCCTTGCCACTACCGAGCGTCTTGATGAATCGAAGTCCGGGGGTGGTATTGGGCCACCAGCTGCCAAATGCAATGCGCTGCCAGCCCCATTGCCAGTGCGCGCGCTGTAGCTTGGCAAGCAGGACGACCACGATGCCATGCAACGGAGTAGTTTGCTGATCGGTGCTCGAAGAGATCGATGAAGATATGTCGGATGAAGATACGCCAGATGAAGCCGCGTCACTCGCCGTACGGCCCTTGAGTTGCTTGCTGACGAGTCGGCCTGTTGTCACGGAAGACTCCGCTTCGGTTGCTGCTGCCGGATGGCTGGCGGGTGGCTATCTACTGACCACCGCAAGGTGGCCGGAGGACGGAGATACAGATCCCGGCTTGCGCCGGGATCCCTGATGCGTTTACTTTGCTGCAGTTTTCACGACTTCGTCCTTCGGTGCAGCGGCACTCTTACCCGGACCCGCCAAATACGGATGGTCTTTGAGCATAGGGTAGCCATACAGTGGTTTGTACGCGCCCTGGTGACAGGTGGCACAACTGACTTTGGCCACATCACCACCCGGACCTTTGCGGTTGACCGGGAAGGTGTCGGTCAGCGGCACCATGTAATCAAGGTTCACGTCACGCGCCATGCGAATACCGTGGTAAGCGGTGATGCGCTGTGGCGGACTGCCTTCCCAGCTTTGGAACGAACGCGTGTTGTGGCAGTAGGTACAGTTGACTCCGAGAGAATTCGACATATGCGTCATCAGGCCATAGGTCCACTCCGCCTGCTTGGTGGAGCTACGATTACCGGATGGCAGAGGCGTTGGACCATTGACGCGAATCTGCTTGTCCTCCAGCAGATACGGTGTCAGCGGATCGGTTGGCAATGACGACATATTCACCAGCTTGCCGGGCGTGTTCTGACCAGCCCGATCGCCAATAAAATCTGCACCTTTGTTCTGTTCCAGCGGTGTGAACCAGACTTGCGTTGGCACAGGATTGCCGCGATGGCAGGTGTAGCAGGTCACGCCCGTTTCAGCGACGTGATTTTTCCAGTTGCTGTTGATATGGCGTGTCATCTCGATCATCTTGCGCGCAACGACCTTGGTGTATTTCGAATCGTCAGCGAGATTTTGAACATTGTGGCAGTACGCACAACCGTCCTTCGGGGCCACCCAGGTAGTCATCGATGTCATCAGTCCGATGAACTGGCCCGCAGACATATCACCCAGTACTTGCACATTTTTATAAACCTCTTTGGCCCTTGGTCCGCTATCGGGTAGCGGTGGCGTTGAGGGTGGTGCAGTATTCAGCGCATCCTGACTGGCAACGGTGCGCGGGTTATACACCTGCACCATGCCCGTACCGCGATAGCCGTGCTGAACGCTATCCATCGGCAGACGCTCTATGGGTGGGTCTTTGCAGGCTGTCAGCATCATGCCCAAGGTGAGCATGATCATGAGTTGAAAGATTCTGTGGATCATGGTTTTACTCCCTGCAGCGTGGCCGGATCAATGACAGGACCCCACACCTGCGGATAGGGTGGCGCGACGCCGTGTTTGACTGCCCACAGATACCAGTTATCAACCACAGTACCTGTCAGAAGGATGCCGATGCCGCCAGTAAGCGGGCACAGCACCGCAAACCACCATGCCCAGCGGTGAATAGATTCCATCGTGGCGTTGAAGCCCATGGTCCAGCGCCAGAACAATGCAGCGCGTTCAGTCGCGGTACCGCGATCGATGATCTGTTCGATCTCGCGCTCGCCGCCGTAACGTCCCACCGCAAGAATTGTTGCACCATGCATGGCAAACAGCAGTGCCGAGCCATACAGGAAAGCAATCGAGAGCGCATGGAAAGGGTTGTAGAACAGATTGCCGTAGCGCAGAGAGAACGCCGCCGTCCAATCGAGGTGCGGGAAGATACCAAACGGTACCGCCTCACCCCAGGAGCCCATCAGCACCGGACGGAACAGACCCAGCACAAGGAACAGCCAGATCGCTGCAGCAAAGGCCCACGCGATATGTGTACCCATTTTGAGTGCGCGTGCGCGGCGATACACATTCGCCCACCACAGAAGAATCGAGATCGTCAGCGAGAGACCAGCGATCTGCCACCATCCACCCTGATTCAGCGGTGCCAAACCGAGGCCGTTACCCGGTGCCGGTGGCTCCAGTGCCAGCCAGAACAACTGACGAATGAATTGAATCGGATCCCAGTTCACCGAGGCCAGCATGTTCATGCCAATGATCGTGAAGGCGGCAAGGCCGAACATCAGCGACATGATGCCCAGTCCGCCCAGATAAATCGGACCGATCTGCGCATTGCCGAGGCGCCCTGCGAGATGCAGCAGGAAAGGTTTGCCCGTGCGCGGGCTCAGCGAATCGTGCAGTTCAACCCCGTGATGCACGGGGCCGGCAACCTGCACGGTCGTAAAAAGATTTTGATAGTCAGCCATCGTGGTCTCCTGTCGCTTTCTTTATCGGTTCCAGATGGGCATGTTCAGCCACCAGTTCCACCATTCCGGCCATCCACGGCTCCAGAACGGCCCCGATATCACAATACATAGTGCGGAGAACAACACCGCTGCAAGAGCAAGGAATAAACCGAGTCGGTGAATGCCTAGCGTACCGACCGAGTAACCGACCAAATCACGGAAATAGGTATCTTCATGTTCCGGCGTTTTAACCACTTCGCCCTTGCCTGGGTTGGTCGACGAGAGCACCAAACCGCCGTGCATCGACAAGGCAAGCGTCGTCGTGAAGAAGAAGGTAATTGCCAGCATGTGAGCTGGGTTGTAGTGGAAGTGCAGATACTGGTAGCCGACGTTCGATACCCAGTCGAGGTGACTAAAAATACCGTAAGGGAAGGCATGACCCCAGCCACCCATGAGGATGGGGCGAATGACTTCAAGTGTGACGTAGGCAAATATCGCGACTGAGAAGGCAGCTGGTACGTGATAGCCCATACCGAGCTTGCGACAAATTTCGACTTCGCGCATCGCCCAGGAGCCGAAGGCGCCGATTGCGCAGACCGTGATGAGCTGCCACAGGCCGCCCTCCATCAAGGGTGCCATACGTAAGCCGTACTTGAGATCCGGCGGCGCGATATTAATCTGCCAGATATTCCATGTTGGGCCCTGCGATGCACCCCAGAGAATCAACGCCGTTCCGAGGAAGGAGAAGAAGATTGTGGTGACACCGAAAAAGCCCACATAAAAGGGACCGATCCAGAAATCGAAGAGATCACCCCCTATCAGGGTGCCTCCACGTACACGATATTTTTTTTCAAAACTCAGCATGGCCATTATCGAGCCCTCCTGCAGGAATGCACACAGTCATCCCCGGTAAATTCTGTATTGAGGGCAGGCTGCAACGGCATTTCGCCGTACCTGCCTGCCCCACCACTGTGAAAGTGGATTTAGGACGATGGTCCAGGCATCGGTGCGTTTTGCGCCGTCGGTGCCGCTTTTACTCCATCGAGCCAGTTGAATTTGTTCGTCGAAAGCAGAATGAGATGAATCATCGCTGCGAGTCCGAACAAGAAGATCCCTTGAACCACCATGGCTCTGAGAGGATCGTAAAGGCGCCATATTCTCCACATGGTTCCTACTCCTATAGTGTGTGTGACATGAATGAATACACTGCGGCCTGTACGCCACCGAACAGCGATTTACAACTTTCCGCGCCAGGTAACCAACTTCGCCAAGGCATGCCCGTCAATGTGCCGACGATGGCGATGCTTAAAACGATCAGAAAGCCCAACGCGAAAACCATCAAGAAGGTCAGGTTGTGATCTTTCAGGTGCTTCTCGGTGTTCAGATGTGTATGTGCCATAGCAGTATTCCTTAGTTATCGTCTATCCGAGATCAGGTGATCCAGGGACGCCATGCCCATACGAGGATGTGAGCGATCACAGCGACTGCCGTGAAACCCACCATGCCTTGCATGTAATACGCATGGAATTCCTGAGCCTCCTCATCGGTCATCCCGGAGATGCTTTTCCTTTCAGCCATGAGTACGCTCCTTCAAATTAGCTTTGCAGCTATTGGTGCGTAAAGCCCCGCAACCCCGGGCGTCCGCGGCGAACTGCCACGACATTCTTTTCATGCGATTCTGCGAAATCACGCTGGCTCGCCAACGCGCATCGCATCACGCGCTTGCGCAACTCTCTGCACAGAAACACTGTCTTCACCAGCACGTCGCGCATCGCGCTCGGCGCGGTCTCGCAAACGTTTGGCCACTGAGATCTGAACCAGTACCGGCTCGGCAGCAACCATGTCATTCAACAGATCGCGTGCATCGTCATCCCACGCGGTGTTTTGATCGCTCTTTGCCAGCGTTGCGTCGACCTTGTCCATGTCGGTGCCCAGCGGCAGGATGTGAAACAGCGCATCAAAGAGGCAGTTGCAAAATTCCTGAATCAGATAAGTCGCACCCGCGTAGCCCATGAAGGGTGTACCGGTATGACGACGAATGATCGCGCCGGGAAACGACGCGGGTATGAAGGACGGCTTCATTGGCGACGAGCCACCGGCTTCGGCCAGATACATACGCTCGTTGTAGCTGCCGTACATGATCAGCGGCGGTTTTTCACGCACCAGTTGACGCACGGTTTCGTTATCGGTTTTTTCGCCCGGCTTGCGCGCGACGGCAAAATTGCAGGGCAGGCCCATTTCATCTTCAAGGAAATGTCTTAGCCCGCGCGCATAGGTTTCATTGGCTACCACGGCAAAGGTGGCGGTACCAAAAAAATCCTGTGTCACTGAGCGCCACAGATCCCAGACAGGCTTGATGGTTGTGTGCTTCTCACGCTCGATGAAGGGCTCGGGATCGAGATTAAGCAACTCACCCAGCTTGCGTAAAAATTTGGTGGTGCTGTGCAGGCCAATCGGCGCCTGCAAATAAGGCCGATCCAACGCCTCACACAACAAGCGACCGAACTCGCGGTACATACAAATGTTCACATCGGCTTCGACCAAACGCGATACATCGGCGAGGTGACTACCGAGCGGGAAAACCATGTTGACTTCAGCACCGATGCCTTGAACTAGACGACGAATCTCGGCCAAGTCGCTGGGCATGTTGAAAGTGCCGTAGCTGGGGCCGATGATATTGACGCGCGGTTTTTCGTCCGGTGCACGCTCGGCAAAAGGTTTGCGAGCCGGCACATGACGCATGCCGTATTCATTCCATAGCCAAAGCATCGCGCGGTTGGCGCACTGCCACTGGTCTTCATCAATCGTGCGCGGCAAAAAGCGCAGGATGTTGGTGCCTTCAGGTGTGACACCACCACCGATCATTTCGGCAATTGAGCCGGTGACGACAACAGCGGGCAAATCCGGATCCAGCGTTGCATGCGCACGCTTCATCGAACCTTCGGTGCCTTCGCGACCGAGTTGTTCTTCCGCCAGACCGGTAACCACGATCGGTAGTTCATGCGGTGGCAAGGCATCGCTGTAATGCAGAACGGAAGTCACCGGCAGGTTTTCGCAACCAACCGGGCCGTCGATAATGACTTGCAATCCTTTGATCGCGGTGAATACATACACCGCGCCCCAATAACCGCCTGCTCTGTCGTGGTCGATGACGTACATCAGATCATCTCCTCGGCTTTGCGCTTCTTCGCTGCCTTTTCAAGGCGGCGACGCGTCTCGGTGCGAAACTCGGGGCGTTCTTGCGGCTTGCCTTCCCAGACACCGGCGCTGTCGCCTATGCCGGTACCGCCAAAGAAAGATTTCATGTCATCCATGCGGGCTTTGTTACCAATCGCGGCATTCACCACCGCGGCGAGCGAGCCAGCTCCCGCAGGGCCCATCAAAGGACGCGCGGATATCAGGTTGGTGAAATACAGGCCGGGAATCGACATTTCTTTCGCGGCCTGCACCACGGGTGTGGTGCCAATCGCGAGATCCGGTTTGAATTCATGCACTGCTGCGATGTCTTGTTCCAGCGACGCGCGATATTGCACATGCACGCCGCGCGCATTGAGCCATTCCAGATCGGCTGCGCTATGGATAGTTTTCGGGCAGGCAGTGCCGACATAACGCAGATCGGCGCCACTCTCGACCAGCAGACGTGCGACCAGCAGTTCGGAACCTTCATAACCCGACAGTGTGATGCGACCTTTGACCGGCTTGGCTGCGAGTGCAGCACGTACTGCGGGCAACATGCGATTTTTTGCTGCATCAATTTGTGCCTGACCGATATTGCAGCTATTGCCTATCGCTTGCAGCCAGGCTTCGGTGCCATCATGACCAACAGGTGCCGAGCCAATCACTTGACGACCTGCCGCTTCAAATTCACGCACGCTCGCCGTATAGAAAGGATGAATCGCAGCGACAGCAGCGCAATCCAGTGCGGCATAGAGTTCGCGCCACTCGCGTGTCGGCACCACAGGACCAGCAGCCAAGCCCATGGGCTCGAGCATCATCCCGATGGTGACCGGATCAGCCGGGAACATTTCGCCGATCAGTGTGATCGTGGGTTTATCGCTCTTGCCGTTGCGAGGCGCGGCAACCGGACCGGCACCGGCTTCGTTGCGCGCATAACGCAGCATTGCACCGGCGAGTACGTCTTTGGCTTCGGCGTGCGTTGGCACACCAAATCCGGGTACATCAATACCGATGATGCGAACACCGTTGATTTCTTTGGGTAGGATTTGCAGCGGCACACCGCTGGCTGTTGGAACGCAGAGATTGATGATGACGATGGCGTCATACAAATCCGGATTGGCTTCTTTGTGTACTGCGTCGCGAATGTCTTCGAACAGTTTGCCTGTGACGAGCGATTCGGAATCGAAAGGTACGTAGCCCACGCTTCTGCGTGCGCCATAAAAATGCGAAGTGAAGGTCAGTCCGTAAACGCAGCAAGCCGAGCCCGAGAGAATGGTCGCCGTACGACGCATGCGCAAACCAACACGCAAGGAACCGAACGCAGGGCACATGCTCTGCGGCTGATCATGCGGCCCTTTCGGATAATCTTGTGCGTACTGATCCAGTGTTTCACTCTTGCCTGCTGCACGTGCAGCGGCATCCAGCTGATCTTTGCCGGAGTGGCAGCCGAGACCATCCGCCTTAAGGGCTTCAGGGTTGGCAACAATCGGAATCACAGGATGGCTCATGGCGCTTGTCCTTAGACTTCGTCGTACACAACTTCGAGGGTTTTCTTGATGGTCTCGCTCTTGCCCACCATGTCTGCAACGGTGGCAGGTTCAAGGACGACATCACGACCGGTGTGCTCGGCAGAGAACAATCCAAGCAATTCGTCTTGCGACATCGGCTTGGGTCGTACTGGCGGTGCATCAGCGACGTTTTGTGCGAGTTCGGCAAACAGCGCGCCCCACTGACTTTCGGGACGGCCGATGATTTCGTAGCTGGCGCTCTTGCGGCGGATATCTTCATTCGCAGGAATCGCGGAGAGCACCGGTATGCCGGCATGTTTGGCAAACGCTTGCGCTTCGCCGGTGCCGTCATCCTTGTTGATGACCATGCCGGCCACGCCGACATTGCCGCCGAGCTTGCGGAAATATTCCACTGCTGAGCAAACGTTATTCGCGACGTACAGCGACTGCAAATCATTACTACCAACCACAATCACCTTCTGACACATATCGCGTGCGATCGGCAAACCAAAACCACCGCACACCACATCGCCGAGGAAATCGAGCAAGACGTAATCAAAGCCCCACTCATGGAAGCCCAGTTTTTCAAGCAACTCGAAGCCGTGAATGATGCCGCGACCACCACAGCCGCGACCAACTTCCGGTCCGCCAAGTTCCATCGCATAGACGCCATCGCGCTTGAAGCAGACATCGCCGATCGATACGGGCTCGCCGGCGAGTTTTTTCTTTGATGAAGTTTCAATGATGGTCGGGCAGGCTTTGCCGCCGAACAGCAACGAGGTCGTATCGCTTTTTGGATCACAACCAATCAGCAAAACTTTCTTGCCCTGCTGCGCCATCATGTAAGAGAGATTGGCGAGCGTGAAGCTCTTGCCGATACCACCCTTGCCGTAAATGGCGATGATCTGAGTTTCTTTGGTCGGCTCACCGGTCGGCGCCGGATCCGGATCGATAGCAGCCTCGGCGCGCAGACGCTCTTTTTGCATGAAATGCACAGGTGCAGCCTGGTGGTCTTGTGGCTTGCTCATTTCGCTTGTCTCCAATCGAGGATCATCTTTAAGCACGTGGGGTCGCTGAATGCAGTTCGGTAAGCGGCATCGGCGTTATCGGGGGTACTACGGTGGGTAATCAGGTCATCCAGCGACAATCGACCCGATTCCGCGAGATCACGGACGGTGACCAGATCAGCTGGCTTCCATTGGGCGGCAACGCGAATTTTTGCTTCGCGCAGAAAGGCGGGCGCGAATGAGAACGACAGGGGCTGGTCGTAAAAACCGGCGAGCACGATTTCACATCCGGCAGCGCCGCGCGCTATCAGTGAATCAAGGATTTTGGGATCGCCACTGACGTCACAAATATTGCGATATTTCGAGTTCTTGTCTTCCGAAGGATCAATCACTTCATAACCCATGGCGCCACCCCGGCGGTCGGGGTTGGTATCCCAGACAACGGGTTTACCCCCGGCGATCACGGCCAGTCGCGCAATCATGCGCCCCAGCACACCATGACCAATGATGAGCTCAGGCAGACTCTCGATCGGCGATGGATAGGCATGGTAGGCAGTCGCTGCCAGCGCAAACAGCGTGCCGCGCTCGCCCAATTCCTCAGAGATACGCATGGCGCGCAGGGCAGGAATCACCACGCGCGATGCGGCACCACCGAACAAACCCTTTACCTCACCAAAACAGGCGGCACCTGGCACGAAGACCATTTCACCTATCTCGAATTTCGTACTGCGTCCTGCGTGCGCAACGCGCCCGACAGACTCATAGCCGGGTACGAGTGGATAGCCCATGCCAGGAAACATCGGCATGCGGCCCGACCAGAGCAATTTTTCAGTTCCCGTGGAAATGCCACTCCAACAGATATCGACGACCAGATCGTTCTCAGTGGGTTCAACGAGCGCTAGCTCGCGCACACGCAACTGATTGGGTTCCTCGACGACGACGGCGTGCGCATTCATGCCGCACCCCTTGGGCAACCGCTTTGCGAGTTTTTGTCTCGTTGCAGGCTATTCATGGAAAACCCGGCGTTATATGTTGGGAACGACCTCTTCTCGGGTCGTCTCGCTTGCCCCCCAAGTAGGCAGAGCCTTTAGGGGTATTGTGTCATTTTATGCTGACGCTTAATTGTGTCAAGTAATATTTACATTTATGGGCTTAGACAGCCCGAGCGGTCAGTAACCTGACCTGAAGCGGTATTCGAGTGGGCAAGAGCCGGATGTTGTCAAAACCGGAAGATCGCAGCAGCGCGCTCAGCTGTTCGGCGGTGCGGGCTTGCCCGCGGCCCATAGCCAGCAAATAGAAGCCGAAGTAGGCATCGCCCATGGCTTCGGCACCCGGGGTGCCCGACATGGGCTCAGCCAGTACGAGAGTGCCGCCGGTTGGAAGCGCACTTCGAATGGCCTTCAGAATCGTCAGCGCGCGCTCATCATCATGGTCATGAATGATGCGAACCAAGGAGACGATGTCGGCGCCGGTCGGCAACGCCTCAGCCAGAAAATTCCCGCCGACGGCTTGGGCACGATCAGCAATCCCAGCGTTCTGGAAACGCGCGCGGGCATTGGCCGCCACGGGCGGCAAATCAAACAGCGTCAGTTTCAGATGCGGCGCGCGCTCGGCAACGCTGACCAGGAAGCGACCCTCGCCGCCACCCACATCCAGCAAATGACGATGTGGGGCAAATGAGAAAGCATCGAGAATTTCAGCCGCCACCAGCGGCTGTGAAGCCGACATCAGCGCAGAATAATTAGCGACTTTTTCCGGAGCGATCTCAGCGGCATGGGCCTTGGCTGCGTCTGCGGTGTAGGGGTAATACTCAGAGAGTGAAGGCCGCACCCGGCCGCGCAGCAGCGCCACCGGATCGGTCAGATCGGCATAGAGCGTGGCGTGATGACGGACCATGGCGATCACTGCTTCGTTATCAACCAACGGGGCACCGAGCATGCCTAGGCCATAGCGCTGCTCACCGGCTGGCGTCAGGCCGCGTTTTTCGACCAGCCGAAGGGACTGCGCCGCCGCCAACAAGCGCTCCGCGGCCTCAATCGACATATCAAATTGGCGCGCCAGCGCACTGATGCTTTGCGGTCCCTGTGCGAGTTTTTTAAAGAGGTCGAGCTGTACACAGGCAGCCAGCACTTGGGAATAAACAAAGCCCGCGACCAGATCGAATACTTCGCGCGCGTGGCGATGGGCGATCGGGCGCGTAAGCAGGAAGCCAGACGCGAAACGATGAAACGCAGGATTGGCCAGCAGGCGGTCGCGCCAACCGAGCAGCCAGTCTGACCAGGAGAGCGCAGCTGTCGTCATCGCTAGGCTGAAATGCGGGTAACGCTGGGCACCAGCTTGCGCGTGAGCTCAACGGGCACCAGTCGGCGGGATTCCTGACGCACCAATGTGCGCAGCTGCGCTGAACCGCGGCAGCTTGGAATGGAGGCGCTGGCATAGGCAATCAGCTGATCAAAATACTGAATGGCGCCCGAAAGGCCCAGCTCGGCTGCCGAGCTGGGGCGACCCAGGGCGGCGTCTTGTCCACCCGGCTTGCCCAGCTGCTCGGAATCCATTGCCACATCGCGAATATCGTCAGCGACCTGGTACGCCTCGCCTAGCCATTCACCGAGCGCGCGCCAGGGTGCCGATGCGGCACCCGCAGCCTGAGCGCCAGCGACCGTGGCTGCTACAAACAAGGCCCCTGTCTTTGCACGCTGGTAGGCGGTGAGCGCCACTCGAGGCTCACACTCCCAAGCCTGACCAGCGACAATGCCCGAGGGCGCAGCAACGCCGGCGGCCACTGTACCCATCAACGGACCCATGCGATCCGGATTTTTCGAGGCAGCCACGGCAAGACTTTGGAAAGCGGTCACGATCAGCGCATCACCGGCCAGCACAGCCAGCCGCTCGCCATAGGCACCAAAGACGGAAGGACGGCCCCGGCGCGTGGTCGCATTGTCAAAACAGGGCAAATCATCATGAACCAGTGACGCACAGTGCATCAACTCAATGGCCGCGCCGGCAGCTGCCGCCAAACTGACATCGTCGGCGCCACAGGCTTGGGCAACCGCTAAGGTCAGGTGGGGGCGAATCCGCGCGCCACCCGGAAATACCGAATGGCGAATGGCGGCGGCCAACCGCGGCGGCCCTTCCGGGGCTTCTTGGGCTGCAATTGCGGCCTCCAGGGCCGCTTCAATAAGCTCGGAATTGTCCATGCTGTCTCCTATGCGGCCTGCCTAGCCGTTGTTGGGTGTAAGTTATGCCTGTCAGTTATATATGTCAAGTTTAATTGACAAATGCCGACTCGCGCACAATCTAGGCTCCGCGCTTGTCCCTGACCAAGTCCCGACGCCGGCCGGCATCTGCTTGAAAGGCAATCTTGTCGGCCCTCAAGAGGCTGCTTTCACGCTGCCCTATGTTTTGGTTTGCCCATCGCAGCCGTCATTCGTCGCGCTCGCGATGCGCGCACCACCAGAAACAACACAGGGGAGTTCATCATGAGATTTTTGGGCCAACGCGGCACCATTGCGGTGCTGCTTGCGGGGTTGTCATTGCTGAGCGGCTGCGGCGGCAGTGATAGCGGAAGCACCGGTCAGACCGGAACGGTATCGCCCCAGCAAACTGGCACGAGCACGCAAGCGGTCACGACGACGACCGCTTGCCCCGGCAGCGGCACCGAGTGCACTGGCACGACGATTTTGCGCACGGATCAAGGCATCGGCGTTACCGACTTCGGGGTGCAGGTGTACGGGACATCGACCAATGACTTACTCACGCCCAACCCGGCGCCACAAATAGCTTACGGACTCAGACCGGCCACCGGCGGTACGGTCGATCTGCGCGTCAGCAAAGCTACCGATGGCCGACTGGCATCCGTCACCCTGCTGTTGTCGAATCTGGGTTTATCGTGGGACGGCAGAACCGAACGCCCACAGATCATCGAAACCTTTGAAACTCGTCAGGGACGAGTGCAACTCGACACCAACGGACTGGCCGTCCTTCAGCCGCTACCCGCCGCCACCGATCGGAGTTTTTTCGACTTCGGCACCAAAGGGGCTAACGGCACGCAGGCCAATTACGCCAACAATGTTTACTTTCCGCGTACCGAACCGGTGCGCTGCCCGAGCAACAATCAGGGCTGCCCCAGCGTAGAAACTCAAGGCCTGTCAGCACGGCTGGGGGACTGGCGCAGCGGCGGCAGCACACCCGATAGCGCACAAGCCACGCGACTTCACGAAGACGGTGCGACGCAAGCAGGCTATGGCGTAGATGCCAATGGCCAATTGGTTCTGCTGCCTTGGGCTGACGGCGTCGGCGTGCCTTACCCCGGATTCAAGGGTTACCGTGATTTCCTTCATTGGTCCTACGCGCATGCCAATCTAGGCGCGTGGATCACGCAAGACACCGTTCTGATTAACGAATGGGGTGGCAGTGACGAGCACAACAAGATGCGACGCGGTCTGATGGCCTTCGGTCAGGTGACGCCGTCGGCACAAGTACCGGCCAGCGGTGTGGTGCGTTATCGCGGGCGGATTTATGGCTGGTTCAGCTACCTGCAAGCGCAGGATTCACATCCGCTTTTTGGCGAGGTAGAAGCAACCGTCGATTTTGGCAACCGCACGGTCGTACTTACATTCAGTGGCACGCGCATCGACGAAGGACTAATGGATCCCCTGCCGCTGACGCTCACGGCAAGCACGGCATTGAGCAGCGGCCAACTCGCCAATTATTTTTTCGGTAGCGCAGGCAACACCACGCTCAATGGCGGTATCGGTGGACGTTTCTTCGGTCCGGTGAGCGATGGCGGCAGCGGTACAGGGCCAGCAGAAATGGGCGGGAATTTTCAGCTGCAAAGCGCGAATCAAGGGCCCGCTGCCATTGGAGGATTCTTGTTGCGCAAGATGTGACGGGCAATAGGTTAGCGGATCAATGAAAGACGGCATCGTGCGCCAGATACCAATGCAAACCGGTGTCTGGTGTCTGGTGTCTGGCGACGTCCGACGCACTAAGCGTATTCTGACTACTTCTGTAAAACCTCATCCACGACACTCATGAGCAAGGCTGCGCACTGCGCCGGGCTTTCTTCATGGGCCAGATGTCCGAGCATGGGCCAAAGCACTTGTCGTGACTGTGACAAACGGCGCGCTACCAGCGCCGCCTGTGAAGCGGGCACCGTCGCGTCGTTTTCAGCAGCCACCATCCATACTGGCAATGTCAGTCGGGGTAGTGCGCGCTCCAATGGTTCCAGATCCCAGTGCGCCATCATTGCCAGTGCGGCAGACACATGGGCGGGACTGCTGACTACGCGGGCATAAAAATCAACACCCACTTCATCGAGCGTTGAACCCGTGCCGCGAATGAGTTTCTGAACAATCGCAGCATCTTTCGCCTGCCAGGCAAAAAAGCGTGAGGCGATCGAACCCGCTGCAAGGAAACGCGCCACCGGTGAAAAAAACTGTCCGGCCAAACCACCAAACGCAATGAAAGCCCCATTAAGACTAACCAACGCCGCGGGTGAAATCGACTGATCAAGAATCATGCGTGCCGCCACGGCGGCGCCGGCTGAGTGTCCAGTAATAAGGGTGGGCGAAATCTTCAGCTCATGCAGTAATGCTGCAACATTGCGCGCCATCCCTGGCAGGGATTGCTCGGCGTTCGGTGGCATCGTAGTAAACGCGTGACCGGGCAAATCCATGACGATCACGCTGAAACGTTTCGCGAGCAAAGGCGCTACATCACGCCACGAATGCGAAGATGAGCCCGTACCATGCAACAGCACAATCACCGGCGCATCATCAGGCGCGGGACCGAATTGCTGCACATGCCATCGCAGACCTGCAGCATTCACAAAACGACTGTTGTTGCGATTAGGCCAATCGCGCCCATCGATTTCCCATTGCAAACGATCGCCCAAATTAAGGCGCTCCGTTTTGCGTCGCTGCACGCACCGCCAGTGATACCGCTGCAGCACCGGCATGCGGCAATGGGATGTAACGCGCGCGCATGGCGCCGGCCAGCTGAGCCGCGGCCTCCTGCGGTTTGGGTGAGGTATCAATGAACAACAACGGGACTTGCAAGGCAGCGAGCTGACGTGCTGCCTGGGTGGCTTCAGATTGGGCACGCTCGCGTCCGCCGCTGCCATCGCGCGCGACGTTGGCGCGCCCATCGGTGAGCAGGACCACGACCGGCGACTGTCCGCGACGACGCAGACCTTCGGCAACACTGGCTGCGGTATCAATCGCCGTCGCCAGTGGTGTGCCGCCACCGCCCGGCAGCCCTGACAAGCTGCGCTTGGCGCGCACAAGCGAGCGCGTGGGTGGCAACAGTAATTCAGCGACCTTGCCACGAAATGCGATCAACGCAACCTGATCGCGCCGGACATAACAATCAGCCAGCAGCAATTCAACAGCGCCTTTGGCTTCGGCCAGGCGGTGCAAGGCGGACGAGCCGGAAGCATCAACAACAAACAAAGTCGTTGTCGCCGTTTTTTGTTTGATGCGTGCGATATGAAAATCATCGGAGCGTACCTGCACGCGTTGTTGTGCCTCTGGGCCCAGCGTCGCTTTACGGATTTTTTGCCAAGGCGCTGCCGCGCGCAGTGTGTCGATCAGATGCAAGCGGCTGCCATGCGCGGGCTGCGCACGGCGCGATCCTGAAGGTCGTCCGCGCTGACCACCTTTGACCATCGCACCAGACTTCCCGCTGCTCGCGCGCTGCTGCAAACTACCGGCGATCAGTTGCGATAACAACCCTGCCGGAATCGCTGCCTTGGCAGCATCGAGCACGCGATCTTCCATGGCTATGTTTTGACTGGGATCGGGTGGCGACGTTTTGTCATCTTGGTCATCTTGCTGATCGTCCTGATCATTCTTATCGTCGTCAGGGTCGTTGGGCGGCGCGTCCTCTATTGGCTGTTCTGGCAGTTCTTCTGGCGGCTGTTCCTCGCGCTGCTCTTCCTGTTCTTGATCGGGTGCAGGAGGCATGCGCGTCGCGCGTGTCGAGAGCACGAGCGTGGCTGCCAAACGCGCATCATCATCGCTCACAATCTGGTTACCAAAAAGCGCTGCGCTCGCACGCGCAACCGCTCGTGCCATGATCGATGCGCGCATTGAATCAACACCAAGCGCCATCGCTGTGCCACACAAAACTCTGAGCACTTCATCCGGCACCTCAATGCCAGCGAGTCCAGCACGTGCAGCGACAATGTCCTCGATGCTGCCTGACATCATCTGCTGCATGTCGACGTCGTTCACTCTGCGCGGGGAAATTGGTCGCAGATCGAGCTCGAAAGCCAGCCGGTCGCGTAGCGCTAGCGAAAGCGATTCTTCTTCGGATAATCCTTCGTCGAGCGCGACCACAGCAAAACGTGTCGCTCTTCGCTCGGCAAGACCATCGCGCTCAAGCACGACTGCGCCTTCATCCATGACCTGCGTGAGCCTGGCTGCTGTCGATGTGGGCAAACGCTCGGCCATGGTTAGTATGAGTGTGCCGCCGTCTGCTTCCACCAATAATCCATGCTGCAACACTGGACGACCGGATGCCAGAGTCGCGGATAAATCCAGACCACCTAGCAAACGCTCATCCGTAATGGAAACAGGCATGCGCACCCAGCGCGATGGGCTCATAAGTGAGCGCAGCAAATTCAGCCAAGCATCGCGCACGGGCCCCGCTGAAGCACGTATCCGCACGCCGCCCAATGTGCCGGGATCAATCGCCATCAAAACGGCCACCTGCACCGCCTGCTGCCAGAGGCTGTCCTGATCTTCGTCAGAAAGATGATCGGCGTTTGGTGTCATGCTTAAGGGCTCAAGCTTGCGAATTCATGCCAAAAAACTGGCATGCATCAGACAAAGACTTCTTCAACAGCGCGTGCCACGCGCGTACCCGAACCGGCATCGTCCAGAGGGTTGCGTCGCAATCGGTGTCGCAACGCGGGTGCGGCCATGCGTTTGAGATGAGAGTCATTGACCGCATCGTCTCCTTCAAAAGCTGCCAAGGCGCGCGCCGCGCGCATGAGCGCAAGTTCGCCACGAAGGCCATCGGTACCCAATGCCATGCAGAGTTGCGCTGCCCGCGTGAGTGCGTGATCAGGCACGTCAACGTCAGGCAGTTTTTTGCGGGCTGCAATGATGCGACGGCGAACCTTTTCATCTTCCTTGCGCCAAGACTCTATGAAGGCCTCAGGCCCGCGCTCATAGGCATCGCGTCGTCGGACGACTTCGATGCGCATTTTCAGATCCGTCGGTGTGGTGACATCGACCGCCAGACCAAAGCGGTCCAGCAACTGTGGACGCAACTCGCCCTCTTCCGGATTGCCGCTGCCCACCAGCACGAAACGCGCAGGATGACGCACCGACAAACCCTCACGTTCCACCATATTTTCGCCAGAGGCAGCGACGTCGATCAGCAAATCGACCAAATGGTCTTCGAGCAAGTTGACTTCATCAATATAAAGAAATCCGCGATTGGCACGCGCAAGCAAACCGGGCTCGAAGGCCTTGATGCCTTGCGATAAAGCGCGTTCAAGATCCAGTGCGCCCACCACACGATCTTCTGTTGCACCCAAAGGCAAATCGACTACGGGTACTGGTTTGAGAACACTCTTTGTGTGCCCCTCGGCCTTGAGCGGCGCACACTGCTCGCATGAAGGTGTTCCGGGCTCAGGATCGCAACCATAAGGACAATTCGCCATGGCGCGCATTTTCGGTAACAGGGCGGCCAGTGCACGAACCGCGGTGGACTTACCTGTGCCACGGTCGCCAAAAACCAGAACACCGCCCACCCCAGGATCGACCGCCGCCACAAGAATGGCGTGCTTCATCTCGTCCTGACCGACGATGGCTGAAAAAGGAAAACTAAGCCTCATGAAAATATTCTCCGAAGGGTATTCAGGCGCCCCAGCGCCGCCATAAGTCAGCCGCATGGGACAGGCCAGCAGCCAGCAGCAGCAAAGCCACTACATACCAGGGCGCCGACACCATCGAGGCCCGCAAGGCCATCATCAGGTACAACCCGGCCAACAGCGTGGCGCGCAGTTCCGACATCGGAATACCGCGTCCTGTGCGGCGATGCCACCAGGACAGCAACACCCACTCGATCACAGTGACAGCAATCACGATGTCAATCAGCAAAGTGCCAGAGAAGATCTCACGCACGATGTTTCCCCAATACCGCAGCCCGCGCTGCACGTTGTCATTATTTTAACTGGCCATCAAAGCCGCCAGATTGTTTGTACTAACTGACATTTTATGTTGTCAGAATATTTAGACACTTCTTTCGACAGTGTAACCGTGAAAGTCGGCGTTGTGATGTGTTGGAGCTTATTGATTTTGGAAGTCGTGCTGCCCGGGTGGGGTTTTTGTTGGGTGTCATTGAGGAAGGATTAAGTGCGATGGATTGAAAATCCTTGTGTCGGTGGTTCGATTCCGCCCCGGGCGGCCAAAAACTAAAGCCCTCGTTAGCTAACTGGGCATACAAGGAGGCTTTCATGCGCGGCGAGGGGCTTATGACGGTTCCTTCGCCCAGCGAAACCGATATCAGAAGATTCCGACTCCAACTCCGACTCTCCAAACTTGGACTGGGTTTGATTTTATTGTTTGATGCTATTCAAATCGTCAGCAATCATTACCCGGATGAGGCAGCCTCCAATTGTTGACACTTGTCCAGATTGCTTGTGAATGCATTTGCTGCACATTGTTCAAGATCAAACTTAATGAGCGAAAGCATTTCGACTTCAGTAAGCTAATCAGTATCACTCACCGATTCGCGAAGTTCATCGGTGCGTTTTTTCATTCCATAATCAGTTTTTGGAAGGGGCAATAATTTTCGCAAAAAGAGTCCAACAAATTGAAGCTGAGTTTGATGGGGAACTAGAGGAAGAGTTCCGAATTGAGCACAAGGCTCGGGCTGAACCCGCTATTACGCAATCCGCTACCGCACATAAGGTAAGCACCCTTAAATTTTTATTGTGTTGATTGACTGTTACTCGCAATACTTACCAATGCAACCACATCTACATACCTATTTGCCAAGCTCACAATATATGTTCGTAGTCCACAATCTGATAACCTAGGTATCGTTAGCAGTTTATAAGGCAGCACCAATTCCAGTACGAGTAAATGAATGTCGGTAGATAATTACGATAAGGATCCCACTAAAAATGAAACCATATATCTTGAAAGCACTTGTTGGAATGAGTTGCGCCTTGCAATTCGGATTTTCTTTGGCAAAAAATATAAGTTTGGAAGACAACGCTGAAAACTGTGCAAAAGTGAAATCTTGGAGTGGGCAGTATGAGGAGGCAGTGAGTATTAACCTAAAATTTAGAATGCGGGATTTAGATTTTATACGCACCGAATATAGGTATGGATGCAATTATATTATTGATACGCCTACGGGTTTGAAGGCATGTCGGATCCCTATTATTCTCCAGCCTCTGGACGAGCAAAAGCCCGCATTTGCAGGGGTTGATGTATCTGAGTTTGTTCGTTGTACGCAAAAATAGTTGGTCACTGCCTTAACAATAAAAGCCTACATAAACATATCGTCACGCGACCTGGTGGCGAGCTCTGGTATGAAGTAGTCCAAGGTGTTTTGTCATGGAGCTACTCGCAAAAATCTGGGGCTCGATTCAGGTGTAGTAATCGCGACTTGATCTGACAGTTACCCGATTTGATCGATGCGGCTGTCAGGTCAAATTCAGTTATTTAATGTGGCGATTTTATCGTGCCACGCCTCCTTTCCGTCAATCAGT
>JAIXYM010000021.1 GCA_027490255.1 Oxalobacteraceae bacterium | reverse complement strand
CTCTGGCCCTGCGGCACGACGCTTAAGGCGGCAAGTCAAAATTCATCACGGCACGCGTGAGGTATTTGTAGGCGGTAATGCGCCGGTGGTGGTGCAGTCGATGACAAATACGGACACAGCCGATGCGATTGGCACGGCGATTCAGGTTAAGGAACTCGCGCGAGCGGGCTCCGAGCTTGTGCGCATTACGGTCAACACCCCCGAGGCCGCTGCGGCCGTGCCTGCGATACGTGAACAACTCGATCGCATGGATGTTGATGTGCCATTGATAGGTGATTTTCATTACAACGGACACCAGTTACTGACAGCTTTTCCTGCTTGTGCCGAAGCGCTGTCAAAGTACCGAATCAACCCAGGCAATGTGGGGCAGGGTGCGAAGCGCGATACCCAGTTCGCGCAGATGATTGAGGTCGCCTGTCGCTATGACAAACCGGTACGCATCGGCGTCAACTGGGGCAGCCTTGATCAGGCGCTCCTCGCGCGCATCATGGACGAAAATGCGCAACGATCAGAACCTTTCTCGTCGCAATCGGTTATGTATGAAGCTTTGGTGACTTCCGCATTGGAGAATGCACAGCGTGCTGAGGAACTTGGCTTGCCTGGCGATCGAATCACACTGTCCTGCAAAGTCTCTGGCGTGCAGGACCTAATCGCGGTGTATCGTGAACTCGCCAAACGATGTGATTACCCTCTGCACTTGGGTCTTACCGAAGCAGGCATGGGCAGCAAGGGTATCGTCGCATCGACCGCTGCCTTATCTGTCTTGCTGCAAGAGGGCATCGGCGACACCATCCGGATTTCGCTGACACCCGAGCCTGGTGGGGACCGAACCCGCGAAGTCATCGTGGCCCAAGAGATCCTGCAAACCATGGGCTTGCGCAAATTTACGCCGATGGTCATCGCTTGCCCAGGTTGTGGACGCACCACATCGACTGTGTTTCAGGAACTCGCAGATCGCATTCAAACCTTTCTGCGCGAGCAGATGCCTCTCTGGAAGACCGACTATCCTGGTGTAGAAGAAATGAATGTGGCGGTCATGGGCTGCATCGTTAATGGTCCCGGTGAATCCAAGCACGCCCACATTGGTATCAGCCTGCCCGGCACAGGAGAGTCACCGGCAGCTCCGGTCTTTGTCGACGGCCAGAAATCCGTCACCCTGCGCGGCGAACATATTGCAGAAGAGTTTCAGGCCATCGTGCTTGATTATGTAAAGACACGTTATGGCAGACCCTAAAAAAACCGAAAAAATTGTTGGCGTCAAAGGCATGAACGATGTCTTGCCCGACGACGCGCCCTTATGGGAGCTCTTTGAAAATACGGTGCAATCCGTATTGCGCAGCTACGGCTATCAACAGATACGCACGCCAATTGTGGAGCCTACGGCTTTGTTTGCGCGTGGTCTCGGTGAAGTGACCGACATTGTCGAAAAAGAGATGTACTCCTTCACTGACAGCATGAATGGTGATGCATTGACTTTGCGGCCGGAATGCACCGCCAGCGTGGTGCGATCTGTACTTGAACATAATCTCACTTACGATAGCCCGAAGCGGCTATGGTACGCCGGCCCCATGTTCCGACATGAGCGTCCTCAGAAGGGTCGCTATCGCCAGTTTCATCAGGTAGGTGCCGAGGCAGTGGGCTTTGCGGGACCTGACATTGATGCTGAACTTATTTTGCTATGCCAGCGGCTCTGGGATGATCTCGGCCTGACTGACATTCGCCTCGAAATCAACTCCATCGGTGATGCCGCGGAGCGACAGCGCCACCGTGCAGATCTGATTTCGTATTTCGAGCAGCACCATGATCAGCTGGATGCAGATGCTCAGCGTCGTCTGCATACCAATCCACTGCGCATCATGGATACCAAAAACCCTGCGATGCAGGAGCTTGTGAACGCTGCGCCCAAGCTGCTGGATTATCTCGGCGACGAATCGCGCGCGCATTTCGAAGGTGTGCAGCGACTGCTGCGTCATAACAGCGTGCCGTTTACCATCAATCCCCGTCTGGTCCGCGGTATGGATTACTACAACCGTACTGTCTTCGAATGGATCACAGACAAGCTTGGCTCGCAAGGTACGGTTTGTGGTGGCGGTCGTTATGATCCACTGGTCGAAATTTTCGGTGGTAAGCCAACACCCGCGGTGGGTTTTGCCATGGGTGTGGAGAGGTTACTCGAGTTGATGAAAGTCGCCGGGGGTGATTTCTCTCGCAGTCAGTGCGATGTCTATCTCGTTCATCAGGGCGATGAAGCTCAGCTGCAGTCCTTTGTGATTGGCGAGCGTTTGCGCGATGCCGGTCTCGATGTTGTGCTACATTGCGCAGCGGCTGGCGGGCTGGGTAGCTTCAAATCGCAAATGAAGCGCGCTGACGCCAGCGGAGCGGCTTATGCCATCATCCTCGGCGAGGATGAAATCGCCAGCGGTACGGCAATCGTCAAACATCTGCGCGAAGCAGATATGACCAATAATCAGCAAAGCGTCAGCCTTGAAGCGCTTACCGATCACCTTATTGATCGAATGATTGGCGACGACGAGCACGATCACGGCCACTTGCATGCAGGCCAGTTAAACACTCATCATTAAAACGACTATGGCATACGATCTTGAAGAGCAAGAACAACTCGCAACGCTGAAAGCGTGGTGGAAACAGTACGGTAATCTGGTGACCTGGCTTGTGATTGCAGTGCTGGCAGCTTATGCATCCTGGTCTGGCTGGAAATACTACCAGCGCGAGCAGGCGTCCAAGGCAGCCTTGCTGTATGAAGAAATCGTCAAGGCCGTTGAGGGCAAGGACCAGACCCGTCTGGCACGAGCGACCGCCGACATTCGCGAGCGCTATGCTCGCACTCCTTATGCGTCGATGGGCGCATTGCTGGCGGCAAAGTCGGCGTTTGACGCCAACGACTTGAAATCAGCCAAGGCTTACTTGCAATGGGTCGTTGATCAGAGCAGCGGCGAGGAGTATCAGGCCATAGCGCGCCTGCGTCTGGCCGGCTTGCTGCTTGATGAAAAAGCCTTTGACGAGGGCCTCAAGCTTTTGTCTGTACCCTTCCCGGATCAGTTTGCCGGATTGGTTGCCGACCGTCGCGGTGACTTGCTGTTTGCGCAGAACAAAATAGAAGACGCGCGCGCTGCCTATCAACTGGCCCTTGAAAAAACCGAAGCAAAGAATCCCGCACGTCAGCTGATTCAGCTAAAGCTGGACGCGATCGGCGGTAGTTCCACGCAGGCCGGTTAAGCGGAGAGCTGAGATGCAAGTTTTTAGTCGATGGATTCTTATTGCAGGTTTGGTACTGCTGGCGGGCTGTTCTTCGCTTAATCCGTTCTCGCGCAAAGCACCGCGCAATGAGCCAGCCCCATTGGTTCAGTTCACGTCCTCCATGGCAACTCGCACTGTCTGGGCTGCCCGCATCGGCAAGTCTGGCGACTACCCGATGGCACCCGCGGTCATTGATGCACGCGTCTATGCAGCGAGTGCCGATGGCGAGATCTTGTGCTTGGACGCCGCCGATGGCAAGCCCATCTGGAAAATCAAGGCGGGCACTGAACTAACGGCCGGCGTTGGTACGGATGGCAAGGTTGTTGTTGTTGTTGGCACCGATGGCGTGATCTTAGCGTTCGATGCCAACGATGGTAAATCTCTCTGGAAAGCTCAGGCATCGACGGAAGTGCTGTCGCCGCCCGCGCTGGGCGGTGGTGTGGTCGTCATTCGCAGCATGGATAACCGCATCGCTGCATACGATCTCGGTTCAGGTGCCCGTCGATGGTTTGTACAGCGCACTGCACCAGCCCTCGCGCTGCGCGCCTCGCCCGGTATTCTGATGAACGATGGGGTTGCCTACGTTGCGCTGCCTGCAGGACGCTTGCTTGCGTTGGCGGCACAAACGGGTTCACCGCGCTGGGACGCGCCAATCGCTGAGCCTCGTGGAGCCACTGAACTAGAGCGTGTGGCTGATGTTTCTGGCATGCCCGTCATAATGGGTCGTGATGTTTGCGCTGCCTCGTATCAGGGTCGTCTGGCCTGCGTCGATGCCGGTAACGGCTCGGTACGATGGGCACGTGAACTTTCCGCTGATGTGGGTCCGGGTCTTGATCAGCGATATGTGTTCGCTTCAGATGAGCGCGGCAACCTGCAGGCCTTCTCCCGCGACTCTGGAAGCAGCCTTTGGCGTAATACCTCACTCAGTTGGCGCGGACTGTCGGCTCCAGTGTCGTTTGGTCGTGCGGTAGTGGTTGGAGATCGTCAGGGCTATCTGCATTTCTTCTCTCGTGAAGAAGGTGCTTTGCTCGCTCGGGTGCAAACTGATGGAAGCGCCATTCGCGCGACGCCCGTCGTGGCTGGTTCCACGATCATCATACAGTCACAGAATGGTAGCTTGCTTGCAATCTCGACCGAATAAACGCCTCTGCAAAGGCGCACTGCATCAGGATGCCCGATGAAGCCAGTCATTGCTCTGGTTGGCCGACCTAACGTTGGTAAATCCACGCTCTTCAATCGTCTGACCCGCTCGCGCGATGCGCTGGTGGCGGACTTACCTGGGCTTACGCGCGATCGTCACTACGGCGAAGGCCGCATGGGTCTGCGACCGTTTCTGGTTATCGATACCGGTGGCTTCGAACCAGTCGCCAAAGACGGCATCTTGCATGAGATGGCCAAGCAGACCCGTCAGGCAGTGGCAGAAGCGGATGTGGTGATTTTTATTGTCGATGGTCGTCAGGGGCTTACGCCGCATGACAAGACCATTACCGATTTTCTGCGCAAATCCGGCCGTCAAGTCATGCTGGTCGTGAACAAAGCCGAAGGCATGAAGTACACCACGGTCTCTGCCGACTTCTATGAGCTGGGCTTGGGCGATCCCTATGTGATTTCTGCAGCGCATGGCGATGGTGTGGCGGATCTCGTTGACGAGGCGCTTGATAGCGCGTTGGCTGGCAAGACCGACGAAGCCGATGATGTTCCAGGTGTGCGCGGAGTTCGCATTGCCATCGTTGGTCGTCCCAACGTCGGCAAATCAACCATGGTCAATACATTGCTGGGCGAAGAGCGTGTGATTGCTTTCGATATGCCTGGCACGACCCGTGACTCGATTGAGATTCCATTCGAGCGTTCTGATCGTCATTACACGTTAATTGATACAGCAGGTATACGCCGTAAGGGCAAAGTCTTCGAGGCGATCGAAAAATTTTCTGTTGTAAAAACTTTGCAATCGATTTCAGAAGCGAATGTGGTGCTTCTGTTGCTTGATGCGCAGCAGGATATCTCCGAGCAGGATGCGCATATTGCCGGCTTCATTCTCGAGGCTGGCAGAGCCTTGGTTGTTGGCGTGAATAAATGGGATGGATTGACTAGTGATGAGCGCGATCACATCAAGCGCGAAATGGATCGCAAGCTGAGCTTTTTATCGTTCGCAAAATTTCATTTTATCTCCGCGCTTAAAGGTACGGGTATTGCACCGTTGATGAAATCAATCGATGCTGCCTATGCTGCCGCCATGGTGAAACTGCCCACGCCTCAACTCACGCGTGCTCTGCAAGAAGCGCTGGATCATCAACAGCCACGGCGCAAAGGATCGGTCCGTCCCAAGCTGCGCTATGCACATCAGGGCGGTCAGAATCCTCCCGTCATTGTTATTCACGGCAATACACTCAACGCAATTGATGACAGCTATAAGCGGTATCTGGAGAAACATTTCCGGGAAAGTTTTTCGCTGGTCGGCACCCCGCTACGAATAGAGTTGCGCTCAGGAAAAAATCCTTTTTCCAAGCAGGAATAAAGCAGATTTTCTGCGCTGGTGTTTGCCTGTGTGTGGCAAAATCGATTACATTCTCGGCAGGCAGTGATTTCTGACGCTTGTTTTTTCTCGCGTCGACCCCATCTCCCGAACCTGATAAAAAAACGGAGCTTCCATGAGTAACAAAGGGCAACTGCTACAAGACCCATTTCTGAACGCCTTGCGAAAAGAGCACGTTCCAGTTTCTATCTATCTGGTCAACGGTATCAAATTGCAGGGACACGTCGAATCTTTCGATCAGTATGTCGTATTGCTTCGCAACACCGTCACCCAGATGGTCTACAAGCATGCGATTTCTACCGTCGTGCCCGCGCGTGCGGTTAACCTTAATTCGGAGTCTGAGGCTGAATAAGTCGTTCCCTCCTGCCAAGGCGGTGCCATGCGTGCAGTACTGGTAGGTGTCGATTTTGGTAAGGGTGACTTCCTGGCAAGCCTGGAAGAGCTCTCATTGTTGTCAAAATCTGCGGGTGCCGAGCCGGTAGCCAGTGTGACGGGCCGGCGTGCGGCGCCAGATTCTGCGCTTTTTGTCGGATCTGGCAAAGCCGAGGAAATTCGCGACACCGTCTCTGATCTTGAGCTTGATCTCGTAATCTTCAACCACGCGCTGTCTCCAGCCCAGCAGCGCAATCTGGAGCGTTTGCTCCAGACACGCGTGGTTGATCGGACCAGCCTCATTCTCGATATTTTTGCCCAGCGCGCCCAAAGTCATGAGGGCAAGGTCCAGGTTGAACTGGCACAGCTACAGCATTTGGCAACTCGTCTGGTGCGTGGCTGGACTCACTTGGAGCGCCAGAAGGGCGGTATTGGTCTACGTGGACCTGGTGAGACCCAGCTGGAAACCGACCGGCGGCTGATCGGCGATCGAGTCAAGGCCTTGCGCGGCAAGCTCGACAAGCTCCAGCGTCAGCGCAACACACAGCGGCGTTCCCGTGAGCGTAACCAGACTTTCTCGATATCGCTGGTCGGCTACACCAATGCCGGCAAATCCACGCTGTTCAACAACATGACCAAAGCTGGGGTTTATGCAGCCAATCAGCTGTTTGCGACGCTGGACACCACATCCCGGCGCATGCATCTGGCCGGCGCCGGGAATGTGGTCATATCGGACACAGTCGGGTTCATCCGCGAATTACCCACACAGCTTGTAGCGGCTTTCCGCGCTACGCTCGAGGAGACGGTGCATGCCGATTTGCTGCTGCATGTGGTGGACGGATCTAGCCCTGTCAAGGACGAGCAGATAGACCAGGTAAATGCGGTGTTGCGGGAGATTGGTGCAGATCGCATACCTCAGGTTCTCGTCTGGAACAAGATCGATCTGGCGGGTGTGCGCCCGGCAATCGAGCGTGATGAATATGATAAAATCCATCGGGTTTTTGCGAGTGCACAGAGCGGTGAAGGGGTTGATTTGCTCCGACAGGCGATTGTCGAATTTGCGCAAGCCAATGGTGGGTACGAAGCTCGCAACGCACTCCACGAGCAATATGACGACCTGCCAATGCCAAACGGTGTGTAAAGAGGTTTTGGTCGATGATGCAGTCTCGCGTGCTCGTGCGTTTCCAAGATGGTTTGCGTTTTCTGATGCCCTTTCTTTTACTTTATGCCACCAGCGTTTCAACGACGACTAAAAATACTTAACTCGGAACGCGACAGCATGCTTCAATCAATTTTCAAAAAACTCGGCCTAAAATTTTCGCTCAATGATCCTCGCTGGGGACGTGGGTCGCAGGATAACGATCAGGAGCCGCGGCGCAACGACAAGCGGCCCGGTGATGGTCCGCCTGATCTAGATCAGTTGTGGCGCGACTTCAACCAGCGTCTGAACCGGCTCTTCGGCGGACAGGGTGGTGGTCGCGGCGGTGATGGTGGCGGCACGCCAGGTGATGCGCGAGGCGCAAGTATCAGCGCGGGCATCGTCGCCATGGTGATTTTTTTCCTTTGGCTTGTCAGTGGGTTCTTCATCGTGCAGGAAGGTCAGACGGGTGTTGTACTGACCTTTGGCAAGCTCAGCCATGCGACTTCCCCCGGTTTCAACTGGCGCTGGCCTTACCCGATTCAGGCGCATGAGACCGTCAACGTCTCCCAAGTTCGTACTGTCGAGGTGGGTTATCGCAGCAATGTGCGCAACAAACTCGCGCGCGAGGCACTGATGCTGACCGACGACGAGAACATCATTGATATCCAATTCGCTGTTCAGTATCGCCTCAAAGATGCGACTGATTGGGTCTTCAACAACCGAGAGCAGGAAGAGACGGTCAAGCAAGTGGCCGAAACAGCCATTCGTGAAATTGTTGGCAAGAGCAAGATGGACTTCGTGCTTTATGAAGGTCGCGAAAAAATCGCTTTTGATACTTTGGGACTGATGCAGCAGATTCTCGATCGTTACCGTACCGGTGTGATGGTGACCAACGTCACGATGCAGGCCGTGCAGCCGCCTGAGCAGGTTCAAGCTTCGTTTGATGATGCTGTGAAGGCTGGACAGGATCGTGAAAGACAAAAGAACGAAGGGCAGGCGTATGCCAACGACGTCGTTCCAAGAGCCCGTGGTGCGGCCTCGCGTTTGCTGCAGGAGTCCGAAGGTTATCGTTCCCGCGTAGTTGCTAATGCCGAGGGTGAAGCTTCGCGGTTTACGAAAATTCTTGCGGAGTACCAGAAAGCCCCCGGCGTTACTCGCGATCGTATGTACATCGAGGCAATGCAGCAGATTTTCACCAGTACGACCAAGGTCATGGTTGACACTAAATCCAACAACAACATGATCTACATTCCTCTGGATAAATTGATTGCGCAAACAGCGGCTGAGTCGGCTGCTGCTATACAGAACCAGTCATCGTCCACTTCATCACAATTCAATGATGTGTCGCCTCCGGAGCCAGTCCGGCCGGAGCCGCGCAATCGGGATTCGCGTAGCTCACGCGATCGGGAGGCACGCTGATGAACCGCATTATTTCCTATGCCATCGCGGCTGTTATTGGGCTGACTATCCTCTCGTCGACTTTGTTCGTGGTGGATCAGCGTCAGTTTGGCATTGTGTTTGCGCTGGGTGAAGTTAAGCAAGTCATCAAGGAACCGGGATTGCACTTCAAGCTGCCGCCACCGTTTCAAAATGTGATTTTCCTCGACAAGCGCATCCTCACGCTCGATACGCCAGAAGCTGATCGTTTCATCACTGCCGAGAAAAAGAACATCCTGGTCGATGCTTACGTTAAATGGCGCATCGTTGACCCGCGTTTGTACTTCATCAGTTTTGGTGGCGATGAGCGTCGCGCTCAGGACCGTATGGCGCAGATCGTTAAGGCAGCGTTGAATGAAGAGATCACCAAGCGTACCGTGCGCGAAGTGATCTCAGGCGAGCGTGGCAAGGTGATGGATGCCATTGCATCTAAGGTCACCGAAGAGGTCAAGCAGATTGGTGGACAAATTGTCGATGTGCGCTTGAAGCGCGTCGATTACGTCGAACAAATCAATAACTCGGTTTACGAGCGTATGAAGTCCGAACGTGCGCGTGTGGCGAATGAGCTGCGCTCTACCGGTGCTGCTGAGTCTGAAAAAATTCGTGCTGATGCCGATCGCCAGCGTATCGTGATTCTTGCCGAGGCTTATCGGCAAGCGGAGGGTATACGCGGTGAGGGCGATGCCAAGGCTGCGCGTATTTATGCGCAGGCCTTTGGACAAAATCCGGAGTTTTACAAGTTCATTCGTAGCCTCGAGGCCTACCGCGAAAGCTTCAAGACGCGTAGCGATGTGCTCCTGATTGATCCGAATTCGGAGTTCCTGAAGTACTTCAAGGCTCCCGGCGGCGCCCGTAAATAAGGGCGCGTTGTGTCAACTGCCTTGTTGATGGCCCTCGGCCTGCTATTCGTGCTCGAGGGTTTATTTCCTTTCCTCGCTCCCGAGCGCTGGCGCCAGACCTTTCTTCAGCTCGCTCAGCTGTCAGCCGGCCAGATCCGTTTTTTTGGACTGGCCGCGATACTGTTTGGTATCCTCCTGCTCGCCTTCCATTATTTCACTGCTGACGTCTGATTTTCATGCCTAATTGGCTACTTCCCGAGAACATCGCCGATGTCTTGCCGTCCGAAGCGCGCAAGATAGAGGAGCTGCGCCGTCGGCTGCTCGACCATTTCCGTCGTTACGGCTACGAACTGGTGATGCCACCCATGCTCGAATACGTGGATTCCTTGATGCCGTTCACGGATCAGGACATGGATCTGCGCATGTTCAAGCTGGTGGATCAGCTCTCGGGTCGCACCATGGGTTTGCGTGCCGACATGACCACTCAGGTCGCCCGCATCGACGCCCATTTGCTCAATCGCGTCTCCGTGACGCGCTTGTGCTACGCGGGCAGTGTTCTGCATGCGCGCCCCTCCGGATTCCATTCAACGCGCGAGCCCTTGCAGATAGGCGCCGAGATCTACGGTCATGCGGGACTCGAGGCCGACGGCGAGATTCAGACGCTTGCACTAGCCTCTTTGCGCTTGGCCGGACTGTCGGATGTGACGCTGGATCTTTCGCACGCGGGCATTTTGAGCGGCATCTTGGAAGGCGATGTGCTGGCACTCAAGCAGCAGGCGCAAATAGTCACGCTGCTGCGATCCAAGGATGTGCCAGCACTGCATGATTTATCAGCGCCGTTTTCCGATCGAGTGAAAAACGCGCTACGTAAACTGCCCGAGCTGCACGGTGATCTGACTGTACTGGAACGTGCGCGCGAGGTATTGCATGCCAGTCCTACGGTGACTCGTGCGCTGGATGAGCTTTCGCTGCTTGCAAAAGCTGCGGGGGGAGTGCGGGTCAACATTGATTTGGCTGATATCTCCGGCTACCAGTACGAGAGTGGTGCGATGTTTGCGTTGTATGTGGCGGGTCTGCCGAATGCCGTTGCGCGGGGTGGTCGTTACGATCATTTAGGTGAAGCCTTCGGACGGGCGCGTCCTGCGACCGGCTTTTCCATGGATTTGCGTGAAATTGCACGCCTGCTGCCATCGGCATCGCCGGCCAGCGCGATCAGGGCACCTTGGGGCCGTGAGCCTGAACTCACCACGCTCATTGCACGTCTGCGTGATGAAGGTGAAATCGTCATTCAATCCTTGCCGGGGCATGAGAACGATCAGCAGGAATTCGATTGCGATCGCGAGATCGTTGCCGAAGGCGGAAAATTCATTATCAAAAAACAGAACTCATAAGGTTCGTAAACATCATGGCTAGAAATGTAGTTGTCATTGGTACGCAATGGGGCGACGAGGGTAAGGGGAAAGTCGTTGATTGGCTCACCGATCATTCGCAGGGCGTCGTGCGCTTTCAAGGTGGACATAATGCGGGCCACACGCTGGTCATCGGCGGACAAAAGACCGCGCTGCAGCTGATCCCGTCGGGCATCATGCGTGCCGGCGTTGCCTGCTACATCGGTAACGGTGTGGTCTTGTCAGTGCCTGACCTGCTGCGTGAAATTGACAAGCTCGAAGCCTCCGGCATTCAAGTTGCCAATCGGCTGAAGATTTCCGAAGCTTGCCCCATCATCCTGCCTTATCACACGGCACTTGATGCAGCGCGCGAAGCTGCGCGTGGTGATGCAAAAATTGGTACCACAGGCAAAGGCATTGGCCCTGCCTATGAAGACAAGGTGGCACGTCGTGCCATTCGTGTTGCTGACCTATTGAATCAAAACCGTTTTGAAGAAAAACTGCGCGAGAATCTCGATTATCACAATTTTGTGCTGGTGAATTACCTCAAGGCGCAGGCGGTGGACTACCAAAAAGTTTTCGACGACGCATTGGCGACAGTCGATCGCATCCGCCCCATGGTGACCGATGTTTCCAGCGCGCTGTATGCGGCGCACAAGGCCGGTGCTAATTTATTGTTTGAAGGTGCACAAGGTAGCCTGCTTGATGTCGATCACGGCACCTATCCTTATGTCACCTCCAGCAATTGTGTTGCGGGTAATGCTGCGGCTGGCTCGGGTGTGGGTCCCAACATGCTTCACTATGTACTGGGTATCACCAAGGCCTACACCACGCGTGTTGGCTCGGGACCTTTCCCCTCCGAGCTATCGACCGAAAACGGCGTCGGCAAGCATCTCTCGGCAGTCGGTCATGAATTCGGCACCGTCACCGGTCGTGCGCGTCGCTGCGGTTGGTTTGATGCCGCATTGCTCAAGCGTTCTGTACAGATCAATGGCGTCTCGGGCATGTGCCTGACCAAGCTGGATGTATTGGACGGTATCGAATCGCTAAAAATCTGCACCGGCTATCGTCTGAATGGCAAACAGGTTGATATCTTTCCGTCCGGTGCCGAAGAAGCTGCCGCTTGCGAACCGATTTATGAAGAGATGCCGGGCTGGAAAGAGCCAACGGTTGGCGCGAAATCCATGAAAGATCTGCCCGCGGCGGCTAGGGCGTATGTTGAGCGCATTGAAGCCTTGGTGGGTGTGCCGATCGACATGGTCTCCACAGGTCCGGATCGCGAAGAAACTATCGTCTTGCGCCACCCATTCGAGTGAATGATTTGCCCGTCGTGCCCGCGTATCAAGCCGGACATCGGCGGGTATCTTGGGATGACTACCATCGCGCCATAGAGTCGCTGGTCAAAATCGTTCATCAATCAGGATGGCAATTTGATCAAGTCTTATGTCTTGCCAGAGGCGGACTGCGTCCTGGTGATGTGTTCTCCCGCCTCTTCAAAGTACCGCTGGCCATTCTTTCGGCGAGTTCTTATCGCGAGGCTGCTGGCACGCAGCGCGGTGAGCTGGAAATCTCCAACAGCATCACCTCTACCGCTGGCTCACTCGCCGGGCGTATTTTGCTGATTGATGATTTGGTGGATTCCGGTGTCACCTTGCAGCGTGTGCAGGAACATCTGCGCATTCGATTTCCTGATGTGACTGAAGTACGTTCGGCCGTTATTTGGTACAAGGCCTGTTCGGTCATGCGGCCGGATTTTTTTGTCGAGTATTTGCCCGACAATCCCTGGATACACCAACCCTTCGAGATTTATGACGACATGAGTGTTGATCGGCTCTAGCCACCAATCTGATGAACTGGTTTTGTTGGGTGCAAGAATCAGCGACGGATTGGCAACTGACTTTGCTTAAGGCGCCGCAGCACGAAACTTGATTTGCTGTGACGGATTCCGGGAATCTTGTACAAACGCTCTCTCAGGAAGCGCTCATAGCCACGTGTACCTTCGACGGCGACACGAATGTAGTAGTCGTAATCGCCTGAGACCAGATACGCCTCCAGTACCTCCGGAATTTCCTCAAGGGTTTTACCGAATTCAAACAGCGCCTCATCCGAATGGCTGTCCAGCGTCACATGCAGGATGACCGTTTCGCTCAGACCGACTTTTTCGGGATTGACCCGCACCGCATAGCCCTCAATCACCCCGGCGTCTTCCATGCGCCTGATCCGTGTCCAGCAAGGCGATGCGGTCAGGCCAACCTGCTTGCCAAGCTCTTGCAGGCTCAGGCGCGCATCCTTTTGCAGGGCCTCTAGGATCGCGATATCGAATTTATCCAGTTCCATTCTGAGAAAATTTATATTTACGAAAGAATCTTCTGAATTATAGGTAGTGACGGCAATAATCAAAAGCATTTTCTGCAATATGCAGACTATATTGATGCCATGAATACTGTACACAGTCCGCCGTTCCTGAGCCCTTCGCAGTCAGAAGCCGCCGATAGCCTCGCCCAAGGCCTAGCTCCCAACGGGGCTGCGGTGCTGATCCGCACCTTGCTGGATCTGGGCGCCGATACCGTCTTTGGCTATCCCGGAGGCGCGGTCCTGCCGCTCTACGACGCGCTGCACGCGGAACCACGCCTAAGGCATGTGCTGGTCCGCCATGAGCAGGCGGCAGTGCATGCGGCACAGGGTTATGCCCGCAGCACTGGCCGGCCGGGTATTGTCTTTGTTACCTCCGGTCCCGGCATGAGCAACACCACCACGGGCTTGCTGGATGCGATGTCTGATTCCGTTCCGGTGATTTGTATCAGTGGTCAGGTAGCGACCGCCGTCATTGGCACGGATGCGTTTCAGGAATGCGATGCACTCGGTATCTCGCGCACCATCACCAAATGGAATGTCCAGGTCAGGGATGCAGATACGATGGAGGCGACCGTGCGCAAGGCCTGGAGCATTGCCACTGAGGGCAGACCAGGCCCCGTGTTGATTGATGTGCCCAAGGATATTCAGTTAACGCCAGTGACCGCGCATGCTGCTTTGCTGGAGAGGTCTGCGCCTTCCCGTATAAAAGCCAAAGGTCGTATTGCCGATGCAGCCGAAGCGATTCGCGCCGCGCAGCGTCCGATCTTTTATGGTGGCGGCGGGCTAATCAATTCTGGTTTCGAGGCCTGCGAGCGATTTCGACAGCTGGTGGAGCGATCTGGCGCGCCATGTACGTTGACATTGATGGGGCTGGGTGCGTTTCCGGCGTCGAGTCCGCAGTGGCTGGGCATGCTGGGTATGCATGGCACGTTGGAGGCTAACCTCGCTATGCACCATTCGGATCTAGTGATTTGTGTGGGCGCGCGCTTTGATGATCGGGTTACTAGCCGTTTGGATGATTTCTGCCCTGAGGCGAAGATCATTCATATCGATATTGATCCCTCGTCCATTCATAAAATTGTGCATGCCGACATACCCATCGTAGGTGATTGTGTTGATGTGCTGGGTCAGTTACTGGATCAGTTTGCTCACGCGCCCGTCGATGCAGCAAGGCTGTCCGGGTGGTGGTCGCGTATTGAAACCTGGCGCCAGCAACAATCGCTGGCATTTGACGACACCGCCGAATCGATTGCGCCTCAGGCACTCATGTGCAGCCTGCAGCAGCAGCTCGAAGATCGTGACGCGATTGTTTCAACGGATGTAGGTCAGCATCAGATGTGGGCCGCACAGCATTTGAAATTCGAGAAGCCCATGCGCTGGCTGACGTCAGGTGGCGCCGGTACGATGGGATATGGTCTGCCCGCGGCGATTGGTGCGCAGATTGCGCATCCGGATAAGACCGTCGTTTGCGTGACCGGTGACGCATCGATACTAATGAATATTCAGGAGCTATCGACCGCCATGCAGCATCGCACGCCGGTCAAAGTCATCTTAAGTAACAATGGCTACATGGGCATGGTGCGTCAATGGCAAGAGCTGATTCACGGTGGCCGTTATAGTCACAGCTATACTGAAGCTTTACCGGATTTCATGGTCGTGGCTCGGGGTTTTGGTTGGCAGGCGCGCACGGTGAATCGGCGAGAAGATCTGGAAGCGGCAATCGCCGAATGTCTTGCCAGCCCCGGTCCTTTCTTTCTCGATGTGCATGTCAGCGCCGAGGCGAATTGTTTTCCGATGATTCCGGCAGGGGCAGGGCATCACGAAGTTAATCTGGGGCGTTAGGGTTAACTCAGTGTGATACAAAATTTGCTTGTTAGACGCGTGTGGAAGCCCCGTAGGCACTTAATGTCTATCGGTAAAGCAAAGGCGCTGAATCTTGGTCTGCAGTGGGATGACGCCAGAAGAACTGTCGGTCTAAACATTGTCATCCCGGCGCAGGCCGGGATCCAGCGTCTTTAATTCTTTATCACATGACTTTGATAATAAAAAACACCAATCCAGTTATTAACGAACCCTACTCGGACTAAAATCCTGATCGCCGCATTTCCCCAGCGATTTTGAATGAAAGAATAAAAATGAAAAAACTAGAAAAACTGACCTTCGAGAGCGTCAGCGTTCGCGCCGTATCCATACCCCTGCGTCGCCCCATCGTAGCGAAAGTGGGGCAGTTCGACGAATGGCCATTCATTCTGATCGATGTCAAAACCAAAGAAGG
>JAIXYM010000083.1 GCA_027490255.1 Oxalobacteraceae bacterium | reverse complement strand
GAGCCACCGATCAGGTTTTCGATGTTCCTCAGTCGGTCCTCGTTTACGTTACCCACTCGCGCCATTGCCATGGCAGGTGAGCGCAGGTTGACGATGACTGATAAAGTTTTGTCGGAGAAGTCTGCGGTATCGATTCCAGCGCCACCATCCAGTATATCGTTACCAGCGCCGCCCTTGAGAGTATCGTTTCCAGCCAATCCGGTGAGAGTATTGGCACCGCTATTCCCCATAATCACATTGTCCAGCGCGTTGCCCGTGACGTTGATGGCTGCAAAGCCGTGAAGGATAAGTTCGATCTCGCTAGAATCAAAAACGTAATTTGCATCAGTAGTGAAGTCATAGATCGATGTGCCAGCGTAGTTGTTGCCCGCTAAATCACGAACGCTGCTTGAGGCAAACGTCACAAAGTACTGGGTTCCATTCGCTAGATCACTGGTCGGATCAATGGTCAAGGTTGAGCCAGAGAAGGTCAGGCGATTGCTCGCTGCCGCCGCAAAGCTCTCAACCAGTGTGCCGGTAGCTGAACCCTGCCGGATCTCGATGTTGCCCGACCCCCTTTGTATCGCCTCGTTGAAGGTCAGCGTGATGTTGCTGCCCGCTGCGACACCAGTTGCGCTGTCCGAAGGGGTGAAGGCTGTGACAATGGGTGCGGTCGTATCAGCAACAGTGGTGAAGTCATAGGTTGATGTGCCAGCGTAGTTGTTGCCCGCTAAATCACGAACGCTGCCTGGGGCAAACGTCACAAAGTACTGGGTTCCATTCTCTAGATCACTGTTCGGATCAATGGTCAAGGTTGAACCAGAGAAAGTCAGGCGGTTACTCGCTGCCGCCGCAAAGCTCTCGACCAGTGTGCCGGTTGCTGAACTCTGCCGGATCTCGATGTTACCCGTACCTCGTTGAATGACCTCGTTAAAGGTCAGCGTGATGTTGCTACCCACGGTGATGCCGGTTGCACCATCACTCGGGCTGAAGGATGAAACAACGGGGGCAGTGGTATCAGGAGGTACCGCGGTAGTGAAGTCATAGGTCGATGTACCAGCGTAGTTGTTGCCCGCCAGATCACGAACGCTGCCTGAGGTAAACGTCACAAAGTACTGGGTACTGTTGGCTAGGTTGTTCGTCGGATCAATGGTGAGGGTTGACCCGGAGAGGCTTAAACGACTGCTACTCACGGCATCAAAATTCTCCACCAGCACTCCGCTGGCAGAACCCTGCCGGATCTCGATGTTGCCCGTGCCTCGTTGAATGGCCTCATTAAAGCTCAGCGTGATGTTGCTACCAACGGTGATACCGGTTGCACCATCATTCGGGCTGAAGGTTGAAACAAAGGGGGCGGTACTGTCTATAACGGTCGCCACAAATGAGTAGGCTCCAGTGTTCACGAAGCTGTTCGATGAAAGGTGGAGCGAGTAGGGACCGGTATTGGTTGCGGTAAATCGATATACACCAGAACCAGCACTGACCAAGTTAGAGAACGCAATTTCTGCAAACTCCAAGTCCAAAAACAGATCTGGGATACTGGATGTCAGATTTATCTGATAGGTTTGTCCGGCAACTCCAATAAAATTATAAATATCTACATCACTGGCGTAATCAAGAGCAGCGCGGTAGGTAGTTCCTGCAGAGATCGTCTCCCCAATACCATTGAGTTCAGTGATGGAATTGGTTGACAGTCTTAATCCATAATGTCCTGCCGTATTTGTGTACGTTTGGATGTAATAAACGGAATCAGACGCATTGAAAGAAAGTCCTGAGAAAGTGCCAGAGTCCGTTGAGGGAAGCAGAAACTGTCCGAAACGATTTAATAAGACAAAGTCCACATCGGATACATATGGGGCAATTAATCCTGAATCGGCTGCAATTATTGAGTACGAATATCCAGTATTGACAATAATCCTGTAGGTATCTAGATCACCGAAAGATGCTGTATTTAAATTGGTTCCGGCCGATGAATACCCATAGGCGTTATCACCAACCAAGAGGTAGAAATTTGTCGCAGTTGTGGCGGGCGCGTCAAGTGTAAACCCGAACCTTGCTTCATCAAGACTCATTTTTTCAATCCAAAGAACAGACTGTTTTCAAGAATTTAGAACTTCGATATGGCTACCGATTCATTAAAAAATTCGCTAATTTTTCGATGGCAATCAAAATGTGCTTCACCGCATAATGAGATTATTCGGTTGTTTCGTTGTGTACGAGGGGGCGCTGAAAACGCTATTTTCTGAGACGAACACTACCTGCTTCAGAGGTGCCGATTAACTTGTGAATCTTGCTGATCAATCGGCGTGAATTGGGTCTCGATTTCTGATCAAACTAGTTTTGCAATCAGGCGCCCCATTAAACGTTCGCAACTCCCAAGCTTTGATTTTCCTTTTCGCGCAATCTAGGTGGCACAACATTTTGAGTCATTGTATCGATGTTAAATATGTGGCAATATTCGTGTGCTCATTGATACACTTACGGTAACAGGATAACTACCAAGTGGTAAAGCTTTAACTCAAAACCAAGAGGGAATCCTAGCTGCCAGTTTACCGAGACGACTGAAGGCAATGTTGCCATTAGGAAATGCCCCCCCTTTAATTGCCTCTGAGGACATGTGGCTGTCCAACATGTGATTGCCTTGAAGAAACTGGTTCTCGGGACAGGGCATTAAGGTCGGCCTCGGTTTTGATGTCTTCGGCCGGTTCGGCCGCTAAGGCCTGTAATTTGCCGCGTTCCATGGTTGTGCCTTGCATGACGGTTCCTCAGTGAGAGGTTAATAGCCCGTCGGCGCTTACACAATTCTATTTACAGGCCCATTAAGTTGCGATTACGCAATCTTGGATGTCTTGGAGGCTTCCGCTCGAGCCACGCCTTGATTGAGGCCCGCCAGCAGCTTTGCTTGGTCGCCCGCTTCAGGCCTGACGAGTTTATGTGGCTCAAATGATCAAGAAGTCATGATGGCTTAACGTATTTACACCGGTAAGTATGGCAAACGCGACTGCCGCACCGCTGCCATTTCCATCAGCGTCATAGAAGAGCGTCTTGTTTGATGCGTTATAGACCAGATAATCATCAATGTCCAAGGCTCTGGTCGTGGCACTGAAATGGTCCGCAACGTCTTCAT
>JAIXYM010000078.1 GCA_027490255.1 Oxalobacteraceae bacterium | reverse complement strand
CTCAGCTTGCTCTATCGCGGGCAGGATGAGCAGCACAAGCGGATCGTGATGCAAACATCGGTCATTCACTCGCTTGACGTTGTGGCCACTGGTGATGTCTGCATGCATATTCGTTCACGCAAGCCCTTGCAGGACGTACTTGCCGCCATACGACTTGGCAAACCCGTAGCGCAATGCGGTCATGCTTTGTTTCCGAATGCGGAAAGACATTTGCGCTCGCGCCTGCGGTTAGCCAATATTTATCCGCATGAGACATTGCATGCGACTACGCTGCTTGCAGCGCAGTGTCAGTTTTCTCTCGATACATTGCGCTACGAATATCCGGACGAGCTCGTTCCGCGAGGCCAGACACCGACCAGCTATCTGCGTGAACAAACCTGGGCGGGTGCACATCGTCGTTTTCCGTCAGGCATACCGGCTAATGTGCAGCAGCAGATTGAACATGAGCTTGCACTGATTGCAGAGCTGGCCTATGAGCCTTATTTTCTGACGGTATATGACATCGTTAGCTTTGCCCGACATCGTCACATTCTGTGTCAGGGGCGTGGCTCGGCAGCCAACTCGGCTGTCTGCTACTGCCTTGGCATTACCGAGGTCGATCCGGCCCGAAGCAGCCTGCTGTTTGAACGCTTCATATCAAAAGAACGTAACGAGCCACCCGATATCGATGTTGACTTCGAACATCAGCGGCGAGAAGAAGTCATTCAATATATTTATGAAAAATACGGCCGTCAGCGAGCCGCACTGACCGGCGTTGTCATCAGTTACCGTGGACGCAGTGCATTGCGCGACGCAGGCAAGGCCTTGGGCGTGGATTTGTCTATCGTCGATCGGCTGACAAAATCTTATCGCCGATGGGATAGTGACACTGGTCTGGAAGACATTTTTATTGAATGCGGTATGGATCCTGCTTCTGCTATCGCACAATCATGGCAAAAAATCGCTGCTAACCTAATAGGCTTTCCTCGTCACTTATCGCAGCACCCGGGTGGATTCGTTATTGCACGCGATAAGCTCTCCCGCCTGGTCCCTATCGAAAAAGCCACTATGCAAGGACGTAGTGTCGTGCAATGGGACAAGGATGATCTCGATGCATTGGGTCTGCTGAAAATCGATATCCTCGCGCTGGGTATGTTATCCGCGCTACGTCGCAGTTTCGAACTGATCTCGGGACAACTGGGGGAGCCTTTCGAACTGCAGGATATTCCTGCCGAAGATGCCGCGACCTACGCGATGATCAGCAAGGCCGACACAGTGGGCGTATTCCAGATCGAGAGTCGCGCACAGATGAGCATGCTGCCTCGTCTGCAGCCACGTACGTTTTACGATCTGGTAATTGAGGTGGCCATCATACGGCCCGGTCCGATACAAGGCGGCATGATCCATCCTTATTTGCGACGCCGGCAAGGTCTTGAAGCGATAACTTATCCGAGCGCTGATATGGAAACAGCGCTCTCGCGTACCTTGGGTGTGCCTATTTTTCAGGAGCAGGTGATGCAGATCGCCATGCTTGCGGCAGGTTTTTCTGAAGGGGAGGCCGATCAGCTACGTCGTGCGATGGCCGCGTGGAAGCGCAAGGGTGGTCTGGAAAAATTTCATGACCGTTTGATACAAGGCATGCTGGCGCGCGGCTATACCGCCGAATTTTCTGAATCCATTTATAGCCAGATACAAGGCTTTGCCGAGTATGGTTTTCCCGAAAGTCATGCAGCAAGCTTTGCATTGCTCGCCTACGCCAGCGCTTGGCTGAAATGTCATCATCCGGCTGCTTTTCTGGCTGCCTTGCTCAACAGCCAGCCCATGGGCTTTTATACACCGTCACAACTCGTGCAGGATGCAAAGCGACACGGCGTTGAAGTACGTGCAGTTGATATAGTCACCAGCAACTGGGAAGCGACACTTGAAATCAATCAGGCGACACAGCCAGCCGTTAGGTTGGGATTGAATCTGGTCCGCGGACTATCGCAAGAAGCTGGATGGCGTATTGAAGAGGCACGCGCCATCAAACAATTTCATGATCTGCCAGATCTCGCGCTGAGAGCCCAGCTGTCTTCGACTGACATGCAGGCGTTGGCCGCAGCCAACGTGCTGCGCAGCTTGGCCGGTCATCGTCATGAAGCGCTCTGGCATGCCTCAGTAGCTTCACCGGGCAAGGCTTTGCTGAAAGCGGCACCACCCGCTATCGATAGCATTACTTTGACTGAGCCGACAGATAAGCAGGAAGTCATCAACGACTACCGAACGCTGAGTCTGACTTTGGGCCAACATCCGCTGGCCTTCTTGCGTCAGCATCTTTCAGCGAAGCGATTTCTGCCAGCGTCAACCCTCGACACATTTGCACAAGGTCAGTTTGCACGCGCTTGCGGGATCGTCACCTTGCGCCAGCAGCCTGCGACTGCCAAGGGAACTGTGTTTGTTACGTTGGAAGATGAAACTGGGATCGTCAATGTGATTGTTTGGCCAAGTCTGGTCAGGCAACAACGAAGAGAACTGTTGAATTCTGGACTGTTGGGCGTTTATGGAATATGGCAGAAAGAAAACAATGTGCACCATTTGATCGCTAAACGGCTAGTCGACCTTTCTGACTTGCTAGTCGAATTTAAAAAAAGTAGCAAAGATTTTCGTGAATAGCGATTGACTCAATGAGTAAGAAATATTTTGAGCGGAAAACGACAGGAAAACCTAGGTTTCTCTTTTGTCAGTAGCGCAAACATGAACCATCTCACCGTAAACCCCAGATTTTTAATGTCGATCCGAAAAGATTTCGAGAACTATCAGCTGAGAAACGTTACCAAACCTGCACGTATCTCATAGCTGTCAACGGGCACTGTCTGTGAGAAAAATGTAATCGTCATTAAGGAACTCACTGAACATGCAAGCGACATCATCCAATACAGCACAGAATTCTTATCAGAAAAGTCAGCAAGATACGCAAGAAGACAACCCGTCGCAGAATCGAGAGCAAACGAAGCATTCCAACTTGAATGCTTCGTTCAAAAATAACAGCACAAAGGGCGAGGAAAATGATGGTGTAGCTTCTGATGAAAAACTCGCTAAAAAACCTGTCATGGCATCAAAGCCAGTAAAGATAAACTTGGATGTCATCACATCCGAGGTGGAAAAAAACCAAAAGACACCAACGCCGATCTCACCCAGAGGGGCTAAGCCAATACCGCGCCTTCAACTTCCTGAAACCGGACAAAATCCTAAATCGCCTAGGTCGCCTCGTAGTGATCAGCCGCGCAATGTCCCGGAGAGTGAACCTAAAAGCCCAGGCAGAGACGAGATCATCAAGATGGCAGACTCAGTAGCCGATGCTTTTCGCGCATTTGGTTCGCCGCGCAAAGGGCAACCAACACCCAGACGTCTAGAAAGTCGGCGTGATTTGGATCAGTCGCTGACAGAGCGTGCGCTAGAGAAAACTGAGATTTCCGAGAAATCCGCTACGGTGGCCACGACCACCACGACAACCACACCTACGACCACCACAACCACGACCACCACAACCGCTACGCAAGACCACATCGTAGCGACCACCGATACCCAGTCCGCGACGACGATGAGTTCAGTGGCGACGAATAAGAATTCGGACAATCTTGTTGTCCAACCCCAGTCAGACTTCTCTGCCAGCCTTGCACAAATAGACAATGAATCAGCTATGAATTTCGCTTATCAAAATGGCGGAAGTAGCGTGCTACCTGACGAACCTGGTTATCAGCCAGGTCAGATTTTTGTCAAAGTAAGACGCAAGATGTCCATGCCCAAGGTTTATGCGCCGATAAGTGACCGAGTAGCGATGCCTTCTGTGCAGCCCACAAGCGACGCGAAATACAGCAAGCAGGCGCAAATAGAATTACTTGCCGATAAGTTGGTTGCCGAGTGCGCTGGGGATTCCATTAACCCTAAAGATATGGGATCGATCAATCAAAATAATGCGGCATTAGACCTGAATCAATTGCCCGCCGAGTTTTCTCAATTCAGTTCTTATCTAAGAGCAAAAAATAAGCCAACACTAAATCATTTAATGCATGCAATTTTTAGAAAAGAGTTCGAATCAAGTGAAGCTTGGAAAAAAGCAATCGCTGTTGATCGTAGATTCAGCAATGGAGGGTACGGTTGGACGCCTAGCTCGGGAAATTTCGAAGGCGACATGGCAAAACAATTAGAAAGCATGTTGCAGGATTTTGCTGATGAATTATCTGCGCATATTTTTGGATCAGAACCAACAATAAATTCAATAAAAATATCAGAAGAATTTAAAAGTTTTTTATTTGCGGCTGACAAGAAATTCGTCGAAAAATTGCTGGATCAAGATGATCGTGCGGCTAGAGGTGATAAAGGGGTTCACCGATTATCAAAGAAAAAGATTGATCAATTTCGAGCCTATTTTTTTGTAAATATTCTGGTTGATCGTTTTATTAAACCTATGCTGATAACGGAAGGTCGTGCCACTACCCATTTATCTATGACTATGCTTCGTTTGGAATTGATTTCTATAAGTAAGGCAGCATTGGCGCTATACAAAGATTTCCAAAAAAAATCCTTTGAGAATTTTCCTGAAGCTTTGCAGAAAGCAATGATAAAAAAATCAGAGGATAGAGTAATAATTGCCTCGATTCAGGAAAGAAAAGGGCGCTTTTTACAAGTCAAAGAAGGACATTCCCAAAGACATATGCGGTCTCGTAGCGACCTTGGCGTGGGAATAAAGACCAATCCCCTGGAAGATAAAGCTCGCATCGAATATCAAAAAAGAAATTATCGAAAGCAATTGGAAAGTCAGCAAAAGAAAATCGATGATCAACTTTCGCAAATACTCGCCGATTTGGAAATGAAGGAATTACCACCGTTACTTGCAAAAAAAATTCAAGAAGAAAAAAAGACCTGGTTTTTAAAAGGCGATGAGGTGAGCAGTCATGCGGTCACTCAAAACCTGTTAAAGGCGGTTCGAAATCTGATACTAGATAAAAAAATCGATGAAACTTTAATAAACTTTGAGCAGCGCCTCAGCGAACTTTCAGCTGAGAGTGTGGAGTCGCGGGCGAAGCGGCGCGCAACAATGCCAATGAATTTAGGCGACCTCGATTTTCTGAATGCCATACTTGATCAAACTATAAGTACTGATTTTTCCAGTGCGCTCGCCTCAACTGAATCGACCGTAAATGAAATGGCTTCGACTTCAAGCACGACGACAACGGTAACTTCGACGGAAACTACCACAACGACAATAATCAATCCCGCAGTGGTTACAGTACAAAATTCTTTGCCATCCACATCAGAATCTAATGGAAGTGGAAGTCAGAAGAATGATATATCAAAATCTACTAACTAAGAAAAGGTCCAAACTATCATGAGCGTAAGTAACGATTTTTCACCAACTCACCAATCAGATGCGCATCATTCAAGTCGGAAAAATGATATCAATGTAAAAGAGAAAAAAGCAGCTAGCGGATCACCTTCGAAAAAACATCGCTCACAGCCAGTTATACGCACGCCTGAAAAAAATAAAGATACTTTGCCAGAGCTGAAGCTGCACGAGCTTCCAAAGCCCGATCAGACGGTCTTCGATAATTTCAAATCACCGGTTGGTTCAATTTCGCTTCGCGGGCGTTTGGTGAAGTCCCCAACTGACACAAGTGACGCGCCAAATTCAGCAAGGTCACCTAAATCGCCTAGGTCGCCGCGCAATGAGTATGAGGTTATGTCCAGCCGAAGGCATCGTATTGATTCGCCTAGGTCCAACCGTGCCGGTCAGCAGCAAGCGCCTGCACTTGTATCTTCCCCGACCTTGACGACAACGAAGACAGTAACGCAAACGGTAACGCAAACGGTAACGCAAACTGTGACTTCTCCCATGGCGGCGAGCACTGCTACCGATAATTTCAGAGGCAATATAAATGCGCCGACATCTCCACCCCGGGATGCTGTGTCGTCCACGGTTGTGCGGCAGCGTCTGAGCTCACCCCCTGCGACCGTTAGCCTGAACCAGCAGACGCCAGAGCAAATGAATGACCTGGCAGATCTTTGGGTAAAACATCTACTCGGATCCTTGTCAAGCACATCAAGTGATCATGTGCCGCTTCTGACCGATGCAAAAATTGATATACTTGGGCGTGGTGATGGAATAGTTGTCAAGTCATCTTTAAAGCCAGCGTTGTTTGATCTGAAGATGCCAAATGATAAGCAGGGCATGGTGTCATTATCCAGTTTGTTGAACTCCATGCTGGCAAACCATCTTAGTCAGAGTGTCATGGGTAAAACCATCAAGACCATGCAAGCTACGGTCATGCATGCTAACCAGAAACTCGCAGCGATCTGTTTTATGGACATGATTAAATTGGACGGTGAGGGCAAGGGAGAAGAAGTGCGGCAACAGATGGCTAATGCATCTATTGGTCATGCCAGTGCTTGTGTTGATGTCGCTTTCGGTCCATCGCGCAAGCTTTCGGAATCCCATTTGCCTCAGGCATTGCTGGATTTCTGGAAGCTAGTTGATGCCAAATTCGTCAAAGAGGTTAAGAGAAATCCTGCCCACACCGCCGAACAGATACTGACAGCCCGCAAGAATCTCGGATTCGATCTACTCGTGACCCGACAAATGTATTCCTTCGCTTACAAGCCGGTCCAAGAAATTTCTGGCCCCGAGGTAAATCCGATGCCGGTAAGCGCAGGTACCCAATATCCGCCGTTGGTCAAGATGTTTGCAAGCACCATGTCTGCCGAATTACATAAGGCATGGCCAGCATTTTTTGCAAATGCCATTGCCAGCTTCGACGCTTGATGTCCTCAAAGATGACCGAAGCCTTTCCTTCGGTCATCTTTACAGTATTTGGTAACCTAGACTTGGCAAGATAATTGACGCATCGGAAATGATCACGTCAGCGCCAAGAGATTTGTTTGTGCACGGACAGATCCGCTGCGATATAAATTTTCCAGTAACTCGAATATTTCATCTTTCGACAGCACATAACGTTCCATCAAAACATCTTTCAGCTGAATCATCCAGCCCCGGTATTCGTTTATCACCTTAAGTGTTCGCGCGTATAGTTCGTCGGCTTTCTGTTCCACCTCACGAACGGACGCATCGGAGGCGCCGTCGCGTTTGAGCTGCCGGTAATCCAGTTTGGATCGTGAATACATTGACAGCTGGTTCACCATCATTTCGAGTTTTGTCGTGGCCTTCTGGATGTCATTTTGGCTGCCTACCGAAATGCCGCGTGCACCATAGAACAGCTCTTCAGCCGCTACGCCGCCATAGAGCTGCATGACATCCTGCTCCAAATCTTCCAACGTCTGCAGACCAGTATCTGGGCTAGCTGAAAGAACATAGCCAAGCGCTCCAAGCTTGGAAACGGATTCAGTACTGATTTTCATCAACAGAGATTTTTCCTTGACATTGGCAAGCGACATTCCTGTCTTGAGCAGAGGATCAATCTGCATGAAGAAGTGCCCCAGCTCATGCAGGGCAACGCGCTCACGTTGCTTGTCTTTATCTGCGCTGGCTGCGCGATCGGTGAGGCCGATGGCAACCCGCTCAAATGCCCGAAATAACAAATCTGTATCAATTTGAGAATTTTCCTCAATGGCAATCATGCTGGAACGATCTACCACGCTCTGCAACAGGGCAGGGGAGAGGTTGGCCGTCACCTCGGCCACGGCATTCAGATCCAAACGCTCCCAAGCGATCACTTTCGTATCTTTGCGAGCCAAAAAGACGCGCAATAATTCACTGCGTTCTGCTTTGTTCGGCAAACGAAAATTTATCTTTACGCTGAAGCGGCGAAGCATCGCTTCATCCATCTCGCTATTGATATCGTCGAAATTGGAAGCAACTACCCAGATAATCTCGCGGCCTTCCTCACTTTTTATGCCGTCCAGCAGACCCAGCAAGGTATTGGCAGTGTCATCGTCCCATTTCCGCTCGCCACGACCCCGAGGCATGAACAGCGATTGCGCCTCGTCCAGGAAAATCATGCAGCGCCCCTGTGCGCAGGCTTTTTTGTAAATGCCATTGAGTGTCTTGGATCCCCCGCCCACCAGGCCGGATTCCAGACTGGCGCCTGATGACTGTATCAGTGGAATATTGAGTTGGCGGGCAAGGTAGCCGGCGAGCTTGGTCTTACCGGTTCCGGCCGGCCCAGTCAGCATGACATTGAAGGGCTTATCGATGTTATGGGATTTGTAAACCGAACGATTGTGAATCATGGATTCCAGATGCCTGACTTCGCGCTTGATATCGTCAATGCCAATCAAATCGTCGAGACTGCCGCGCAACTCTCCAGGCGGGATGACCCTGACGCCTGACATCATGCCTGACATACCCTTTTTCAAACCAATGAGCATCAGCACTAGCAAAAGCAAGCCCACAAAGTTACGGGATAAAAAGGCAAGCAGGGTATCGCGAAAGCTTTCCTCTCGTGGCGAATCAAGCAATACCTGATCGTTTTCTGCCAGCCACTCGGGCTGGGCTATCGCATAGGGGATACCGTGTCGTAAAAGTACTTCTCGTTCTAGGTTCACGTGCGTGTTACTGGGTACTTTTACCGAAATGATTTTGGCTTGATCTTTGTACTTGATGAGGTAACGCGGAAAGTCACTCAAAGGTTGCGCTAGGAGCAAGTATTCCAACGCAATCCGGCGCTCAGGAATCTGCGTAATGAGAGAAACATCCTGACTGAATATGACGTTTGAGAACTCGGTTTGATGCGGCGCACGTTGTATGGAGATGAAAATTGCACTCAATAGCAATAAGCTAAAGAGAGCATTACGTATCCGTGCATGCTTAAGCAGTTGCGTCAATGACGTGAATTTGGGCATGGAATCCAAAAAGGAGGGTGCGAAGAAATACAGACGCTGACAAAGCGTCGGAATGCAACGCCGGAATACAACTTGCAAGGTAGGACAAATGATGGCGGCGTAAGTTGCCGCAGTGAAGAAATTTGATCGAAAAAAATTACATCAGACCGAGTATGCGCCCCATTTCAGCCACATACGGTGTATCTCTCAGAATTTCACCTTCGATACTGGCGACCAGATCGTCAAGTGCGTTATGTGTACCCTTAAGCTGCTCAGCTACTTTGGGCATATCAGAAGTACTGCTACTCAGCGTCTGCTGGAGTGCTTCTATCTCTACTTTTAATGCCTGAACGCGTGCCGATGTCGCAGGTATCGATGCAAGCTCATGTTCAAGATCAGACAATAGATTCTGGATCCGTTCAAGACTGAAGGGCAGTGATGTTGGTCCGGGATCTGCACTCATGACTGCCACCTGTTGAAAGACTGTATTTGGAAAAACTGAAGAGATCGCACAGGAACTGCTTGATCTTGTTTGAATCTCAGCTTGGTGTCAACCGGGCTTTCTTTAAAGGATCTTATGTCGATAAGTGAATACTGCAATCTCAACGTCATTTGCTGTGAAGCTGATACACCAATCGCTGAAGTAGCAATGTTGATGCGAAAGCACCATGTCGGTGATGTGATTGTTGTTGACAGTCAACACGAGGGGGCGCGTATACCAATTGGGATCATCACGGATCGTGACATTTTGGTCGAGACCATCGCACTGGATATCGAAGCAAAACTCTTCACGGCTTCCGACCTAATGAGCTCACCTGTGACTACAGTTCAGGCGGATGCCAAGGTTGCTGAAGCGCTGGGGATTATGCGCGGCAAGCGTATCCGTCGGCTACCCGTGGTCACGCGCGCAGGGACCTTGTTCGGCATGGTGACCACAGACGATTTCGTGAACTTGCTTGCTGCCGAACTTTCCATCATTGCAGGGCTTATGGTTGAGCAGACGATCACGGAGGGGCGTCTTCGCAAATGAGTAGGCACTTTGCTTTGCGCCTTCTCAAGCAGCCAGCGTCACACAGGGCTATCGTGAACTGGTAACGCACTTCCTTCAACCGCTTTATGCACCTTTTTCTATGGAGTCATCATGGCACGCAATCTTGTGCGCACGTCACCCTTTACCGACATGTCACGTTTTGATCCTTTCCGGCTTGATCCCTTGCGGAGCATCGATGAGCTCATGCGAGATCTCACTATGCTTCCCGCGCTGGGCGGCCTGGAAACCGAGGCAGGTATCAGGCTGGATGTTGAGGAAACTGACCAGGACTTTATGATCAAGGCCGACTTGCCCGGCATGAAAAAGGAAGACATCAAGGTCGCCATTGACGGCAATCTGGTCACCATTGAAGCCCAGACGGCCAGCGAAACCGAAGAAAAATTGGGTGGAAGATTGGTTCGACGGGAGCGCTATGCCGGGCAACAATTCCGGCGTTTCAGTCTGCCGCAGGACATTGATGACAAAGGCGCTGCCGCAAGCTATGACAACGGCGTGTTGTCGCTGAAGCTGCCGAAGAAATCCGGCAGCGTCGCAAAAACCTTGTCGATTAAATAGGCCAGAGCAAGGTCTTCACCAAGCAAATGGCCGCGCTTGAGGACAGTAGAGGCGCGGTCATTTGGGGCCTGGATTTCTGGCGCATGGCCATGCTAGACGCGGGTTCTGGCCTAATATTTTATTTTACATAATACAAATTATACGAACAAAATGGATAAATAGATCTGGTCAGCTGGGCGTTAATTTGGATTGCTATCAAGGTGGGATTTTGACGGTCTGCTCAACTGGATATCAGACAAAGACACTGGATCCCGGCCTGCGCCGGGATGACGCTTGTTGTTGTGGCGACGATAGAATTACCGGTGTCATCCCAGCGAACGCTGGGATCCAGTGTCTTTCGTTGAATGCCTGAAAACCTCTCGCTTTTTAACCCGATCGCCGATTACCGTGGCACCCAACCACCACAAACGGGAAAAACCTGCCCAACAAAACAGTCCGCATGCACGCTAGCCAGATAAGCCACGAACATCGCATCCTCGCGGGCGCTGACCAAGCGGCCCAAAGGTACCTCACGTTTTAGCCTGTCCTGAAAAGCAGGATTGGCCTGTACCTCAGGCGGGAAATACGTTGGGTTGTCGACGAAGTTCTGGGCAATTGCATTGACCTGTATGCCCGACGACGCGAGTTCAACACCCACTGCTTGCATGTAAGCTAATTGAGCGCCGCGTGCGGCACTATAGGTTGATGCCCGTTTGATCCCACGGAGCGCTGACGCACTGCCGATCAGAATAACTTTGCCGCTGCCCCTTGCACGCATCTGCGGCAACACCGCACGAACCAGACGTGGCAAAGGATCAACCATGTGCGAAAAGGCATGGCGCCATTCATCCTCGCCAACATCAGCCGCGGGTGTTGCGGGTGCAGGCACCCCGAGGTTGGCAATCAGAATGTCTATCTGACCTGCTTCAGCGACTAAGGCCGCCGGTCGGTCGGGCGCCTCTAGCGAGCCACCATCGGCAAAAACGGTAGCACCCAACTCGCGGAAAACGTCGACCAAGACGGGGCCCATAAAATCAGTCGCCTGGGTGATGAGAACGCGCTTGCCTGAAAAATCGAGTGGATTCATGTCTGTAACCGATGAATAGTTAGATTAGGGTTGCGGCCAACACCTCGAGCGGCCAAGCGAGATAGCTTCTAAATAATTATTTTTTAGCGAGCCAGCACCGCATCCATAGTTTCTTGCCATTGCAGCCTCGCCCGCCAGCAGCCTCGGATGATATCCCATACCTTTGCGTCAACTCAGCATTCGAATGTTCTTAAATGCGTAGGATCATTTTTCACTGATCACGCTTGCGGTCTTAGGATGAAAATTCTCGTTGCGCATAACCGCTACCTGTATCGAGGTGGCGAGGATACGGTGGTCGATGCTGAAGTCAATCTGCTACGGCAGCGCGGTCATCAAGTGTGGGTATACAGCCGCGACAACACGGAAATCCAGTACCTGACGTCAATCAAGGCAGCAAAAACGACCTTCTGGTCTCGCCAAACAGTGCAGGAATTGCAAAAAATTCATCAGCAGTTTTCACCCGACTTG
>JAIXYM010000028.1 GCA_027490255.1 Oxalobacteraceae bacterium | reverse complement strand
GCCTCCCAAGAAGCCATGCAAAAAGCAACCAGTTTTTGCGAGAAGAAAGGCAGGAAATTAGTTTTTGTTAACGAGAAAAGAGACGGCATTGTGGGCTGGTCTTCTCAAACATCAATAATCAGCTTTCGCTGCGAGGATATTGATACCACGTTAGCGAGCAACGTTCCCGACAAAACTATCAATAGCACAGAAAAAGAGGGTGATATTTTTCCAGTTAAAGTATTAAACGATGAACGATATAAACTCGACGTAAAAAAAATAACCCCACCAAAGACAGATAATGATGCTGTTGCAATTATCATTGGCGTACAAAATTACAAACGCTTGGGCAAAGCTGATTTTGCCAATAAAGATGCCCAGAATTTTTATGAGTATGCCTATCGTGCTCTAGGCATACCAAAAGATCGCATAAAAATTCTAACTGATGCTGACGCGGATCAAGCTGCATTCCTCAAATCATTCAGAAATTGGTTGCCTTTATACGTGAAAAAAAACAAAACCGAAGTTTTTGTTTTTTATAGCGGTCACGGATTACCCTCACCCGACGGCAAATCACTGTACTTTCTTCCCTATGGTGTGGACCAAGACTTACTGGATGAGACTGCTATTGATCAAAGAAAGATGGTTGCAGCAATTCAAGCCACCCAACCCAAGTCGGTAACGATGTTTATTGACAGCTGTTATTCGGGACTGTCAAAAACTGGCGACATTCTTCTTTCGGGTTCCAAGCCAGTTACATTAAAAAATTCAGATATGGATTACCCCACCGGATTCACTGTAATGACAGCATCGGCTCCAGACCAAATATCGTCATCTAGCACTGAACTGCAGCATGGGATATTCAGTTTTTATCTCATGAAAGGCATGGAAGGTGATGCAGACCTTGATGACGATAAGAAGATAACTGTCGGTGAAATGCAAAAATTTTTGCTGGACAATGTACAGCTGCGGGCCATGTCTTTAAACAGAAAGCAGACCCCACAAGTTGTCGGCGATACGGACAGAGTGCTGGTTGGAAGATAGCTAAGCACGAAGTCGAGCAACTCCATCTATTTCCATCACTTTAAGTCAATCGAATGCCATCAATGTTCGGGCAATGAAAATTTATCCGATTGTCGAATCAATACCATAGCAATTCACTCAGATGCTACCTACTTTAGGTACAAGTTGCTTCACATCTGCTCTTGGATGATCTAAAGTTTTCAAAGAAGAAAACTACTTGACACAAAAGTCTTGCAACTGAACGTTGAGAAATAGTTTTCATATCAATCGACTGGATATTTCAATGGCATTTTCAATTAAATTTTTTATTCTTTCAATTTTGTTTTTCTTGGTTGGATGTGCCACTGAGACTTCGGAAGTAATCATTCCAAAAAAATTGGCCTCTGCTAGCGTAATTTATTCAGGAGAAAAAATACAAGTGGCGGTCGGAAAATTTGATAACCGCTCTGGTTTCTTTCGAGGCTTGTTCTCCGACAGTATCGATAGACTTGGTGGTCAAGCAAAGACGATATTGATTACACATCTACATCAATCGAATCGATTTAATGTAATGGATAGAGACAATATGGCTGAGACGCTTCAGGAGTCCAATATCTCTGGAAAAAAGCAAAACCTAAAGGCTGGTGATTTCATTTTAACTGGTGATGTAACGGAGTTTGGTCGCAAAGAAGTTGGTGATCAGCAGCTATTTGGCATATTGGGCCGAGGCAAACAACAAATCGCATATTCAAAAGTTAGCATCAACGTTGTCGACGCGATCACTTCAGAAGTTATATTTTCTGTACAGGGCGCCGGTGAGTACACTTTGAGCAGCAGAGAAATTATTGGATTTGGCGGGAAATCAAGCTATGACTCAACGCTAAATGGGAAAGTCCTTGATTTGGCGATTCAAGAATCAGTCAATCGTTTGGCCGAAGCAATTGATGGTGGAATGCTTACTCTGAGAGTAAAAAAATGATGGCAATTTTGAAGAAGATATCTTTTTTTGCATTGGCATTAGTTTTGACCGGATGCGCCAGCCAAAAATCTCTTTACTACTGGGGAAGCTATGAGTCTCAAATCTATCAAATGTACTCAGAACCAGGGAAAGCGCCACCTGAGCAACAATTAGTCAAGTTTGAAGAAGACTATCAAAAATCCATGTCGCAGAACCAAAGAATGCCTCCGGGATTTCATGCACACGTAGGGTATCTGTATTTTGAGTCTGGCAAGCTAGATCAAGCCTATAAAAATTTTGAAATGGAAAAATTACATTATCCAGAGTCATCCATTTACATGGATAGCCTTATGCAAAGAATGAAAGGGAAAAAATAATGCATTCCTTCCGGTTATTTTTCTTGATAGGTTTCTTTGTCATACTGTCAGGCTGTGCTAGCCAGAAAAAATCTTTTGACTATTCAGCATTTCGCGAAAGCAACCCTAGATCAATCGTCATCCTTCCACCACTTAATCACTCACCCGACGTCAGAGCTACCTATAGTTTCTATACAACCGTGACCATGCCTGTCGCAGAGGCTGGTTATTACGTATTTCCGATTGCGCTCGTTGATCAAACATTTAAAGAAAATGGCTTGCCCACCCCCGGCGAAATGCATCAGGCATCGCTGAATAAGTTACGTGAAGTTTTTGGCGCCGATGCTGCTTTGTACATCACAATTACTCAGTATGGTTCCGTTTATTCTGTCATTGATAGTAGTGTCATTGTCTCAGCTAACGCAGATCTGATTGACCTAAAGACAGGAAAGCTACTTTGGACTGGCACTGCCACTGCAAGTAGCTCTGAAGGTGAAAACAAAGGCGGCGGGAGCATCACCGGCATTCTAATCAACGCAATCGTAAAGCAAATACTAGGGAACATTGGCGATCAGGGGCGCAGCATTGCTTCTGTTACCAGCAATCGTTTGTTTTCTCTCGGAGAAAATGGAATTCTGCCAGGGCCTCGATCCCCAGATTACTTGACCCACCCAAGGAAATAAAAAATTTATGATTATTATTGGTCTCCATCCTGGAAGTTATCTGCACAAAAGCGGGGACAGCTATCGGCGGTCTGTAGGCAAATCCTTTAGCGATTGCTTGACCTAGACGATTCTCAAGTTATACCCACAACAATGTGACCGCTCTAGTCTTCTGGCTTAAGTTTCAGTGGCCGTTTATGCGAGCGCACCTAACTCAGGGCACCATGCGCGACGCAAACTCCTGGAAGGATGAGGCAGCTATATCGACCTTAAGGGTTGGTGTTGCCTCGCCCGTGTTTGGTCCGAACTCATCTGGCTGTGCCACAAAACCGGTGCGCAGACCCACCTTGGCGGCCGCCTCAAGGTCATTGCTGTGTGCTGCCACCATCATGCACTCGTGGGGCTCGATGCCAAGCGCCTCTGCAGCAGCAAGATACACGCGAGGCTTGGGCTTGTAGTCCCCAGCGATCTCGGCTCCGAGAATAGCGTCCCATGGAAACTCATTACGCCGGGCCAGACCAACCATGAGCGAGATGTTCCCGTTAGAGCACGGCCCCAACATAAATTTTCGGCGTAGACGATGCAGACCGGCAGTGACGCCAGGCCAGGCATCGAGGCGGTGCCATACGAGATTGAGATTGCGCAGCGTCGGCTCGTCAAGCGACTGAAGTCCGAAGCGAGGACGCACGCGGTCGAGCATGCCGCGATGCACCACGTCCAGGCGCGAGAACGGCTTGCGGCCAGCGCGGATCTCTTCCATCCCCGGCTGATATTCGGCGCGCCAGGCATTGGCAAAGGCGATCCAGTCTAGTTTGTATCCCATCGGCTCAAGGATCATGCGGGACTCGCGCGCCACGCAGGTGCGCCAGTCTACGAGTGTGCCGAACACGTCGAAAACCATTGCCTTGACGCCGTCCACTGCTTTCCCTGTTTCGTGTTGTGCAAGGGAAGGACTTGCGTGTGCCAATCCAGCTCCACACAGTACACCCTGGGCACTGAGCCAGCCGGCCTGGCGAAGGAAGTCACGGCGCGATAAGGCATTCATCGAAATTCTCCTTTGTGGGTTTTGTCGCTGACATACTGATGACGGATATTATGCAATAGAGCAAAAGCCGACGCCGATATTCAATCTTCTGGAGGAATGCGCAGTCCGTACCTTACTTTTTATACGCTGACGCCGAGCATAATTCGCTGCCCAGATGTCGACTGGCTTTGTGCCACGCTAGTTTTTAGATGAATTTGAAATCGAGCGAAGAGCCGCTCGCAAGTACACATCATTTTTATCGCGCTTACCGACGGCCACAACAAGCACCACGACGGCATTGTCGTTAACTTCATAAACCAGTCTGTATCCGACTACTCTAAGTTTTATTTTGTAACGATCCTTGCTGTCTCTAAGCTTGGCTGAAGGCACCCTCGGCGACTTCAATCGCTCAACGAGCTTTTGCTTAAACTGCTCACTGATGTTTTTATCAAGCTTTTTCCATTCTCTGTATGCTTGCTCATAAAAATCTAATTTATAAGTCATCAATAGAAACTCGAATTGTTTTTTGACCTTTTCGAGCTTCTGCGATGGCGTTAAGCTCCAGATCCTCCAGCCGTTCTATCAAAGCTTCATAAGCTTTTGCAGGAACACAGTAAAAGACTGGCTCATTTCGGTTCAGGATAGCAACGGGGAACCCCTCTCCAGCCGCCACTGTATCCATAGGATTCTTTTTCAATTCCGTAACACTCGCAGAGACGTTCGACAAAATTGTGTG
>JAIXYM010000025.1 GCA_027490255.1 Oxalobacteraceae bacterium | reverse complement strand
GTTCGCGCTCGCCGATCCCAGTTGCGAATAATTTCACTGGCCGTGTCCCGCCCACCCAAACCAAAAGCGAGGCCCAGTGCCAGTGCGAACGCACCCACAACCGCCATGAAAAGCATATTGACCAGCATCGTTGCCACACCGATCTGGCTTACAGCCACCACGACGGTGAATGCCCACACCGCCATCGACGCAAGTTTGGCGAGAAAATCAGGATTATCAAGATCGGCTTCGGCCGTCATACCACGCACAAGTTTCGACACCGCATTCGCGGCGATACCACCAATGACCAGCACCACCAGCGCGACGGCGAGATTGGGCAACCACAGCAAAAGATCGCGCAACACCTCCGATACCGCGGGCAATCCCAGTGCATCAAAGGCAACGACCAACACGATGAGACGTACAAACCACTTTGCGATGGATGCGATCATGCCGGCTGAATCTGTTTCAGTACCCGTCTTGCCGACAAAATCTGCAAAGCCGGACCGTTCAGCTAATTGATTGAAATGCGCCTTGCGTAACAGCATAGCGATCGCCTTGGCCAGCAGTGCAGACACGATCCAGCCCACAATGACGATAACGATAAAGCCAAACAGGCGCGGTATAGCAGCAAAGAAAAGTGACATGGCGCTGGTCAGTGATGCCATCAGCGAAGCGCCCCAGTCCGTGACTTGTGATTCCATGATTGCCCTTATCCTGACGATATACTTGTAAAGGTCTAGACTCCCAATTTCGCATATCGATCTCGGTCATGTTTGACTCTCCACATTCTTCCTGCATGAACTTTGAAAAATTGATCTTCCTTGATCTGGAAACCACGGGTGCCAACCCGGCGGTTGATCGCATCACGGAAATCGGATTGGTCGAAGTTGACCGCAGCGGTAACGCCACGCACTGGTCCAGTCTGGTCAATCCTGGCGTTTCAATCCCGGTGTTCATTCAGGGTTTGACCGGTATCAACAATGAAATGGTGCGTACCGCACCGTCTTTTGTACAACTGGCAGCGGCATTGCATGAGCGTCTGCAGGATGCCTTGTTCATTGCGCACAATGCACGCTTTGATTACGGTTTTCTGCGTAATGCTTTTAGTGAAGCAGGCTACAGCTTTCGTTCCGAAGTGCTATGTACCGTCAAACTTTCAAGGGCACTTTTTCCCGAAGAGTCGCGGCACAATCTTGATGTCTTGATTGCACGACATCAGCTCAAGCCAGATGCGCGACACCGCGCACTGGCTGACGCAGATCTGATTTGGCAGTTCTGGCAAAAACTGGGGCAGCAAGTACCGCAGGATGTGCTGATGCCGATACTTAAGACCTTGTTGCAACGCCCCAGCCTGCCGTCGCATCTGCCCAGCGACACACTGGACCATTTACCCGACACACCGGGCGTTTATTTGTTTTATGGCGAAAATGATTTGCCGCTGTATGTCGGCAAAAGTGTGCACCTGCGTCAGCGTGTGATGTCGCACTTTAGTGCCGACCATAAGCTCTACAAGGAAATGCGTCTTTCACAGCAACTGCATCGCATCGAATGGCGCGAAACCGTGGGGGAAATTGGTGCGCTGCTGCTCGAAGCACAGTTGGTGAAATCGCTGCAGCCCATTCACAATCGTAAATTGCGACGCCAAGGTAGTTTGTGCGCCTGGCGCCTCAAGGACAATGCCGGCTTTCATGCAGCACCGGAACTCAGTTATGCGAGTGATGCAGATTTCGGTCGCACGGATTCTGCCTATGGCTTGTTCAGTTCCAAACGCAAAGCCGAAATCACACTGCGAGAGCTCGCCGAGCAGCACGAGCTCTGTCTGGTGCAACTCGGTCTTGAGGGCCGCGCACAATCCAACAAACCTTGTTTCGGATGGCAGCTGCAGCGTTGCAAAGGTGTGTGCATAGGTAAGGAAGCGGAAGCCCTGCATCACGCACGCTTGCGTGCGGCGCTTTCGGGGCTACGCGTACAGACCTGGCCTTATGAGGGTGCGGTCGGCCTGATTGAACAAGGCAGCAATGGCAAGACCGCCGTACATTTGGTGAATAACTGGTGTTATCTGGGTACCGCAGAATCTGACGACGCCCTGCAGGATTTGATGGAAAAATCGCCCACGCGACCGGTGTTCGATATGGATACCTACAAGATTCTCAGTAAGGCATTAATGAAACAACAGCTCAAAGTACGAAAGCTGAGCGGGGTTACTACCGAAAACTCATCTTAATTTGATAATCTTCTTTTGAATTTTTTGCCGATCGGCTTTTCGGATGTGAAATTTCCTTCCCCAGCGCGTAGTGCCGCGATATTATCCGGTCATACCGACCTAGCTGGTCAAATAACAATATAACCGGGCGCAGCCCCCCAGAGACGGGTAAATCTGCGATCCCGGCCGCTGTTAGATCTTCCTCAAAATTCCGTTTTTTGCAACCTGCTCTACGCAGGATATTGCCCTGCGGTGAATGTGCGCTTTTGTAGAGCCATTCACCAGGTCATTGATCTGAATAAAGCTTGACCAGTATCAATTGCCTGAAATCACTCGTCTTTAAAATTTATCGCTTTTCGCGAGTCGACTTTTCATCATGTCGGATCGCTTGAATGTCAGTTTTTGATTTACTGAGCGTGGATTCAGTCACTGGAGAAAAGTAATGGATGAAGTCGTTATTGTCGCTGCCGCCAGAACCGGGGTGGGTAAATTTGGAGGAACGCTCGCCAAGATACCGGCGACCGAATTGGGCGCGCATGTGATCAAAGGTTTGCTTGCACAAACGGGGATCGATCCTGCACTGATCAGTGAAGTCATTCTCGGGCAGGTACTGACCGCAGGCGTCGGACAAAACGCCGCCCGGCAATCGGTCATACGCAGCGGCCTCCCTGACCATGTGCCCGCTATGACCATTAACAAAGTGTGCGGTAGCGGTCTGAAGGCCACACATCTGGCAGCGCAGGCACTGCGTTGTGGCGATGCGGAGATCATCATTGCAGGCGGCCAGGAAAACATGAGCGCATCGCCCCATGTGTTGAACAACTCGCGCGATGGCTTTCGCATGGGTGATGCAAAACTGACGGACACAATGATTGTTGATGGCCTCTGGGACGTCTACAACCAATATCACATGGGCGTCACCGCAGAGAACGTCGCAAAGAAATTCAATATTTCGCGCACCGAGCAAGATGAATTCGCGCTCGCCTCGCAAAACAAAGCCGAAGCTGCGCAAAAGACCGGTAAATTCAAAGACGAAATACTGCCCTTGGAAATTGCCGGCAAAAAAGGCAGCACCATTTTTGATAGCGACGAATACATCAAGGCAGGCAGCACACTAGAGGCATTGTCATCACTGCGCCCTGCGTTCAACAAAGAAGGTACGGTCACCGCAGGCAACGCATCAGGTATCAATGACGGCGCCGCCGCAGTGATGATGATGAGCGCCAGCAAAGCAAGCCAACTCGGCCTGAAGCCACTGGCCAAGATACGCGCTTATGCATCCGCCGGACTGGACCCCAGCATCATGGGCATGGGCCCGGTATCGGCCAGTCAATTGTGCCTCAAACGCGCAGGCTGGACGCCGCAAGATCTCGATCTCATGGAGATCAATGAAGCCTTCGCTGCACAGGCGATCGCTGTTAACAAGGAAATGGGCTGGGACACCAGCAAGATCAATGTCAATGGTGGCGCGATCGCGATCGGACATCCGATCGGCGCATCGGGCTGCCGGGTATTAGTGACGCTGATCCACGAGATGATCCGACGCGATGCCAAGCGCGGGCTGGCCAGTTTGTGCATTGGTGGCGGCATGGGCGTCGCGCTGGCGATCGAGCGCTGATTTTTAACCGGCAGTGCGTTATCACCGCACTGTCGAATGAATGACATCACAATAAGGAGCAGATATGAGTCGAGTTACTTTGGTCACAGGGGGCATGGGCGGTCTGGGTGAAGCCATTTGCATGAAAATGGCTGATATGGGATATGAGGTAGCCACCACCCACTCTCCCGGCAATACCAAGGTGTCCGCGTGGCTGGAAGAGATGAAAGCCAAGGGCTATCATTTCCGCGCCTATCCCTGCGACGTCGCTAGCTTTGAGTCAGCGCAGGAATGCATTTCACAAATCACCAAAGACATGGGGCCGGTCGATGTACTGGTCAACAATGCCGGCATCACGCGCGATATGACGTTCAAGAAAATGGACAAGGTCAACTGGGACGTGGTGATGAAAACCAATCTAGATTCGGTGTTCAACATGACTAAGCCGGTCTGCGATGGCATGACTGATCGTGGCTGGGGACGCATCATCAATATTTCATCTGTCAACGGACAGAAAGGTGCGTTCGGTCAGACCAACTATTCGGCCGCAAAGGCCGGTATGCATGGTTTCAGCAAGGCGCTCGCGCTGGAGGTGGCGCGCAAAGGTGTAACCGTCAACACGATTTCACCAGGCTATATCGGTACCAAGATGGTGACGGCGATTCCGCAAGACGTCCTAGACAGCAAAATCATTCCGCAAATTCCAATGGGGCGTTTGGGTAAGCCCGAAGAAGTCGCCGGACTGGTCGCCTATCTGGCTTCCGATGAAGCCGCCTTCCTGACAGGTGCCAATATCGCGATCAATGGCGGACAGCATATGCAATAAATCTAACGGGCCGGCGAACACTGGCTTGTATCATCGCTGAAGCAACGCAGAGTTCTGGTAAAATTCTGCCAACGCCTCGGTGGTGAAATTGGTAGACGCGCCGGACTCAAAATCCGGTTCCGCAAGGAGTGTCGGTTCGATTCCGACCCGAGGCACCAGCTGTCAGTACAACGAAAACCCCTGCTCCTCATCGGATCGCAGGGGTTTTTATTTTTTGTCTTCGGCGTCGTTCGCTTCGGGGGATGGCGTCTCAGTGGGTGAAGTCTCTGGTGCAGGTAGCTCGGCAGGTGCTTCCGGATTTTCAGCAGCAGCCTCGGTCGGTGCCGCATCTGCAGCTGGCGTCTCGGTGGCCGCTTCCTGTGCCACGGCCTTATCCTCTTTTTTCTCTTCAGGCTTAGGACGTTTGGGTCGCTGCCTGCTACGCTGATCCATCGCCATCAACACGGTAGCCACCATAGTGAGCGCCACCAGCATGATGATCACCGATAACGGCATCACCGCCACCACGCCCATAAACCCGATCAGTAAAAACAGAATGAGGGGCAATGCGGCCATCTCAGCGACAAAAACGAAGGGGGTGACAAATGCACACATGAGCAAAATGAAGCTGATCCATTGCGCATTAAAGTCACGGCTCAGCAGCGCATGAATACCTACGCTGAGAAATAACAGACCAATCGGAAAACGCACCCACCAGTGGCCCCAGAACTTACGGCTCGCAACTCGGCCATCACTGAGATATCGACGTTGTTGCGCAAGGGCCTCGTCGGTCCATTCCCAGCGCTTGGACTTGACCAACTGCCTACCCGTTGAAATGATCCAGAACATCAGACCGTAAATCCATATCATCAGCGGCAATACCCAACTGCCCGGTCCGGACTGGGTGGTAAATGCGTACCAGGTCTGAATGACCGCAGGCGTACCGAGCGTAACGATCGTGGGTACGGCCGCAATCGACACCCGCTCATGCGGGCTGACAGGTATCCACTCGCCATTGACACCGGGTTCTTTTTTCATTCGTTCGCACTACCCATTGATTGACGTTTCCGAACTTTCATCCAAAGCGCGATCACTGCCGACCCAATTAACAAAAGCGCCGCGATAGCACCCATGAGAGGGAGAGTTTGTACAATCCAGCGGATCAGCGCAAGGATGATGACCGCCACGGCAACGATGAACACCAGCAGCAAAGGTTCACGCCAGACCCACAAATTTGCCAGCGCGAGTACGGCGGTACCGACCAGCCAGCTACCCGGCAACTGCATTCCATGAACGACCAGCACCCAGTACAACACCGCCGTCAATGCAATAGCCAGCGGCGCCCGGATCAACGGATGAGACGGCAGTTGCCATTCATATTCTTCTGGTATCGACGAGATAGGTCGCGGCAATTGTGGCTCAAACAAAATGCCATCGCGACGCCAGCGACGCTGACGACGGCGGCTCGACCATTTTGTCCATACGATGGTCATAACCAGAAGGCTGGCGATGATCAGCCAGACCTCCATCAGCGTTGCGACCAATCCTATGCGCCGTGCAAGAAAGCCAAGACCCACAACTAACAGTACGATGAGTACCCAGCGAAACCAGCGCAAGCGTCGGCTGCGAGCATCATCCTCGCCTGTGTCGCTCATCATTCTGATGCCGCCTTGCTTCATCAAGCCGCCTTCGCTGTGTCGGGAAATACCAGAAGTCATTGATATTGCAGGATTTTCTGACCCTTGAAATGCGCCGCTATTCTAGCACCACCGTTCCTGACAGCAATTTGAGCGATATAGCCCCATTACGTAGCCTCAGCGTGGATAAAGAATGGCAGTCTGATTTTTCGGGTCAGCTAGGTGCTGGCAGAAATTGACATAATTTGTCACTTAATGACAAAACTGGTTTTTATCCACATAAATTGTCATTTTTTATCTCGGCCTTTGGTTTGGCGGATGCAAAAAAATCTACGTTAAGTACGTGACAATCAAAACTTTTCCGATCGATATAAGCCCAACTTACTCAAACAATGCATAAAGATGCTCGATTTTTTACCTGAGAGGATAAATCGACCGAATAACGACTATTTTTGACGAATAAATTTTCATAAACACTGGGATAACACTGACAGCTTTAGTCGGACACTGATGTGGCACAGACCTTGCCCCTCTGCATGAATCCACCTATTTCGTGGATTTCACAGTCAATTCAGTTTTCACTAGGGAGTGTTATATGAGAAGTACTTACCGCAGCCGCCCCAGCGGGGCAGCACAACAGGGTTTTACATTGATTGAACTGATGATCGTGGTTGCGATTATCGGTATTTTGGCTGCGGTGGGTATTCCTGCTTATCAGGATTACACGGCGAAAGCGCGGATTGCCGAAGGACCTACGCTTGCCGCCCCGGCCAAAACAGCTCTCGGCATTGCCTGCAGCGATGGCACTCTTCAGACAAGAGCTACCAATTTGAATCACGATGATCTTGGGCTACCAGCTTCCACTGCGATCACGGGCAGGAATGTCACTGCTGTGGCAGTGGCCGCAACGAGCGGAACCGTTGCCAGCATCACGATTACTTACGGTGGCAATATTCCCGGCGTGACGGCGGGTCAAGATATTGTTTACACAGGCACTTGCGCACAAGGCTCCGGAATGACTTGGGCTGTTGGAGGCTCAATTCCACCCCGTTTGCTGCCACGCGTCTAATCAGGCCATCTCATTTAGTCATCGTTTAATAAAACAGGGAGCCCACGGGCTCCCTGTTTTTAATTTCATTTTCTATTCTAAAGACAAGCTTTGAGCAAACGCGCCATCTCCGAGGGGTTCCGCGTGACCTTGATACCGCAGGCATCCATGATCTCCAGTTTCGCTTGCGCAGTATCCGCACCGCCAGAAATCAATGCACCAGCGTGACCCATACGTTTACCCGGTGGCGCAGTAACGCCCGCAATGAAACCCACCACAGGTTTTTTCATATTGTCCCGAATCCAGTAGGCGGCATTCGCTTCATCCGGCCCGCCGATTTCACCAATCATGATGACCGCATCCGTATCCGGATCATCATTGAACATTTTCATGATGTCGATGTGCTTGAGCCCATTGATAGGATCGCCACCGATACCAACGGCTGAGGATTGACCAAGACCTAACGCGGTCAACTGACCGACCGCTTCATAGGTCAGCGTACCCGATCGTGACACCACACCGATACGACCTTTTTTGTGGATGTGTCCGGGCATGATGCCGATCTTGATTTCATCCGGCGTAATCAAACCGGGGCAGTTCGGTCCGAGTAACAGCGTCTTGCTACCTGCCTTGGCCATTTTATCTTTCAGCGCGAGCATGTCGCGCACGGGGATACCTTCGGTGATGCAGATGGCCAGATCGAGTTCGGCTTCAACCGCTTCCCAGATCGCATCGGCGGCACCTGCCGGCGGTACGTAGATAACAGAAACGTTAGCGCCCGTCTTTTCTTTCGCTTCGCGCACATTCGCGTAAATCGGAATGCCTTCGAAATCTTCGCCGGCTTTTTTAGGATTGACGCCCGCCACAAAACATTCTTTGCCATTCGCATAGTCGCGGCACATACGCGTATGGAACTGACCGGTTTTACCGGTAATGCCCTGCGTTACAACTTTGGTGTTTTTATTAATCAGAATCGACATGATTGTTCCTTGCACAATTAGTGAGCGTTGGCTGCAGCAACGACCTTCTGCGCAGCTTCTTCCATGGTGTCGGCGGCAATGATAGGCAAGCCGGAATCGGCGAGCATCTTTTTACCGATGTCTTCATTCGTACCTTTCATCCGTACGACCAAGGGCACGCTCAGTGATACGGCACGTGACGCCGTAATCACGCCTTCGGCGATCACATCGCAACGCATGATGCCGCCGAAGATATTCACAAGAATCGCTTTCAAGTGAGGATTCTTCAGCATGATCTTGAAGGCTTCAGTCACTTTCTCGGCCGTCGCGCCACCGCCCACATCGAGGAAGTTGGCTGGCTCACCGTCGAAGAGTTTGATGGTATCCATCGTCGCCATCGCCAGTCCAGCACCATTAACGAGGCAACCGATGTTGCCATCCAGTGAGATATAAGCGAGATCAAATTTGGAGGCCTCAACTTCAGCCGGGTCTTCTTCGTCCAGATCGCGATAGGCTACGATTTCCGGATGGCGATACAAGGCATTACTATCGAAATTGAATTTCGCATCCAGTGCAATGACTTTGCCATCACCGGTCAGAATCAATGGATTGATTTCGGCCAGTGACGCATCGGTTTCCCAGTACGCCTGATATAAACCCTGCAACTGCTTGCGCGCATCGACAATTGATGCCGGTGGCACACCAATTTTTGCAGCGATGTCATCCGCCTCAGCATCCTTTAGGCCAGTAGCCGGATCGATCGCGATTTTATGAATCAGCTCGGGATGTTTTTCAGCGACCTCTTCAATATCCATGCCGCCTTCGCTCGAGGCCATCAGCACCACGCGCTGAGATATACGGTCAGTCACCATGGAGACGTAGAGCTCTTTTTTAATGTCTGCGCCCTCTTCAATCAGGAGCCGCCGAACTTTCTGTCCATCGTGACCGGTCTGATGCGTAACCAGTTGCATGCCCATGATCTGGTTCGCATATTCGCGCACCTGATCCATTGATTTCGCTACCTTCACGCCGCCGCCTTTGCCGCGACCACCGGCGTGAATCTGTGCCTTGACAACCCAAACCGGACCGCCGAGTGTCTCTGCAGCCTTGATGGCTTCATCAACACTCATGCACGGAATGCCGCGCGGCACAGTGACACCGAATTTTTTCAGTATTTCTTTTCCCTGGTACTCATGGATTTTCATGCGGACTTCCCCCTAACGCATAATTGTTTTGAATGAATTTTTTTGTAATTTTCAGCGCTTGGCTGAAGGCTTGGTAACCCAACGCGGGTAATATTTTGCGACTGCCGGCCCGTCGCGTCGCAGCGCGTGGCAGCGGTCCAGCTGAAACGGTGGCTGGGCGTTTTCATCGTCATTTTCGCCATCACGGGTGGGTAGCACATCACCCGCAAAGGCCTGTATCGCCGCAGTCGGTAACACGCTGCTCAATTCCGTCAGATGCGTGCAGCCTTGTATACCGGCCAGTCGTTCACGCAAGTTATGCCGGAAGCTCTGGATGAGATTCAGGCCAATCAGTTTTTTATATGCGACCCCAAAAGTGTCGCAATACCCAGGATAAGGCACCGAATCAGACACGGCCTCCGCATCAACGATATTGAGTTGGGTATCAATGGTTATTCTGAGCCAGAGATCGTGAATCGGCTCATTCGGTGCGCGCAGACCAGAGGCGAGTTCAACAATGCGGGGTTTGGTATCGGTGATACGTGCGTCGATATCCCAAAGACCATCATCACGCTCGAAAGCCTGCGCCACGATGCTGCGAGTGTGACGCGGCGCACGTGAGGTTTTAGAGGCAGGCAAGGGCATAGTACAGAGGCGCTCAATGAACCGGGGCGGCTGGCGCTCGATTGTCAGTTGTGCAGCCTGTCGCAGCTTCTACGACTGGTGCCGCTTAGGCGGCGCTGCAAAGCTGCCAAAGTGTAGCACAGGCACGCATGAATTCCGCCGGAAAACAGGCACCATGGCAATGATTACGGACGTAACGCATTACGCGAATAGGTCACATATTTCTATTCGGCATCACGTTGTTTTGCACGTCTCATCACCGCACTGATCGCCGTGGAAGAAAACCCCCGCTGCTGCAAAAATCGCATCTGTTTGGCCGCTTCTTCCGCTGATTCGCCACGCTTGCCAAACTTTCTTTCCCAGACTTCCCAGGCTCGCTGATCTTCATCGAGGCTCAGCGTGCGTTTCAGACTGGAGACGGTGCCTTCATCCACGCCATGGCTTTGCAGTTCGGACAGGATACGGGAGCTGCCATAGCGAGCGACGCGGCGATTGACCAAGGATTCGGCGAAACGAGATTCGGAGAGAAACTTCGAGGCTTCCAGCCAATCAAGCACGGCAGGAATATCGTCTGATTCTTCGGCATGGCGGGCCAGTTTCCGGGCCAGTTCCTGCCGGCTGTGCTCGCGCGCTGCGAGATATCGCAACGCGCGAGCTTTCAGACTGGGTTTAGGGCGTGGCATGTTGCAACGAGCGCTGTCTTTGTGGGGCTCAGCGCTGCCGGTAACCCGACGAAACCGGCGCTTACTCGCCTTCCTTCATTTCAGCGAGCGCTTTGGCTGCCTTGCGGGCAGCTGCGGGCGAGAGCTCGGCCGGCGCATCAGGCGCCGCATCCGCATCTGCCTTGGTAGCTTTTACCTTTGCGGCGGCGGGCAAGGCGGGTAGCTCGGGAACACCGAGATGGGCCCTGACCTTGTTTTCAATTTCATGCGAGAGTTCCGGACGCTCTTTCAGGTACTGACGTGCATTGTCTTTGCCCTGGCCGATGCGTTCGCCGTTGTAGCTGTACCAGGCACCGGATTTTTCCACGATTTTTGCTTCAGAACCAATATCGAGGATTTCACCTTCGCGCGATGTACCTTCTCCATACAGGATGTCGAAATGCGCCTCCCGGAATGGCGGAGCCACCTTGTTCTTGACGACCTTGACGCGCGTCTCATTGCCAATGACTTCATCGCCGGATTTGATCGAACCGGTACGACGGATATCCATACGTACTGAAGCATAAAACTTCAGCGCATTACCACCGGTGGTAGTTTCAGGGTTGCCGAACATGACACCGATCTTCATACGAATCTGGTTAATGAAAATTACCATCGTATTAGTGCGGTTAATGGAACCGGTCAGCTTGCGCAAGGCCTGTGACATCAGTCGAGCCTGCAGGCCGGGCAGTGAATCGCCCATATCGCCTTCGATTTCAGCACGGGGCGTCAGCGCGGCTACCGAGTCGATGACGACCAGATCCACCGCGCCTGAGCGTACCAGCGCTTCGGTAATTTCCAGCGCCTGCTCGCCGGTATCCGGCTGTGAAATCAGCAAATCATTGAGGTTGACGCCCAGTTTCTGCGCATAGGTTGTGTCCAGCGCGTGTTCGGCATCAATGAAAGCGCAGGTTCCACCGAGTTTTTGCATTTCAGCGATGACTTGCAATGTCAGTGTGGTTTTGCCCGAAGATTCAGGGCCGTAGATTTCCACCACGCGTCCGCGCGGCAGACCACCGACACCCAGCGCTACGTCCAGACCCAGCGAGCCCGTGGAGACAACCTGAACTTCTTCAGCGACCGCGCCATCAAGGCGCATCACTGAGCCCTTGCCGAACTGTTTCTCGATTTGCGCGAGGGCTGCGCCAAGTGCCTTGGCCTTATCAGCGTTTGTGGCTTTTTTGTCGTCCATGAATGCTCTCTCAGTTCGGTGAATAGGTTTGCCTGTTACGTTGGCTGGTGCGCTAGAAGCGCCAGACAGTACTGTATAAAAAAACAGTGGCTTAGGCAAGCCCAATTTAAACTCAATTAATTACTAAAATGAAAACTTTGTCGAAATAAGCTTGCAGATGCTTTGTTGATAGCAACACCCAAAGCCAATAGACTTGTAACAAAATACCGGACAAATACGGGCCAGCGATCTGAGCACGCAGACCGCGAACCATCACTATATAAAGAAAACCGCATGCGTATCCTGCTCGCCGAAGATGACAGTGTGCTGGCTGATGGCCTGACACGCTCGCTGCGCCAGTCCGGCTACGTCACGGATTGCGTCAACACCGGACAAGCTGCCGACAACGCGCTCTCGACCCAGGATTTCGACTTGCTGATTCTCGATCTGGATTTGCCGGTGATGTCCGGGCTCGAGGTATTGCGACGTCTGCGTACCCGCGAATCCCGAGTACCCGTGCTGATCCTGACCGCTGCAGATTCTGTGGAGCAGCGGGTCAAAGGTCTGGATTTGGGCGCAGATGACTATATGGCCAAACCCTTTGCGCTGTCCGAGCTGGAGGCTCGGGTGCGAGCGCTGACGCGGCGCGGGGCCGGTGGCGGTCCGACGGTGATCCGGCATGGCCCGCTGAGCTTTGATCAGGTCGGCCGAATCGCCTACATGAACGATCACATGATTGACCTCTCCGCGCGCGAACTGGGATTGCTGGAAGTGCTGCTCAAACGCAGCGGGCGACTGGTCTCGAAAGACCAACTGGTCGACCACCTGTGCGAGTGGGGCGAAGAAGTCAGCAACAACGCCATCGAAGTCTATGTGCATCGCCTGCGGAAAAAAATCGAAAGCGGCGGTATCCGTATTGCGACGGTACGAGGCCTTGGGTACTGCCTTGAGAAATTCGCCCCAGTGCACAATCCCGAAACCGGCGCTGCCTGACGGTGACCGTGGACTCTTCGCACAACCAACCAGGAAAAAACGCTCCTGCGGATACACCACGAGACACCCATAGCCAGCACTCGCTGTTCGGCGAAATACTTGACTGGATGCTGATGCCCTTGCTGCTGATCTGGCCGGTCAGCATTGGGGTGACCTACCTGATCGCCAAATCAATTGCCAACGAACCTTTTGATCGCGCGCTGGAAGATCGCGTTACCGTGATTGCACAGCAAGTCAAAGAAGTGGATGGCGAGGTCAGCGCTGAACTGCCCTATTCCGCACGCGACATTTTGCGCGCTGATGATATCGATAATGTCTATTTTCAGGTAAGAGGTGCGCAGCGCCAGATGGTCTCGGGTGATACCGATATTCCACTGCCGGATGAAGAAGACAAACCCGTTCCCTGGTCAGTAATGCTGCGCGATACACAGATGCGCAACACAGAAGTGCGTGTCGCTTACCTGTATGTGAATCTCCAGCCCATGCCCACAGCACCCGCAAGCGCCGAAGGTCCGCGCTACGCATTGGTACAAGTCGCAGAGACACTGGAAAAAAGGCATCAACTCGCTAACCAGATCATCAAGGGCGTTATCCTGCCCGAATTCATTATTCTGCCGATTGCACTCACCCTATTGTGGTTCGCGCTCGTTCGCGGTCTTTCGCCACTGACTACGTTGCAGGACCATATACGTTCGCGACGATCGGATGACTTGTCGCCGATTGATTCACGGGCAGTGCCTGAAGAAATTTCACCGCTGGTGAACTCGCTCAATGACATGCTGGCGCGTCTGTCACAAAGTATTCATTCGCAAAAGCGATTCATCGCCGATGCAGCGCATCAAATGAAAACACCGCTGGCCGGCATGCGAATGCAGTCGGAGCTGGCTATGCGACAGTCGAGTCGCGAAGAAATTCAGCGCTCACTAGAGCAGCTATCAAAGAGCTCCGAATCTGCAACCCGTCTGGTCAATCAGTTACTCGCGCTGGCGCGCGCGGAAAATGATTCGCCGCAGACGACATCGCTACAGCGCACGGACTTGCGAGCACTGGTTCGCGATACGGTTCAGGACTGGTTTCAGTCGGCACTGGCACGACAGATCGATCTTGGCTTCGAAGAAGATGAAACCGATCTCGTCGTACAAGGCAATGCCACCATGCTGCGCGAAATGCTGAACAATCTGATTGACAATGCATTGCGCTACACTCAGCTCGGCGGACGCGTCACGGTGCGCGTGCGCGCTGATACAGAGCGGAATAAAGTGCTGCTGGAGGTCGAAGACAATGGTCCTGGTATTGCGACAGCAGAACGTGGACATGTATTCGAACGTTTTTATCGTATTCTCGGCAGCGAAGTGGAAGGCAGCGGGCTAGGTTTGGCGATCGTGCGCGAAATCGCTCAGCGCCATGCGGCTGAGATTGATCTGTTCAACAATCCGCGCTCGAATGACCCGCGCTTTCCCGGACTGCTGATTCGTATCTCTCTGCCAATATCACCGTCCGATCCGTTGAAGGAAAGCGTCCTCTCATGACGGATTTATCCGACCACATTCCTGCGCACGCTATCCGCTTTTGGCAGCGCGTTAAAGCACTGACATTTTTTTTGCTGATGATCTGGCTGCTCGTGAGTTTCGGTTTTGCGTTTTACGCGCGCGAGCTCGCAGGTCTCTCCGTGTTTGGCTGGCCTCTGCCCTTTTATATGGCGGCACAGGGAACTACACTGGTTTATCTAGCGCTGATTGGCGCGTATGTGCTCGTTATGAAAAAACTTGATGTGCTGGCTGCTGCAGAGGCTGCTGCAGAGCCTGCTACAAAGCTTGCCACTCAGGCTACCACTGAGGCTGCAAATGAAAACTGACAGCTTCACGCGGCTGCTAGTTCGCTACTTCAGTCTGTACACCGCGGGCTTTGGATTTTTACTGATATCGCTCGCCATTCTCGAGCATGAGGGCTTTCCGCGCTTCTGGCTCGGCTATTTGTTTTTATTTGCCACCATTGTGGTGTACGCCTTTATCGGCGTCTTCAGCAGAACCTCGGATGTCACCGAATACTACGTCGCAGGTCGTCGCGTACCCGCGCTATTCAATGGTATGGCCACGGCAGCCGACTGGATTTCTGCCGCAAGCTTTATGGGTCTGGCTGGCGGCTTGTACTTGCAAGGCTTCGACGGTCTGGCCTACATCATGGGCTGGACGGGTGGCTATTGTCTGGTGGCGATGCTGATCGCGCCTTATCTTCGCAAATTTGGTCAGTACACCGTACCCGACTTTCTGTCTGCACGGTATTCGGGCACGAACGGCAGCCACACCATTCGTCTGATCGCTGTGCTTGCGACTGTGATCATTTCGTTTACCTACGTGGTTGCGCAAATCTATGGGGTAGGACTGATCACTTCCCGCTTCACTGGCATTGATTTTTCGGTTGGCATTTTCCTCGGACTGGCCAGTATTCTTGTCTGCTCTTTTCTGGGTGGTATGCGCGCCATTACATGGACCCAGATCGCGCAGTACATCATTATCGTGATCGCTTTCATGATCCCGGTGTCGTGGCTGGCGATGAAGCAAACCGGCATACCCATACCGCAGATCGCCTACAGCTCCGCTGTAGAAAAACTCACTGCACAAGAAAAACGACTTGCCGCCAGCAAGAGCGAACAACAGGTACGCGACCTGTATCGCGAACGCGCGCAGCAATACGACGTCAAGCTAGCAGCCCTGCCACTTTCATGGGCTGAAGGTTTGCGCGATGCACGTCGCCGTCTGCAGGCACTACAAACCAGCAATGCCTCACTCATCGAGATCAAGTCAGCAAACCGCGCACTCACTGATTACCCAAAAAGTCCGGAAGAAGCACGTCGTGTCTGGCTACTTGCACGCGATGCAGATCTCGCGCGATCGCAAGCGCTGCTGCCTCACACACAGCCTTTTCCGGCAGCCGACAAGGCTAGCTCGGATATACAACGTAATAATTTTCTCGCGCTGGTGTTTTGCCTGATGCTCGGGACCGCCGCACTACCCCATGTACTGGTGCGCTCTTACACAACACCGTCCGTTCCACAGGCACGCGTGTCGGTCTTCTGGGCGCTAGCTTTCATTTTGCTGCTCTACACCGCATTTCCCGCACTGGCTGTGCTGGTGAAATATGAAATCTATACCTCGCTGGTGGGCTCACCTTTCTCCGACCTTCCCGGTTGGGTCAGCTACTGGGCCGGCATTGATAAAGTTAAACCACTGATCAGCATCACAGACATCAATCAGGATGGTCTGGTGCAGTTAGCCGAAATCGTGATCAATGGCGATATGGTGATGCTGGCCACGCCAGAAATTGCCGGCATGCCCTACGTGATTTCAGCGCTGATCGCGGCCGGTGCTCTGGCCGCTGCGCTTTCCACGGCGGATGGGCTGCTACTGACTATCTCGAGTGCGCTCTCGCACGACACCTATTTCAAGATGGTGAACCCGACTGCGTCCAACCAGAAGCAAGTCACTATTTCCAAGCTCATCCTGCTGGTGGTCGCCCTGCTGGCTGCTTATACGGCCTCTTTCCGCTCCGGCGATATTCTGTCCATGGTCAGCATTGCATTTTCGATAGCGGCATCCACTTTGTTCCCCGCACTAGTTTTGGGCGTTTTCTGGAAGCGGGCCAACCAGGAAGGGGCAATTGCGGGCATGCTGACCGGATTTTTCGTCTGCCTCATCTATTTGGTGCAAACCAATCCCGCTCTGGGCGGCAGCAGCGCTCACCAATGGTTCCATATCGCATCCGCCTCCGCGGGAGTTTTCGGCGTGCCCGCTGGACTGACCGCGATGATCATCGTCTCTTTACTCACGCCACCCCCGAGGGCCGAGTTACTCGCGCTCGTTGACCGGCTACGCAGCCCCTGAGCATTCCTCGCTGGCATGCTTCTTGATACGTCTCTGTTTCAAATCGACGTATGCGGTGAGGTAACGGGGCGATGTCAGGTTTTTTCAATGAGATGTACAACAGCGATGGCCCACAGGTTCGGCCGCATTACCGTGAGTTCGAGCACTGGCTGAGCAAGCAGGCTCCGGATATCGTCGAGCGCAAGCGCATCGAGGCAGACCTGAATTTCCGTCGTGTCGGCATCACCTTCGCCGTGTATGGCAGTGATGCAGGTACCGAGCGTCTCATCCCTTTCGACATCATCCCGCGCATCATTCCCGCTGCCGAATGGTCGCAACTACACCTCGGTCTCAAACAGCGCGTCAAGGCGCTCAATCTTTTCATTCACGACATCTACCACGAGCAGAACATCGTCAAAGCGGGCGTGATCCCTGCGGAACAAGTGTTTCGTAATGCACAGTATCGCCCCGAGATGCAAGGCATCACCGTACCCTCAGATATCTACGCACAGATTGCCGGCGTGGATATCGTGCGCGCAGGCGAGGGCGAGTTTTATGTACTCGAAGACAATCTGCGCGTGCCATCCGGCGTGTCCTACATGCTGGAGGACCGCAAGATGATGATGCGGCTTTTCCCGGATTTGTTTGCTCGTCACAAAATCGCACCGGTCGCGCACTATCCTGACCTGCTGCTCGATATGCTGCGCTCGGTCGCACCACAAGGTGTGGATGATCCGACTGTGGTGGTCATGACGCCGGGAATGTACAACTCCGCCTATTTCGAACACGCTTTTCTGGCGCAGCAGATGGGTGTCGAGCTGGTCGAGGGTCAAGACCTATTCGTCAATGACAACCATGTGTACATGCGGACCACGCGCGGACCGCAACGCGTCGATGTCATTTACCGTCGGATTGATGATGACTTTCTTGATCCACTGGTGTTCCGGCCTGATTCATCGCTCGGTGTACCCGGACTTCTGTCAGTGTATCGCGCAGGTCGTGTCGCACTCGCCAATGCCATAGGTACCGGTGTAGCCGATGACAAATCCATCTATCCGTATGTGCCGGATATGATTCGTTTTTATTTGTCCGAGTCACCAATACTCAATAACGTGCCGACCTATCAGTGCCGCAAAAAAGAAGATCTGCAATACACACTCGATCATCTAGCCGAGCTGGTCGTTAAGGAAGTCCACGGTGCAGGCGGCTATGGCATGCTGGTTGGGCCCGCCTCAACACGCGCCGAGATTGAAGATTTTCGCCAGCGACTACTTGCCAAACCTGAGGGGTACATCGCACAACCCACACTGGCGCTATCGGCTTGTCCAACTTATGTCGAGTCCGGTATCGCACCCCGTCACATCGATCTGCGTCCTTTTGTACTTTCAGGAAAAACCGTCACCATGGTGCCCGGCGGGCTCACGCGCGTGGCACTGAAAGAAGGCTCACTCGTGGTCAATTCATCGCAAGGTGGCGGCACCAAAGATACTTGGGTACTGGAGAAATGACATGCTGAGCCGCACTGCCGATCATCTGTTCTGGATGGCACGCTACACCGAACGTGCGGAGAACACGGCGCGCATGCTCGATGTGAACATGCAAACGCAACTGCTGCCGCAATCCGCAGAAGCCGCGGAACAAGGCTGGCGCGCTGTGCTAGGCATCTCCGAACTGCAGCCGGCATTTGATGAAAAATACGGACTGCTCACGCGCAAGGATGTGATCGATTTCATGGTGCGCGATCCCGAGAATCCCTCCTCGATCGCCGCTTGTCTGACCCATGCACGAGAAAATGCACGCGCTGTACGTGGCACACTCACCACCGAAGTCTGGGAAACGCAAAACACCACCTGGCTTGAAATGAATCATTTGCTCAGGGACGGTATTCTCGAACGCGATCCGGGTGAATTCTTTGAGTGGGTCAAGCATCGCTCCCACCTGTCTCGTGGTGTGACGATCGGCACAATGCTCAAAGATGAAGCTTTCTATTTCATTCGTCTGGGTACTTTTCTTGAGCGCGCTGACAATACTGCTCGTCTGATCGATGTGAAATTCCACAGCGCAGACCGCGAGCTCCTTACAGCCACGGACATGGATTTTTATCATTGGGCTGCGGTGCTGCGTTCGGTATCGGCTTTTGAAACCTACCGCAAAGCCTATCGGGATGTGATCACTCCTGAGCGTGTGGCTGAATTACTGATACTACGGGGTGATATGCCACGCTCTCTGATGGCTTGTTTGGCAGAAGTCGTGAACAACCTCGAACAGGTACGCAATGATGTTTCGCGCGAGACAGAGCGTTTTGCAGGACGATTGCATGCCGATCTGCGCTTCAACAGCATAGAAGACATCATGCGCCATGGGCTACATGACTTTCTGACTGACTTTCTGGAACAGATTTACGATCTGGGCAATCGAGTTAGCCGTGATTTTCTGCTTCCCCTCGCCGCATGAAAGCCACCACACTCGCGATTCGTCATGAAACGATCTATCGCTACGAAAAGCCGGTGGGATACTCGATACAGCAGCTGCGCCTGACGCCGCGCAGCGAGCTGCTACAGCGCATTAATCACTGGCACATCACGACACCGGGCAAGCGACAGGCTGCGCAAGATGCGTTTGGCAACAGCAGCGAGATCCTGACGATCATCACGCCCCATCAGGAAGTTCGCATCGTCGCCAGAGGTGTAGTCGAGATTCAATCGCCGGACCGTGGCAGGCTGACAGAAAAAATGCTGCTCTCGCCACTCGCTTTTACGGTTCCTACCCGACTCACCGATCCGCTTGATGCGGTGCGCTCGTTTGCGGCCAACAAACTTCCGGTACAGCCCACGAGTCACCAACTACTGGATTTTTCTCAGGCGATTTGTGAGGCCATCCATTACGAAATGGGCGCGACTATCTCAAGCAGTACCGCCAGCGACGCACTCGCACTGGGCAAAGGTGTCTGTCAGGATCATGCACATCTTTTCATCGCCTGCTGCCACAGTGCTGGAATACCAGTGCGTTATGTGTCGGGCTATATCGATCCCGGCGAAGTCGCCCACAGCGCCAGCCATGCATGGGTAGACGTCTGGGTTGATGAAGTCGATTTTTCCGGCTGGGTGAGTATCGATGTCACGCACGCGCGCTTTCAAACAGCCTCCTACTGCCGGCTGGCTGTCGGGCGTGATTATGAATCGGCCGCGCCGGTGCGGGGCATACGTCGCGGTGGTGGCGACGAGATACTGGATGTGCGCGTGGATATCAGCCGATTATCAGAATAATCGTACGAATCATGAGCATGAACGTCTCAGTTAGAATGCAGTTTTACCTTCTCGGGTATGGGCCATGACTTATTGCATAGCGATGCGCCTCAACGCAGGCCTGGTGTTTCTATCGGATTCACGCACGAATGCGGGTGTCGATCAGATCGGTACATTCCGAAAGATGAGCGTGTTCGAAAACCCGGGTGATCGCATGATGGTGCTCATGAGTGCGGGCAATTTATCGATATCTCAATCCATCCGGCAGATGGTCGCCGAATATCTCTCACCCGACGGCACCAGCATCTGGACAGCCTCTTCCATGGTTGAAGCTGCACAGATCGTCGGCGAATGCATACGTAACGTACACAAACGTGATGCCGAGTCCCTGGAAAAATTTGGTATTGATTTCAACGTCAGCCTGATCTTCGGCGGACAAATCCGCGGCGAGCGCTGTCGTTTGTTTCAACTGTACTCAGCAGGTAATTTCATTGAATCGCATGATGAGAATCCTTATTTCCAGATTGGGGAATCCAAGTACGGTAAGCCGATTGTCGATCGAGTGATCTCACCCATCACACCGCTTGATGAAGCCGCGAAATGCGCACTGATTTCCATGGACTCCACCCTGCGATCCAATATCTCAGTGGGCTTCCCACTGGATCTGCTGGTTTATGGGACAGACAGTTTGTCTATCGGACAGTTCGTCACGATTGATGAAAAAAATCAGTACTTTCAAATGATACGCAGCACTTGGGGTCAGCAACTGAAATCAGTCTTTGAAAGTATTCCTGATCCGATTTGGAATGCCGCCCCTGAAGCCACCAGCAATGTGCTCTCTACGAGTGGGCATCTGAATCATCCTGTACGTATTTCGCCACCGACCTCCGTCGCACGTATTGAAACGCGGACTCAACAACGTCAAACACTGGCACAGGATAACGAAAACAAACGTCAGCACTGATCACCGAACCAGCGCTTGAACGCGCTGACGTTTGGATTTCATTGAGACGCGCTTCTCAGCGTCTTTTCTTTATCGTCCTCGCAACACCTCACTTAATTCAACTGACAACGAGTCCCAGCAGCGAATAAACTCCGCCGCCTTGATTTAACTTTTTGTTAACCATCATGTCG
>JAIXYM010000131.1 GCA_027490255.1 Oxalobacteraceae bacterium | reverse complement strand
GTGAACTCCGATGACTACGACATGCTGCAAACCGCGCATGCCGCCGTCGTCGAGATCATGGCGCTGGCCAGATCACTGAATGGCGTGATCTCTGGCGAACACGGTATCGGTATCACCAAGCTCGAATTTTTGACCGAAGCTGAGATCGGCGAATTTCGCGATTACAAACAACGCATCGATCCGGAAGGGCGCTTCAACAAAGGTAAGCTACTGAACTCGCCCGCACTGCATGCCGACCTGCGTAACGCCTACACGCCGTCCTTTGGCCTGATGGGGCATGAATCGCTGATCATGCAGCAAAGCGACATCGGCGCCATTGCCAATAGCGTCAAAGACTGTCTGCGTTGCGGCAAATGCAAACCAGTCTGTGCCACGCATGTGCCGCGCGCGAATCTGCTTTATTCGCCGCGCAACAAAATACTCGCTACATCGCTTTTGGTCGAAGCCTTTCTGTACGAGGAGCAGACTCGGCGCGGGATATCCATACGTCATTGGGAAGAATTCGAAGACGTTGCCGATCACTGCACCGTCTGCCACAAATGCCTGACGCCTTGCCCGGTCGATATTGATTTTGGTGACGTGTCCATGAACATGCGCAATCTGCTGCGCAAGATGGATAAAAAATCCTTCAATCCCGGTACCGCAGCGTCCATGTTTTTCTTGAATGCGAAAGACCCGGCTACCATCAATGCCACGCGTCAAATCATGATTGGCTGGGGTTACAAGGCGCAGCGCTTTGCCCATGAGCTGCTGAAAAAATTCGCGAAAAAGCAAACCAAGGCACCACCGTCCACGCATGGCAAGCCACCCGTGCGCGAGCAGGTGATTCATTTCATAAACAAGAAAATGCCTGGCAATCTGCCCAAGAAAGCCGCGCGCGCTTTGCTGGATATCGAGGACGATAAATTCGTTCCTATTATTCGTGATCCGCAAGCGACTCATGCCGACACCGAAGCTGTGTTTTATTTTCCTGGCTGCGGTTCCGAGCGCCTGTTCTCACAAGTGGGCCTCGCGACTCAGGCCATGCTCTGGCATGTGGGTGTACAAACCGTTTTGCCGCCCGGTTACCTGTGCTGCGGTTATCCGCAGCGCGGTTCCGGTGATTTTGACAAAGCCGAAAAAATCATCACCGACAATCGCGTGCTATTCCACCGTGTTGCCAATACGCTGAACTATCTCGACATCAAAACCGTGGTCGTCTCATGCGGCACTTGCTACGACCAGTTACAGGGCTATGAATTCGACAAAATTTTCCCTGGCTGCCGCATCGTCGATATCCACGAATATTTGCTCGAAAAAGGTGTCAAGCTCGAAGGCGTCACCGGTACCCGCTACATGTATCATGACCCCTGTCACAGCCCGATGAAGCAGCAGGATCCGCTCAAAACAGTGAACAGCTTGATTACGACCATTGATGCGCAGAAGATTGAAAAGAACGATCGCTGCTGCGGCGAATCCGGCACGCTCGCCGTATCGCGGCCCGATATCTCGACGCAGATTCGCTTCCGCAAGGAAGCCGAAATGACCAAAGGCGCAGACAAGCTACGCGCTGATGGTTTCGAGGGCGATATAAAAATCCTGACTTCCTGCCCGTCTTGCCTGCAGGGTCTGTCGCGTTTCGATGATGATTCAGGCACGGATGCTGATTACATCGTCGTCGAAATGGCACGACATCTGTTGGGCCCCAACTGGATGCCCGACTATGTTGCCCGCGCTAACAACGGCGGCATCGAACGCGTGCTGGTGTAGCCATGAGCGTACGGGTGCCAGGCTGCGAATTGTGCGAATCCCCGGGTGGCGAGGTGCTGCATCAGGGGTTGCAGTTTCGTGTGGTGCTGGTGGGTGATGAAAACTATCCGGGGTTTTGTCGCGTCATCTGGCGCGATCATGTAAAGGAAGTCACCGATCTCAGCGAACTCGATCGCATGCTGCTGATGGATGTGCTTTGGCAGGTGGAGCACGTCGTGCGCGAGGTGATGCAGCCCGAGAAAATCAATCTCGCCAGCTTTGGCAACATGGTGCCGCATCTGCACTGGCATGTGATACCGCGCTATACCGATGACGCACACTTCCCTGCGCCCGTCTGGGCTGAATCCAAGCGCGAGCCTTCAGCCGCCTCACTAGAGATGCGTCACGAACGTCTGCCGGCGCTGCGGGCCAAGATGCAGGAAAGATTGTCCACCTACCTGTAGTCTGCAAAGTCGCTTTTTGCAGGCTGCGGATTCGCTGTCTGCAGTCTTGCGAGGCGCAAGGCATAATTACAACAACTCGCTGTAACCAGACGGGCGCTTGATTAACGCCCCACCGCGATCGATTCATCTTCACAGATGATCGCCCCTATCGCACCATGAATGGATTCCCTATGTCAGACGCGCCCGTACCGACCGCCATTGCGCTCCGCACCACCTCACGCGTTCTCGAGCTGAGCTATGGCGATACCAACTATCAACTGCCTTTCGAATTCCTGCGCGTCTATTCGCCCTCAGCAGAGGTGCGCGGCCATGGGCCGGGACAGGAGGTACTTCAGACCGGCAAGCGCAATGTTGAGATCACTGCGATTGAGCCTGTGGGTCACTATGCAATACGCATCGTGTTTTCGGACGGACATGACAGTGGCATTTATTCGTGGGACTTGCTGCAGTCGTTTTGCCAGAATCAGCCGCGGCTGTGGGATGAGTATCTGGACAAATTACAGACCGCCGGCCATCCCGGGGAGAGTGGGCGGGATGTGCCAATGGTGAAGTCGGGCGGGGGCGGTTGTGCAGTCTGAACGACAGACCTTTGACGAAATCCATTGAGAATCATGAAGCTTGAATAACTATCAGCTTTGGTTTAATTCGTTCTTTGTGGTTTATTGATATTCCTATAGCTCGCTTGAATCGAGCTGACATTCATATCTCCTTCTAAATTGACCTTTATTCTGAGATTGGGAAATTCATTCGTCCATTTTTTTGTGGCTTTAGCAAAGCTGTTTTGAAGTATGGTTTTTTCAGCAGTTGTTAATTCTTGGCCAGTAAAAGGAGTTATTAAGGGTAAATGAATAGTGTAAATTTTATCCGTGCTTGTATCTCCAGTCATTGGTTGTGATGAAGATGTAATTTTTTCTCTGATGGCAATTTCTATTTTGTTGTAGATAGAATCCATAAGCTGCTGGTCAATTACCGTAATATTCTGACAGATAATTCGGAGCCCCGCGGTGAGGTCTTTTTTTGCAATAACGTGTTTCTCAGGGTATGTATTTGTGACGAGGGTAGCGCCATTACGACCTACCGACACAGGTTCGCTCTGAGTATTCTGTGTTCCTAAAAAAGAATGGAAGCTCGTTGACTCATCAAAAATTATCAAATCAGCGTTGGAATTTTCAAACCTTCCTCCGTTAAGATCGATTCTGTCCGGTACGCCTCCGCGCGTGATTCTTTCAGCAAATTCTGTCAGCGCTTTTTTCTCCTCGCTGACTTCATTGCCTGATTTATCGTCGTAGTTTTTTATGTCTGAATCAGTTTCTTTGACTTCTTTCAGCCAAACTCGGAAAAAATCGATTGCGCGGTTGTAATCTATGATGGTTGGTGGTGGTGGTGTCGCCTGACCCATGGTACGTGGCTTTGATGTAATGAAATCCAGGGCGGAAAAATTTTTCTCAAAGGTTTCGCGGTCGGCAGGGTTTTTAATTGAGTTCATGACTTTTGAAATTTCTTCTTGAGCTTTAGAATTTCGTATAAGTTTCGTGATTTCGTGTCGCGGATCTCCTTGGGAGTAGTCCATTCCCAGTATTTCCTTTGCCTTGACTGTTCCGCTACTTAATGCGCTGCTAAGGTCACGTTGAAACCCATCAACGCGAAAATCGTGTTTGTCACTTGCCAGGCTGCGCCTGATTGATGAGAGGGCGGATGAATTTTCTCCGGCAGGATCGGCTGTTTTAATAATTTCTAAAATACGACTTCGCGCTGCGTTGTAGTCCTGCTGCACGTGACAGCTGAGTCTGAGCTTGTCGGTAAAAAATTGTTTGAATGAGTCTTTACGAACATACAGTTCAATTCCGCCATCGTTGAGGTTTCTGGCTCTGATTCGCGTGCCTTGTTCACAGTGTTGTAAAAAATTAACAACCTTGTCGATCGATGTGTCGCTGTTAATAGTAAGTCGGGTAGCAGGTTTCATGAGAGATCCGCGATGGCAGGTGACGAAGACATGACTAAAAATATTGGGATGAGTGACCCACATTTAATCGCTGTTCCCGCAATAAATGCATTTAGTACAGCGCCACTACAAATCTCAGCCAATCCGGGTTATGCAGGTCGATCAGACCCAAGCATGCAGGCGTCGGTAGCCTCTCAGCTGCACTTGTATAATGCATTTCCAACGCATCGAGTTCCGCCATGACCCAAACCCATTTCGGCTATCAGCAAGTCCCTGAGGAACAAAAGGCGCACAAAGTGGCCGAAGATTGTCATTCAGTGACTGCTAAATACACGTAATGAATCATCTGATCGTGGTGGGTCTGCATCCGGTTTGAAAAGCCTTTATTGGTGCGCGCCTAGATGGGACTAGTTTTTAGCTTGATCCATTCGTATTTTTGTTCATTTATTTAGATTCATGAAATATTCCATACGTCGATTAAATTCATTGGTATAAAAATCGTGGCTATGTGCCTGACCATCACCCTCTAGCGCCTTTTTTACACTAAAAAGAATACGTGCTTTATCGCGGCTATTGTCGATGTTGTTAGCAATATCAAAAATTTGTTTTTTTGCATTTGCATAATCACGCTGTATTAAATAATCTGGCTTCAGCTTATCGGTAAAAAATTGCTTAAATGAGTCTTTGCGAACATAGAGTTGGATTCTTCCATCCCCCAATTTTCTTGTTCTGACTTGTTTGTCTGGACCGAGATCTTTAAAGTAATTTGTGACATCTTCTAGGCTAGTAGTTTTATTCAGGATTAATTTGTCAGTGCTCATAAAATTTCTCCGAGCGAAGTTGAATGCGTATTTTGGTCCAAGGTATCCGGATCAGTAACCGACGTTCAACCGCTGTTCGCGCGATAAATGCATTTAGTACAGCGCCACTACAAATCTCAGCCAATCCAGGTTATGCAGATCGATCAGACCCAAGCATGCAGGCGTCGGTAGCCTCGCAGCCGCACTTGTATAATGCATTTCCAACTCACCGAGCCCCGCCATGACCCAAACCCATTTCGGCTATCAGCAAGTCCCTGAAGAAAAAAAGGCGCACAAGGTCGCTGAGGTTTTTCATTCGGTGGCCGCCAAATACGACGTCATGAATGACCTGATGTCGGCGGGTCTGCACCGGGTATGGAAAGCTTTTACGGTCGCGCAGGCGGGCATACGCCCCGGTTTCCGAGTGCTGGATCTGGCCGGCGGCACCGGCGATCTGGCGCGCGCTTTTGCAAAAAAAGCCGGCCCTACCGGCGAGGTCTGGCATACCGATATCAATGAATCGATGCTGCGCGTGGGACGTGACCGCATGATCAACGACGGTCTGCTGCTGCCCACCCTGATTTGTGATGCCGAGAAGCTGCCTTTTCCTGACAACTACTTTGACCGGGTATCCGTGGCCTTTGGCCTACGCAACATGACGCACAAAGAGGCTGCGCTGGCGCAGATGCGCCGCGTGCTCAAGCCCGGTGGCAAATTGCTGGTGCTGGAATTTTCCAAGGTGGCGGCGCCGCTACAAAAGCCTTACGACATGTACTCGTTCAAAGTGCTGCCTTGGCTGGGTCAGAAAATCGCTAGCGATGCAGACAGCTACCGCTATCTCGCTGAGTCCATCCGCATGCATCCGGATCAGGAAACGCTGAAGGGAATGATGCAGGACGCTGGACTGGATCGGGTTGAGTATTTCAATCTCACCGCTGGCGTCGCGGCTTTGCATGTGGGCGTGAAGTTGTAGGCTGACATGCCTGCCAACTTACAAGACGATGATGACATCCGAACGTCCCCTTGCCGCCGCAATCAATCACTTGCTGTCGCGTCAGCCGCAACTGTGCAAAGTTCTGCTGCCGCACGCAGGCAAGTCGGCCCGCATTGCAGTTGGCACCTTGCAGCTTGATCTGGCGGTGGCCAATGACGGTCTGGTGCAAGCATCAACGCAAGCCGAACCCCATGTCACCATTCGTATTAAGCCTGCTGACCTGCCGCAGATTCTGTCGAACATAGATAGAGCGTTTTCTTATGTCAGTCTGAGTGGCGATGCGGAGCTTGCCAAAGCGATCTCTGAAGTAGCGCAAGGTCTGCACTGGGAAACGGAAGAAGATCTTGCCCCTTTCGTTGGCGACATCGCGGCGGTGCGTATCGCGCAAGCCGCGCGCGCGACGGTGCAGGGTGTGCGCTCCGGCGGTCGCAAGCTCGTTGAGCAAATTGCCGAGTATCTTCTGGAGGAAAATCCTTCGCTGCTCTACCGAAAAGCCGGCGAAGATTTTGCGGCGCAAGTCGCTGCATTACGTGACGATGTCGAGCGACTCGGCAAGCGCATTGGCTTACTCGAGACACGCTTTGGGACAGGCGTAAGCCCAAGCCCGAGCAAAAGCACGAGTTCAAACACGAGTACAAACACGAGCACAAACACAATCACAAATTCAGGCACCAGCCCAAGCGCAGGGAGCGCCCGATGATTTCGCGCTTGTTACGTGTCTTGAAAATCACCCGCGTGGCGCTTCGTTACGGGCTGGATGAAATCATCCTTTCCAGCGGCCGCGTGCCACCCCATCTGCGGCTCTTGTCGGCGTTTTTGTTCTGGCGTGATCTGAGCGCACCGCGTGGCGAACGTTTCCGTCGTGCGCTGGAAGAACTGGGGCCGATTTTCGTGAAATTCGGCCAGGTGCTTTCCACGCGCCGTGATTTGTTGCCGGCCGATGTCGCAGACCAGTTGGCCTTATTACAGGATCGGGTGCCGCCTTTTGCGTCGAATTTGGCGGTGGCACAAATCACTCGCTCGCTGGGTCAGCATCCAGATCAATTGTTCGCCAGCTTCTCGCGTGAGCCAGTCGCTTCCGCATCGGTGGCACAGGTGCATTTCGCTGTGCTGAAAGATGGCACCGAGGTCGCTGTCAAAGTTTTGCGCCCGGGTGTGCATCAGGCCATCGATAAAGACATCGCACTCATGCGGGTCATTGCCGGGTGGGTTGAGCGCTGGTGGTCCGATGGGCCGCGTCTGAAGCCACGCGAGGTTGTCGCCGAGTTCGATAAACACCTGCACGACGAGCTGGACCTCATGCGTGAGGCAGCGAATGCAAGCCAATTACGCCGTAATTTTTCTGGCTCGCCGCTGCTGATGGTGCCGGAAATGTTCTGGGATTATTGCGCCGAATCCGTCATCGTCATGGAGCGCATGCACGGCATACCCATCTCGCAGACACAGCGCTTGATCGATGCGGGCGTCGATCTTAAAAAACTCTCGCGCGACGGTGTCGAGATATTTTTTACGCAGGTATTCCGCGATGGTTTCTTCCACGCGGATATGCATCCCGGTAACATCATGGTGTCCACTGCACCTGAAACATTTGGGCGTTACATTGCGCTCGATTTCGGTATCGTCGGCACGTTGACTGATTTCGACAAAGATTATTTGTCGCAAAATTTTTTAGCGTTTTTTCAGCGCGATTACAAACGCGTTGCGCAAGCCCACATCGAATCTGGCTGGGCACCCAAAGATACGCGCGTCGATGAACTTGAAGCCGCCGTGCGTGCTTGCTGTGAACCGATATTTGATCGGCCTTTGTCGCAGATATCGTTTGGTCAGGTGCTGCTACGACTATTCCAGACGTCGCGTCGCTTCAATGTTGAAGTGCAGCCGCAGCTCGTGCTCTTGCAAAAAACTCTGCTCAATATCGAAGGACTTGGCCGCGAATTGGATCCAGACCTTGATCTATGGGCCACTGCCAAGCCTTCACTGGAGCGCTGGATGAAAGAGCAGGTCGGCTGGCGTGGTTTCATCGAACGTTTGAAGATCGAGGCGCCACACTACGCGCACATTCTGCCGCAATTGCCACGTCTGGTGCAGCAGGCACTCGAGGCGAAGGCAGAAGGGCATCAAGTCGATAACAGCGCCTTGCTTCAGCGCCTGCTGGCCGAGCAGCGCCGCACCAACCTGCTGCTGGGTATTGCGGTGTACTTTGGTGGCGGACTTATATTGGGTATTCTGGTGGTTCAGCTTTTGTTACGTTGGCATTCGGCGCTCTAAACAGCTTCGTATTTTTTACTGTCAGAGTTCGCTGGGGTGACGGAATTTAAAGCGATTACCCTAAATCTCGGTTTCGTCTCACCACCGTAAGAAACATCGGCATGGATAGGACCTCTTGTTCCTTACAGTTGCTCCGTTAACGACGCTGGGGTCCATGGTCACTCTGGGGAGACTCCGCTTCCACCCCACCACTCGCTGCGCATCAAACAAAGATGTCATTCCGACATCGCCCTGAAACCCGCACTTCGCCGCTATAATCCCGCCTGTTTTTTTATGCGGAAATGTCCGCGCCAAACGGAGATGGGGAGATGGCATGAACACCTTGATGATCTTTGTCGTGCTCTACCTACTTATCTCGGTGGCACTGGGTCTGTATGCGGCACGACGCGTGAAGACCGCAAGCGATTATGCCAATGCCGGACGCTCGCTCCCTTTGCCCGTTGTGATTGCCACGGTATTTGCAACCTGGTTTGGTTCGGAAACCGTGTTGGGAATTCCGGCCCGCTTTGCCGAGCATGGTTTGGTTGGCGTGGTCGAGGATCCGTTCGGCGCATCGCTTTGTCTGATCTTCGTCGGCCTCTTTTTTGCGCGACGTTTGTATCGCATGAATCTGCTGACCATCGGCGATTATTACAGGCAGCGTTACAACCGGCCGGTCGAAATCATGGTCTCGCTTTGCATCGTGACCTCTTATCTGGGTTGGGTATCGGCTCAGATTACCGCCATGGGTCTGGTATTCAATATCTTGACCAACGGCGCCATCTCCTTTTCAGCCGGCATGATCATTGGTTCGACCATCGTGCTGACTTACACCTTGTTTGGTGGCATGTGGGCGGTGGCGCTGACAGATTCATTTCAGATGACGCTGATTATCGCGGGCCTGTTGTACATCGTCTGGGTGATTGCCGGTGAAGCGGGTGGAGCGGGTGTCGTGATTACGCATGCGAATCAGGCTGGCAAGCTTAATTTCCTGCCTGAGCTCACGTTGTCAGCGATACTGGCGTTCATTGGTGCCGCCGTCACGATTATGTTTGGCTCCATACCGCAGCAGGATGTATTTCAGCGAGTCATGTCGGCGCGCTCTGAAGGTTCAGCCGCCACGGGTGCGGTTATTGGTGGCTCGATGTATTTCCTGATTGCCTTCATCCCGATGTTTCTGGTGTATGCGGCGCAGATGATTGATCCGGCGATGTTTACTTCGCTGATCGAAGACGATCCGCAGAAAATTCTCCCCACGCTTATCCTGACCCACACGCCGGTAATTGCACAGATATTGTTCTTTGGTGCGCTTCTGTCGGCCATCATGTCGACTGCTAGCGGCACCTTGCTTGCGCCTAGTATTACGCTCACCGAAAACATCATTCGCGAAATCCGGCCGATGTCGGACCGTCAACTGCTTCTGACTACCCGTGTCGTGGTTGTTTGTTTCACCATCATCGTCACGACCTTCGCGCTGCTGTCGCAGGGCATGCCGATCTACGAAATGGTCGGCAATTCCTACAAAGTGCCGTTGGTGGGTGCCTTTATTCCGCTGGTGATGGGTCTCTATTGGAAACGCGCCACGACACAGGGCGCTTTATGCTCCGTCATTGGCGGGCTGGGTAGCTGGCTGCTGATGGAAGTCTTCGGCGGTGAATCGATCTGGCCGCCCCAGCTGGTTGGCTTGCTGGTTGCTTTTCTGGGCATGATTGTCGGCTCCTTGCTGCCTGAGCGCCAAAAGCTCGTCGCATGATTGTCTGTAGTGTCTGTTTGAAAAGTACAATTTTCAAACAGACACCGGCTCGATAAGCGCCGATTCACACGACGAGACTCCCTAGAAACCCCTTATAATCCAAGGTTTTCGAAATTTTGCAGGGAGGGGAGCAACAATGCCGATTTATGCCTATCGCTGCGAAGCATGCGGCTTCGCGAAGGACGTACTGCAAAGCATTTCCGCCGCGCTTTTGACCGACTGCGAATCGTGCGGCAAACCTGAATTCCGCAAGCAAGTCACTGCGGCCGGCTTTCAGCTCAAGGGCAGTGGCTGGTACGTCACCGATTTCCGTAACGGCGCCACGCCTGCGGCGAAGGGGGATGCCAACTCTGCTGGTACGACCGCAGACGGGACTGCAGCAGCAACGACAGCAGCAACTACAACAACAGCAACGACGACCGCAGCGACTGCAACAACCGCCGCCAGTCCGGCGCCCGCCGCTGCGAGTACAACGGCAACTCCTTCGGCCACCTAAGTAAGCCACTCATGCGCAAATACTTTATCACCGGTTTACTGGTTCTCGTGCCGCTCGTGATCACCCTCTGGGTGCTCAATCTCATCATTGGCACGCTCGATCAGTCCTTGCTGCTGCTGCCACCGCAGTGGCGTCCCGAGCTGCTGCTGGGTTTCAACCTGCCCGGTGTGGGCACGATACTGACGCTGGTGATCATTTTCATCACCGGTGTTGTTACGCGCAATTTTGTTGGTAACCGGCTGTTGATGCTGTGGGAGTTGCTGCTCAAGCGCATTCCAGTGGTTAATTCGATTTACTCCAGCGTCAAGCAGGTCTCCGATACCCTCTTTTCCTCTTCGGGTAACGCGTTTCGCAAGGCGCTCTTGGTGCAGTATCCGCGCGAAGGCGTCTGGACCATTGCCTTTCAGACCGGCGTACCTGGTGGTGATGTTAAAAATCATCTCAGTGGCGATTACGTCAGCGTGTATGTGCCGACCACGCCCAATCCCACGTCCGGGTTTTTTCTCATGCTAAAAAAAGAAGACACCATCGAACTCAACATGAGCGTCGATGAAGCACTCAAGTACATCGTCTCCATGGGCGTGGTGGCACCACCATCGCCCGGCAGCAAAGCTGCAGGGCAGGCAAGCACCAGCACGACGCCCGAAGTGGCCAATCACTAACCAATCACCGAAACAAGACAGAAGCGAGACCGAACAAGATGTCAATGCGAACACATTACTGCGGCCTGACCAACGAGACACTGATGGGTCAGACAGTCAGCCTGTGCGGCTGGGTACATCGCCGCCGCGACCACGGGGGCGTCATTTTTATTGATCTGCGCGACCGCGAAGGTCTGGTACAGATCGTCTGCGATCCGGATCGCGCTGACATGTTCAAGGCTGCCGAGTCCGTGCGTAATGAATTTTGCTTGCGCATCACCGGTCTGGTACGTGCACGTCCCGAAGGCACCGATAACGCTAACCTCACCTCTGGCAAGATCGAAGTGCTGTGTCATGAACTCGAAGTGCTGAATCCTTCGGTCACACCACCGTTCCAGCTCGATGATGAGAATCTGTCCGAGACCACGCGCCTGACGCATCGTGTACTGGACTTGCGTCGTCCGCAGATGCAGCACAACCTGCGTCTGCGCTACAAGGTCACGATGGAAGTGCGTAAGTTTTTGGATGAGCATGGCTTCATCGACATCGAAACACCGATGCTCACCAAATCCACACCCGAAGGCGCACGCGATTATCTCGTGCCATCACGTGTGAATGCGGGTCATTTCTT
>JAIXYM010000080.1 GCA_027490255.1 Oxalobacteraceae bacterium | reverse complement strand
TCTCCTAAAACGACAATGCCCCTCACGGGGCATTTGAAATACGTGGCGGGCCAATAAATTCCGCATGAATAACTTGCTCCAGTCAGGATATATCGTTTTTTGGTGTAGCTAGGGGTTCGAATCTTATCTGGAATACAAACGGCGCGCGGCTGCGCAGCCTTCAATTCGAACACACATCGACTGAATCGAGCACGAATCTGCGACTACACAAAATATCTACTCAAAGGTATGGTCGATTGAGTTACCACTTCTCTACAGATGGGCGTAAATCCAGCTCAAATGTCCAAGAATCTTTGGGTTGTGCATGTAAATACCAGTAAGCCTGCGCTATGTGATCGGGATTTAAAATTCCATCATGCCCAACATCATTGACATAGTCATTGAAGTTCTGTCGCGCGAACTCGGTATCAATCAAGCCATCGATGATGATATGAGCGACGTGAATCCCTTTTGGGCCAAGCTCGCGCGCCATCGATTGGGCCAGTGCCCTTAGCGCCGCTTTTCCTCCGGCGAAGGCAGAAAATCCGGCTCCGCCTCGGGTGCTGGCGGTAGCACCCGTGAACAGAATAGTGCCGCGCTCCCTTTGCAGCATGACTCTGGCGGCTTCGCGTCCGACCAGAAAGCCAGCCATGGCACACATTTCCCATACCTTGAAGTACTTCTGGGACGTGGTTTCTAAAATGGGAAAACGGACGTTGCCGCCGACGTTAAAAATAACAGCGTCGATCTGACCAACGTCGGCTTCGATCTGATTGAAAAAACTAACTACCTGCTCCTCTCGCCTCGCATCCATTCCAAAAGCAAAGGCATGACCACCCTGGTCACGAATCTGTTGAACGAGAGGCCGCAAGGCCTCCTCGTTTCGTCTGGCCACACAAACCGTATACCCCTCCTGGGCAAAGCGTCTAGCTATTGCAGATCCTGTGGCGTCACCAGCGCCGATTACGCAGCAAACACTTGGCCTGGACATTCTCATCCTCTCCATGCTTAGGCTAGGCTCTGGCCGTCGGACGGGCCGTAACCTCTGTAAACCAGCGAGACAGGTTGGTCATATCCGAGGGGATGCGTAAGCCGACTGCTTTCCCCAGAACACAGGCGCACTGCGCGACAATGTCGGCCAGTGTGTAGTTCTCTCCAGCGATGTGGCGGCGACCGGCAAGTTCGCGATCAAGCCAATTCATCGTCTCGATCGCGCGACCACGCGCCCAGTTGGCGACTTCCGGTATTTGCTCAACGCGACCACGATAGAAGTCGCTGCTATGTACGAAAACTAGCGTAATCATTTGTGACAGTTCATGGTCCATTCGAAGAGTCCACATCTCGACATCGGCGGCTTCACGTGGTGTGCGGCCCATGAGCGGCGGATCAGGATACATCGCCTCAAAATAGCGGCAGATTGCAAGAGACTCAGCGATTGCACTGCCATCGTTGAGCTCGAGTACCGGCAACTTACCCAAAGGATTAAGCCGGATGAAATCTTGCGTCGCATTCGCACCGCCTCCGGCATCCACCTCGCGACGTTCGATCGACACACCTTTTTCTGCCAAGAAGATGCGTACGCGACGCGGATGCATGCCTGCTGAAAGATCGTGAAGAATCATGGGCTACCTCTGGTTAGGTCCTGAAGGAATGGCTCGAGCAATAATTTCTGCAATTCGGCGATCTCGTGTTCTAGGTGCAAGCGACCCAAGCGTATGAAGTCGCCCTGCTACTAATAAATCGGCCAGCCCGTGCGCGACCGCCCATACGGCAGCAACATCAATCATCATGGTGCTGTCCTTTTTAGCCGAACCTCCATCTTGAGTCACGCCCCTAACATGTTCAACCAACTCCTCAAACGCAGACTCGGCAACACTTTGAAGGCCCGGATCGTCGAAGTCGGGACGATCGGAGGAGAACATCAATCGAAATATGGCCGGGTTTTCCAGCGCGAACGCGACATACCCTACTCCCGAAGCCTCTAAATGAGCACGCGGGTCAGGCGCCGCCCGCTGACGAAAATCACGCTGACGCTGAAGGAATCGCTCGAATCCTCTTGCAGCCAGTGCAGTCAGCAGGCCATTCGCATCGCCAAAATGGTGGGCTGGTGCTGCGTGACTAACCTCCGCGCGCTTAGCGACGCCACGCAACGAAAACCCCTCAATACCGAATTCATTGAGTTCATCTTCGGCAGCATCGAGAAGCGCCAACGATAAGTTTCCATGGTGATAAGTGCGTCGATCAGTAGGCAAATTTTGGATCTTCATGCGCCTAAGGATCTCCCAAAATTCTGACAGCGTCAAGATTAATGTTGACAGTGTCAAATTAGATGGCATAATCTTGACAGTGCAAAGTTTGCTGGACTAAATGACACGCCCGTCAATTTAATTAATCGAACAGGGAGACAAGCTATGAACCAACAAAACCATGATAACCGTACTGTTCTTAGGATTATTAGCGGCGTGATATTGGCGATCGCTTTCCCTGTCTTGCCTTCACTTTCACAATCTACATCCACCGTTTTGCTGGAGGTTTCTAGCTTTAAAAACACCCGAGGGACCCTTAACTGCCGTTTGTTTACAAAGGCATCCGACTTCCCGGACGGTGAAGGCATTTTGACAGTGCGCACGCCTATTGCAGGTGCGAATACGACCTGCACTTTTCCAAATGTTGAGCCCGGTACCTATGCCGTGGCAGTTGTGCACGACGAGAACAGCAACGGCAAGCTAGACAAGAATTTTGTAGGCGTTCCTAGCGAAGGGTATGGAGTATCGAATAACAAAACGTATGCACTCTCCGCACCGAAATGGGACGAGTCCGTATTCACTATCGCAACGAGCGAAAGTAAGACGCTTCAGGTCAAGCTCAGATACTGACAAAACCTAATCAAAACCTAGGAAGCATGCCACCTAAAAAACATAATTCGTTAAATCGGGGAGATCATCATGGAGCAAACAAAGACTATCTTGCTCACCGGCGCGAGTAGTGGCATTGGCCTTGAGATGGCGCGAATATTGGCTACCCGAAATCATCATCTCGTTTTAGTAAGCCGGAGCGACGATAGGCTTGGACCCGTCGCTGATGAATTACGACAACATACTTCAGCCGAGGTCATTACTTACGCTGTTGACCTCAGCGAGCCAGAGGCAGTTGAGCACCTTTTTAGCTTTTGCGAAGCGCGGCAGCTTCAGATCGATATCCTGATTAACAACGCAGGGTTCGGGATTTTCGACGAGCACGTTGCGATTGATCCAAAAAAACTGAGGCAAATGCTCCAGCTGAATGTGAGCGCTGTCGCAGAACTTTGCCAAATCTTCGGCGCGCAAATGAAGCGTCGGCGTAGCGGGATTATTCTCAATGTAGCTTCGACAGCAGCGTATCAGGCAACACCCTACTTTGCTGCTTATGGCGCTTCAAAATCTTTTGTTCTTTGCTTTTCCGAAGCACTTGCCAAAGAACTCGAAGATTATGATGTACAGGTAAGCTGCTTGGCTCCAGGACCAACGGACACCGCTTTTTTCGATGCCATGGACCCCAAACAGATTGCTGAGGGACACATGTTCCAAAAGGCGGGACGCAAGAATGTCCGTACCGTCGCACAGGCAGGCGTGGATCTTTTGGACTATGGCGGCATGACTCGCGTGGTTGGTCTTTCTAACCGCCTAGCAGTTCTGGGCAATCGCTTCTTACCGAGGTCAATAGTTGCATCGGTTTCAAAGCGGCTTCTCAAGCCGCTCGATACGAAAGTTTCTGCCCAATTAATATCTTTATCATGGGAGATTCAAGGTGTCCAAGCTAAAGTTAACCCTACTAGCGATCGTTCTAACATTCGCTATGCATTTTGTGTTGAGTCAGCCTATTTCATCGGCTATACCGTTCAAGTTTCAAAACAATTATATAAAGTTTGAACCACCCGGCCTATTTGATTTTCTTAAATGGCGCTGGAATGCCCTGGTTGATGGTCATCCCAAATCAGCTCAATCGCCAACACCCAAAGTGGACACTGATTTAGTTTTTATTCATGACAATGGCAAGGCTAGCGACAAGATGCAACCTGCCATTACATGGATTGGACACGCGACAGCACTGGTTCAATTTTCTGGTCTAAATATGCTAACCGACCCGATTTTTTCAGAGCGTGCATCGCCAATTTCATCAATAGGTCCGAAGCGTGCACAGCCGCCAGCCATCGCACTGAAAGATCTACCACACATCGACTTGGTACTGATTTCTCATAACCACTATGACCATCTTGATGAGTCTAGTGTTCGGTCGCTTGCTTCTCAACCCGGAGGATCTCCATTATTTCTCGTACCCGCAGGGGTGAAGTCATGGTTCATCAGCTTAGGTATTTCGAACGTGGTAGAGCTCATGTGGTGGCAATCCCATCGCGCGCAATCTCCTAAAGGATCAGTGGAAATCGTTTTTACACCGGTACAGCATTGGTCCGGACGTACTTTGACAGATCGAATGGACACACTGTGGGGCGGGTTTGCGGTATTTGCTGATGACTTTCATTTCTTCCACGTCGGCGACACTAGCTATTCGCCTGATTTTCAAGACATTGCCAAACGCTTCGCCGATCGACAACCTGATCATGGCTTTGACTTGGTATTGATTCCAATCGGTGCCTATGCGCCCCGGTGGTTCATGAAAGATCAGCACGTCGACCCCGCGGAGAGCGTTCAGATCCACAAAGATTTGCGCGCAAGGAAATCGGTAGCCTACCACTGGGGAACCTTCAGCTTATCGGATGAGGCTCTGGACGATCCCCCTGTTGCACTTGCCGCTGCTCGGCAGGAGCACGATATATCCGAATCAGCTTTCGTCGCAATATCGATTGGGCAAACGCTGAAATTGCCCGTACGAACCGCGCATTAGAAAAAATAAAGAATCCTACGACACCATTAACGAAACAGGAACTCAGCAATGATCACTGATCGTTTATCACTAGCGTCTGATATCGCACCGGAATCAGGCTCGAAAACCTTAGATAGTAAAGTTCAAAATTCTCTGCCGCCTGCTCGACTAGTTCAAACGGTTATTGGCGCACTGGCAGTCAGGGATACGGCGACCAGCCTGACGGGCGACACGATCGTGCTGTGGCCCTCCATACTGGCCAACTACCAAATCTACCAAGTACCCATCGAAGCATGGATCGGACGACACAGGCTGGTCGTCATCGATGGTCCCGGGCATGGCGATAGCGGACCTGCGCCCGAACCATTCACTATGAAACAGTGTGGCCAAGCCATGTCCGAAATACTCGATGAGTTAGGCGTTTCTACGCCAGCTATCATCGTCGGCTGCAGTTGGGGCGGTTTAGTAGCTGGAGAGTTTGCGATCGACTACCCATCTCGCACTAAAGCAGTCGTGATGTTAAATACACCCATCCACAATAAAAAGAGCGGTTTAAAGCTGAGTGATCGTTTTGTTGTTTGGGGTGCACGCTGGCTACATAAAAGTCGGGTTTATCAAGACGGTGTGGCGCGCTCATTTTTTTTGCAGAAAACCTGTGAGCAAGGCGGTCCGATGATGGACGCATTTCGTCAACATCTTCAACGGGCTAATGGCGCTGCGCTTGCAAGGTCCGTTCGCTCAGTAATGCTGGAGAGAGAACCGCTTGCGCCTCGCCTGCGCGCCATTACAACGCCAACCCTTTTCATCGCGGGCCGGTTCGATAGGATGTACTTGCCCGAAACACTACGCGATGCGGTTCTCTCAATGCCTAGAGGACGCTTTAAGGTAATCGACACCAGTCACATATCCGTGGCCGATGAACCAGAACAAACGGTTTCGCTGATCAATAATTTTATTGCAACATTATGACCAGAATCCTCTTGCCTGCAGAAGAGAAACGAGCGAGTCGCCTATGCCGTTTCAACTACGGTGTAACTGCCACTGGTTCATCCATCTGACCACCGGTTCAAAAACCCTGTAAGTCCGATGTGTTAGCCGCTAGATTGGATATTGAAACCCGAACAAGGGGGTAGGCTGGCGCCCCCCAAGCTTTCTATTTTTCACCTTCTTGGAGTCCTGTAAATGACATATCTCCGCAACTTCTGTCCCAGTATCATTCTCGCTTGCCTAGCCGTGACATCGACCCCCTCAGTGGCACAAACTGAGACCCCGGGGTTCTACGGCTCTGTCTACGCGCAAGCAAGTCACCTTGGTTCCACCACGTTTGATGAAATCGGAAATGCTGGGCTCGGCTCTGGATTGCGGGCGAATTTCGACGCGGGAGTGGGGTTAGGGGGAGACATCGGCTACCGCTACGGAAATGGCTGGGCGGCCGAATTCGAATGGAACTGGCGCCGTCATGGCCTTTCGTCGCTGCGGGGCGGAGGAACAGCCGTCACCGACGGTGACTTTGCCTCGAACATTTTTTTCGTTAACGGCATACGTCGCTTTGTGGGCGAGAAAGGTGGGTGGATTCCCTACACGGGTGTCGGTGTCGGCTGGGTCCAAGAGATTGACTTCGACCTTAACTCCGGCGCGACTGAGCGTGCATGGTCCAAGCAAGGGAAGGTAGCGTTCCAGTTGATTGGCGGTGTGGAGGTACCTCTCAATAATCTCTGGAGCGTTGTAGCGGATGCGAGAATCATGCGGGTCGGCAGTATTGAGCTACCCGCTGAGGAAGGGGTGACAGGCCGGCTCTCGCGTCCGAGCTATAACCCGATATCAGTTCAGTTGGGACTGCGACGAATGTTCTGACAATTGCCCTTTGGTCAAATCCCGGTTTGCAGTCTGTTCGAGGGTTGCAAGCACATCTGATTTGCGGCGACGGCTGATCGGTACTTCGCGTCCATCGCTTAAAACGCAGACAGCTGCGTCACCCTTCTTTCGAACAGCATGGATATGCTGCGCATGCACCCACCATGAACGGTGCACGCGCATTCCAGTTTGGCCCTCGGCGTCCTCGATCTCTTGCAAGGCGCCGAGGATCAGCGCAGATCCACGAGCAGTAAACACGCGCAGGTACTGCAGCTCAGACTTAACAGCAATAAGCTCATTGCCAAGTTCGCGAGGAATAGCAGTGCGCCACGATCGTGCTGAGGCGGCATGGTCTGGAGCGAGCGAGTCCTTGGGGTCATCGCTGTTACCGGAAGAATATTGTTCAACCAAAGGTGGTATCAAGCCTTGTAGTCGGGGCCATGAGACCATCAGCCAGGCGGCAGTGACAGGAGCAACGATATCAACGAACTCATGAACTACGGCCGAGAAACCAAAGGCCAAGGTGGCGTCAAGATCGTCATCATTGGTTGCAGCAAACCCGAGCGTCTGAAGCATTAAACCCTCACCAATCAGCCAGTATAGAGGCGCGAGGACAAATGAACCCAGCAGACCGCTGCCGATAACCAAGAGCCAAAGGGGCCATTGCACGGTGTTCTGCGCTCGGCTCAACAGGTAGAGTGTTAACTGCAATACTGTGAGCCCGACGCCGATTTGCAAGGCCCAGAAAATGGCCATCCAAACCCACGGCGCATCGATTCCAACGTCGGGCGACAGGGCGATGACCAGTGCCCACAGTGCAACGCCGGCGCCGATAAGATAACGGATAACCGAGCTCGGGTTCGCCAGCCCCGCGCCAGAACTGATTGACGTCATAGATGTTTTATACCTAAGTCAAGAGCATGGGATGCTTATCTTGGAAAAGCAAAGTGAGAACCATTTTAGGGCTATTCGCAACTGTCTTTGAGCCTGTAAATTATCCTGTGCAAATATCGGCGGGGCAGTTGTTGGTGATCGGGTAGGCGATCACCAAAATCATTATCGCCTCAAAACTTATTTTTTTCAAAGACCTGACATTGCAGTTCGGCACTCTCATTAACTGTGTATGACAAATTAGACTCTTTTGAACCCCATTCCTGAATTTGAATAATTTTAGCGATAGCTGTTTTTCTGCTTACCGTAAGACTTGAGAAATCATCCTCATACTTCCGAGAACAAAAAATTTCCTCATCATCAATCTTGCAATTACATTGTCCTGAAAAATTTTTTGCGTACGAACCATAAAAACACCATGAAACATCAAGGCCAGCAGAAAAAATTTTTTTTACTACTGGTACCGATTTTGATGTGTCCAAGGAAATCTCTGCTTTGATTTCGCCCTCCCAATTTGTTTTCCCTTTAACATCACCGCGAATATTGCTTATTCGAATGGTGTTTATACCGGAACAAATCAATTCAACACCGAATGACATAGAGCAAAGTGCCATCAGCGCGATAAAAATGAGGCGCTTCATGTAATTCACCGTCCCACCAATATACGATTTACGTCACCAATCAACTGCGGCTCCTGCTTACGACTCATCATCCCCGCCTGTCGACCGACGCTCTCAACAAGGTAGTCTCTCATCTCCCCAAGCGTAATCTTGCCGTCTTTATTGGCGTCGGCATCGCCTTCCATTCCCTTCATCAAGTAGTAGCTAAAGATACCGTGTTTTAAATCAGGGCTGCTACTTGATATCTGATCAGCCTGACTTGCTGCAATTACAGTGAAGTTATCCGGGAACAGTTTTTTCTCTGCTTTTAAAACCACAGGTCGAGCACTGGCAACCAAAGTCTCACCTGAACGGGCCTGTCCACTGTAGCAAGCATCCATGAAAATAGTTACGGATTTCGGCTTAGCAGCTTGTAGATCATCATTAATTTCTTGAAACCGGATCGCCGTTCTTGAGATGAAATCGCGATCTGCTCTTGGCGGCACGAGATATAGATCTTGACCATCTTGCGTTGGCAGTCCGTGGCCACTGTAAAAAACATATACATCTGTAGTGGGTTTAACTCGACTTGGCAGCCAATTTTTGAAGGTTTTTATAATTTCAACCTCTTCTGCGTCAGCATCTACCAACAGCTTTATATTCTCCGGCTTAACTCCCAATGCCCGGATTGCATAGTCGTAAAAGACGCGAGCATCATCATTAGCAAATTCGGCTTTTGGTAGGCTTCGATAATCAGCAATACCAATTATGATAGCCACAGCATCTCGGTTGGGTCGCCCCCTAACTTGGGATGGATTTAATGAGGCATATGCACGCTTTGACTCTACGACCTCGCGGAAGACTGTAACCATTTCAGCCCCTTTGTTGCCGTATATGTCAGTCGCGACTATTTTAAATGAGGATACTTGCCCAGCTCTCGCAACACGTTTGATACGGTAGCTTCCGTCTTTCCTTCCACCCTGCTCGACACCATCTATTAGTAGCGACGCCGTATCTGTATTAGTTATTATTGTTATCTCGAAAATCCCATCATCGGCCGGGCTTGTATGGGTAACTTTTAAATTTAAATTTTTGTTAACATCTTTTTTTTCTAATTTCTTTGATTTATCGATTGCTGATAGGTATTCGTTCTTTAAAAAAATTGGTATGTCAACCTCTTCTAATTTTATCAATTCACCAAGTTGATAAATACCCTCCTTGACGATTTTTCCATCCGGAGTGATTTCCATCCCTTTCCCATTACGCTTTCCATCCTTGTATTCCCCAATAATCGTAAGGCCGCCGAGGGCTCGGATAACTATAAAACCAAATCCATTTCTTTCTGATTTATCAAATTCACCCATACGTAAAGCACTAGCCAAATTATCTTTATCCCAGCATTTTTTTTCATGATCTGGAAAACCATCATTCTTTAGTGGACATAATGGCAAATTATTTGGATTCTCAACTATAAATTTTTCGATATCAATATCTATGAAATTTTCCTCCAACAAATTTTCGTCGACAAGTTCTTTTTTTACTAGCACATCATCTTGATAAAAACCTTCACTAAATCTTTCACCACTCGCAGCACTCATGAAACCAAAGCCATTTAGTTTTCCTCCTCTGTATTGACCCATTGACCTTTTTTTTCCTTTTTCATCAAAAAAAGATCCAACTCCATATTTTTCCCCAAATTTAAACTTTCCAACAAATCGCCAGCCCGTTGATAGAATTAACGTTCCATTACCGTTCCTTTTACCCAACTTAAATTCACCAACATATTTGTCTTTATCTTTTGTAACTTCAACGCCTTGCCCGCTTTTTTGTCCATTTTCAAAGTTTCCATCGTAACGTGACCCGTCCGAGTTTATCTCTGTTCCTTGACCCTCTAATCTCCCGGAAAACCATGTACCTTCTAGTCTGGATTCGTAACCATTCAATTTGAATGTTTGAATTCCGCTACCGTTTTTTAGACCATATTTAAATGTTCCGGCGTATGTATATAACTCGTCTCTACTTATACCTATTCCATGCGGCAGACCATTTTGGAACTCTCCTACATAAGTTTCTCGGTTATTGCTATCGCCGATTAAAAACTCGCCGTAGCAATTAATCCACTTTATTGAGTGCGCTCCCTTACACTTAGGTAACTTACTTTTAGGACGAATGGTTTCATTGCCCTGCGCGAACGCAATCGATGCGAATAGCATTGGGGCAATAAAGAAAGATAAAATTTTGTTATACATATCTCGACAATTTACAAAAAAATTTCTCAATTTCGAGCCATCAATCTGACTATTTTGACCCGAAGTCTTTTTTCAACTTAAATTTCTAGGGACTATTATTTATCTAAACATATGAAATGATGTATCACCGTTATCAACTTCTGTAGCAACCTCACCGAGTGATTATTTCTCCATTGATCATTTTCTTTCTCGCCGAAAATCAATAACATCCGAATCAACATGAGTTTTCTGACAGGAGCATTTCGTGGATGATATGCAGCCAGCGACGTTTACGATACCGCCCGCTCCCAAAATCCGTCTATACGATAATAAAAATGTATCGGCCGAAAAACAGTGCCGGACCAAGAACACACCATACTCTAAGGCCAGCGAAGCACCACCACACACCAAGTTCGCGGCCATCCCGTCAAGGGCAGTGACTGATCCCCGAATCAACAGCCGCAAGCCCCTACTTCTCCTGCTAGCCGCCCTAGGAGTACACGCAAGCGTCCACGGCATCTGCTATCCCAACCAACGCAGACTCGCCTTGCTGTGTAACAAGTCCCGCAGCTGGGTCGCCAAATACCTTCCTGAGCTCAAAAAACTGGATTACGTTCGGCGTCTGACACCTCCTAAGCCCCGTGGGCCTCGCTCAGCGCAAAGACTACAGATACTCTGGCGCGGAGACGATCCTCTGCCCGAGAAAGAGTCCACGTGGGACCAGAGCCCGTGGTGCTGGCACTCGACCCCAAAGGCCTCAAAGTGGGATGTCTGAGTCTTCAGCTTATAAGGCAACTCACCACAAGGGTAACCAAAACGTAGGGGGGTCCTGGGGGGGCAGCGCTGGTAGGAAAAGGGACAGAAATGATGGCAACCCCATTTGCTGAAGCCGCGAACTTTTCGAAATAGACTCTGTTTTTGTTATGTCTTTTGGTATCTAAAAATAAAAAACGCGCCAAAAGGCGCGTTTTTAGTTATCACTTGGCGGAGAGAGGGGGATTCGAACCCCCGGTAGGCTATGAACCTACACACGCTTTCCAGGCGTGCGACTTAAACCACTCATCCATCTCTCCTGAATTCGTTGCGGTTGCGGCTGACAAACGAAGCCTGCGATTATAGCAAACCTTCCCTGATCGCCCCAATCGGCATAGCAGATCAGACATAAAAAAGCCGCCTCGCCCGAAAGCGAAGCGGCAATCCGGTAATAGGGCCATCGGAGTGAGCCCTACGACCTTCCCCCACAAAACTCAGTACAGTGTTCTTATTGCCATCGCTTAGATAGCTTCTTTCAATTGTTCCAGAATGGCTGGATTCTCCAGCGTGGAGATGTCCTGGGTAATCTCCTCGCCCTTGGCCAGCACGCGCAAGAGTCGCCGCATGATCTTGCCCGAACGCGTCTTGGGCAGATTATCCCCAAAACGTATTTCCTTTGGCTTGGCAATCGGACCGATTTCCTTGCCGACCCAGTCGCGCAATTCCTTGGCCATAGCTTTTGCATCTTCGCCGGTTGGGCGCGCACCTTTCAACACCACAAACGCACAAATAGACTCGCCCGTCGTTGGATCAGGCTTGCCCACCACGGCAGCTTCGGCCACCAGATGGTTGGCGACCAGCGCGGATTCAATTTCCATCGTGCCCATGCGGTGACCAGAGACGTTCAGCACATCGTCGATGCGACCCGTGATGGTGAAGTAAGCCGACTTCTCATCGCGAATGGCACCATCGCCAGCGAGATACAGCGTGCCGCCGAGCTCCGTAGGGAAGTAGCTGGTCTTGAAACGCTCCGGATCATTCCAGATTGTGCGAATCATCGAAGGCCACGGCCGCTTCACCACGAGAATGCCACCATGGCCATTCGGCATGTCGTTACCAGCCTCATCAACAATCGCGGTCATGATGCCCGGCAGTGGAAGCGTGCACGAACCCGGCACCATCGGTGTCGCACCCGGCAAGGGAGAGATCATGTGACCACCCGTCTCCGTCTGCCAGAAAGTGTCGACGATGGGACAGCGATTGTCACCGACATTTTTGTAGTACCACATCCAAGCTTCAGGATTAATGGGCTCGCCCACTGAGCCCAGCAAACGAAGCGATGACAAATCAAAATGCTGAGGATGCACTTTCGCATCCGCATCAGACGCTTTGATCAGCGAGCGAATCGCGGTCGGTGCCGTGTAGAAGATCGTGGCTTTGTGACGCGCAATCATGTCCCAGAAACGGCCTGCATTCGGGTAGGTCGGCACACCTTCGAATACGATTTGTGTAGCGCCTACTGCGAGCGGGCCATAGGCGATGTAGCTATGCCCCGTCACCCAGCCAATGTCGGCGGTGCACCAGAAGATATCGCTGGGCTTGATGTCAAAGGTCCATTTCATGGTCAGCGCGGCCCACAGCAAATAGCCGCCTGAGGAATGCTGAACGCCTTTGGGTTTGCCCGTCGATCCGGATGTGTACAGAATGAACAGTGGATGCTCTGCGCTTACCCACTCTGGCTCGCATTGCTCGGACTGTTTGTCCATCAGTTCATGTAACCACAGGTCGCGACCGCCCACCATGGCGATATTGACTTTAGTGCGCTGGTACACCACGACACTTTTGATCGCTTCACAGCCACCCAGACTCAGTGCTTCATCGACAATTGCCTTGAGTGGCAGCTGCTTGCCACCGCGTACCTGCTCATCGGCCGTGATAACAGCAACCGCACCGGCATCGATAATACGTTCTTGCAAGGACTTGGCCGAGAAGCCGCCGAAAACAACCGAGTGCGTCGCACCAATCCGTGCGCAAGCCTGCATCGCAGCAACGCCTTCGACTGACATCGGCATGTAGATGATGACGCGATCACCTTTTTTGATGCCCAGTGATTTCAGGCCATTGGCGAGCTTGCAGACTTTCTGGTGGAGTTCACGATACGTGAGGCGAGTGACAGTGCCATCGTCAGCCTCGAAAATGATGGCAACGCGATCGGCATTACCATTGTTCAGATTGCGATCGAGGCAGTTGTAAGAAACATTGAGCTGACCATCTTCGAACCACTTGTAAAACGGCGCCTGGGATTCGTCCAGTACGGTGGCAAAGGGCTTGTGCCATTCGAGGTTCTCTCGAGCCAGACGGCCCCAGAAGCCTTCGTAGTCCTTGTCGGCTTCGGCGCACAGGGCGTGATAAGCGTCCATGCCAGAGACAGCTGCATTTTTCACAAAACTCTCTGGCGGTTGAAAAATCCGATGCTCATGCATCAGGGATTCGATCTCGGACATAAGGTCTCCTGCATATTCATTGTTTGCGGCCAAGATAAGCGGGTACGCTTACTCAGGGCTTACACAGTATTTGCGCCCGGCGCCTGCCCGGTCTGGGCGCCTCAGATACCCGGCAGTCAAAGGTGGCCCGCGTGTAAAATGCTGGTTCGCATTGTTCCCACGCAAAATACCCAAAACCTCTGATTCCACCATGACTTCCGAGCAAAAATCTCCGCAAAAAATCTCCTCGCTTGCCAATTTCATATTCATGACACGGTGGCTGCAACTGCCCCTGTACATGGGGTTGATTCTGGCGCAGATCGTCTACGTTTACCACTTCTGGGTCGAGCTGGTCGATCTGGTGAGTGCGCTGATGGGTAACGGCACGGCGCTCAGCCATATTCTGAGCGCTACCAGCGTTGACGGCGCAGCGCCGCAATCGCGACTAACCGAGACCACGATCATGCTGGTTGTACTCGGACTGATTGACGTGGTGATGATCTCCAACCTACTGATTATGGTGATCGTGGGTGGATATGAGACTTTTGTTTCGCGCATGCACCTGGAAAATCATCCTGATCAACCGGAGTGGTTGTCACATGTCAATGCCTCGGTATTAAAAGTAAAACTCGCGACTGCGATTATTGGCATTTCATCGATTCATCTACTGAAATCATTTATTAATGCCAGCGCACACGAGACCAAGACGCTGGTCGCGCAGACAGTGATCCATCTTGTCTTCCTTCTCTCCGCCCTTGCCATTGCCTATGCTGACCGCATCATGTCAGCGACATTGCATGAGAGTCAGGGCAAGCACTGATGCTCGTATTAGGTATCTCGCATCTTGAATATCGCATCTTGAATATCGCACCTTTTATCTCGCATACCGTTTCATTTTTTAAAGTACGAACGTCATGACCATCATCAAGCAAGAAGATCTGATCGAATCCGTTGCCGCGGCCTTGCAGTTCATCAGCTACTACCATCCGGTGGATTACATTCGTCACCTTGCACGCGCCTATGAACGCGAGCAAAGTCCTGCTGCCAAAGATGCGATCGCACAAATTCTGACTAACTCTCGCATGTGCGCCGAGGGAAAACGTCCTATATGCCAAGACACCGGGATTGTGAATGTCTTCCTAAAAATCGGTATGGATGTGCGCTTCGAAGGTTTTCCCGGCTCAATTACGGACGCTATCAATGAGGGCGTGCGCCGTGGCTACAACTTTGCCGATAACAAGCTGCGCGCCTCGGTAGTGGATGACCCGCAGTTTGAACGCAAGAACACGAAAGACAATACGCCGGCCGTCGTGCATATGGAACTGGTACCGGGTAACACAGTCGATGTTCAGGTAGCTGCCAAAGGCGGCGGCTCGGAAAACAAATCCAAGTTCGTCATGCTCAACCCATCGGATTCAGTGGTGGACTGGGTGCTCAAAACTGTACCCACCATGGGTGCCGGCTGGTGCCCGCCCGGCATGCTGGGCATAGGCATTGGCGGCACGGCAGAGCATGCAATGCTGATGGCCAAGCAATCGCTGATGGGCGATATCGACATGAGCGACTTGCTCGCACACGGCCCGAAAAACAAGTTGGAAGAATTACGTATCGAGCTCTATGAAAAAGTAAACGCGCTAGGCATAGGCGCACAAGGTCTGGGCGGCCTAACTACCGTGCTGGATGTCAAGATCATGATGCATGCAACACACGCTGCGTCCAAACCTGTTGCGATGATTCCAAACTGTGCGGCAACCCGCCACGCGCATTTTGTGCTGGATGGTTCGGGTCCGGCTTACATCGAGCCGCCCTCGTTATCCGAGTGGCCCGAGGTGCACTGGACGCCCGATACGCACAAATCAAAACGCATTGATCTCAACACACTTACTGCTGCTGAGGTTGCATCATGGACACCGGGCCAGACCTTGCTCCTGAATGGCAAGATGCTCACAGGTCGCGATGCTGCACACAAGCGAATTCAGGACATGCTCGCCAAAGGCGAAAGTCTGCCGGTCGATTTCAAAAACCGCGTGATCTATTACGTGGGTCCAGTGGATCCTGTGCGCGATGAAGCAGTGGGCCCTGCGGGACCAACTACGGCAACACGCATGGACAAGTTCACCGACATGATGCTCGAGAAAACTGGTCTGATCGCGATGATCGGCAAAGCCGAGCGTGGCCCGGTTGCGATTGAATCGATCAAGAATCACAAGTCGGCTTATCTGATGGCTGTGGGTGGCGCTGCCTATCTGGTCTCCAAAGCGATCAAGAGCGCCAAGGTGATTGGGTTTGCCGATCTGGGTATGGAAGCGATTTACGAATTCGACGTCACTGATATGCCGGTCACCGTGGCCGTCGATTCGAACGGTACGTCGGTGCACAACACCGGCCCCAAAGAATGGCAGGAACGTATTGCGGCCACGATAGGCAAGATTCCGGTCAGCGTTGGATAAGACCCTGGCCTACGGTCTCATGTCCAACACGGCGCCTATTGGCATCTTTGACTCAGGCATAGGCGGCTTGTCGGTACTGCGCCATGTGCGCACGCTACTACCTAATGAAGAACTGCTCTACTTTGCAGATTCCGGTTTCGCGCCCTATGGTGAAAAACCGGAATCCGTCATAGTCGAGCGTGCATTGGGGATCGCCGCATTTCTGCTCCGGTTCAATATCAAGGCAATGGTAGTGGCCTGCAACACCGCAACGGCTGCGGCGATCGCTGCTTTGCGCGAACGTTATCCAGATCTTCAAGTGGTGGGTGTAGAGCCGGGACTCAAGCCGGCTGCAGCGCTGACGCGATCCGGTGTGGTGGGTGTACTCGCCACCGCAGGCACGCTCGCCAGTGACAAATTTCAGAAACTGCAGCAGCAGACTTCTACTGCCACAGGTGTGACTTTCATTGCGCAGGCCTGCAATGGACTCGCGGACCAGATCGAAAAAGGCGAACTGCGATCGCGTGATACTGCCGCACTGGTACAACGCTATGTGGCGCCATTGCTCGCTCAAAAGGCCGACACGCTGGTGCTCGGCTGCACTCATTACCCGTTTGTCGAGCCGCTGATTACCAACGTCGCAGCATCAGTCGATGGTTCGGTGCATCTGGTCGATACAGGTGAGCCGGTCGCACGGCAACTCGAGCGTTTGCTAAACCAGCACGGCCTGCTGCGTGCTGATGCGCCACCTCAGGGAACGTTGAGTGCCTACACCACCGGCAGCCGGACGGCGCTCGTGACTGCATTTCGGGCGCTGCTTGATCTCAATCCGCCGGTCGACGAGGTCGCTAGCCAAATGGACTGAAGGCAAATTAGGCGCAATATGCCGTTTGTATGCTGTTTGCATGCCGTTTGTATGGCGTTTGTATGCCGAAGGTCGCCCTTCATGGCTGGAATTTTGTATAATTGCGCTCTTGTTTCGGCGTTGACCGGAATGACGTTGTCTCAGTGGTGGCCGTAGCTCAGTTGGTAGAGTCCAGGATTGTGATTCCTGTTGTCGTGGGTTCGAGCCCCATCGGTCACCCCAAAAATTTCAATGACTTCAAGCCCGGCGATGCCGGGCTTTTTGTTTCCGGTCGCTCAACCGCAATTACCGGCCATGACCCCGGCATTACCCGCGATCTTCAAGCCTGGTTAGCGTGATCTTTGACTTTTCAAGGATACCAACCTAGACTAACAAGACTTAGTTCATTACGGGCGGTGGTATGGAAACAGTCAACATTCACGATGCCAAAACGCACCTCTCGCGCTTAGTCGAGCGGGCGGCGGCTGGAGAACCCTTCATCATCGCAAAGTCGGGAAAGCCTATGGTCAAGGTCATTCCCCTCGATAGTCCGTCTGGCGGGCAAGTAAAACGGCTGGGGTTTTTGACGGGGCAGATTGACGTCCCACAAGACTTCGACCGTATGGGCGAGGATGAAATAGAGAAACTGTTCAAGGGTAGCTGATGAAATTCCTGCTCGATACGCATCTCTTGCTGTGGGCGGCAGGACAGCCCGAACGCCTTTCAAAATCGGCCAGGGAATTGATTGAAAATCCTGACAATGTGCTTTATTTTAGCGCCGCCAGCATTTGGGAAATCGCCATCAAAAGCAGCCTCGGCAGAGAAGATTTCAAGGCCGATTCACGGCTGATACGGCGAGGATTAATCGATAACGGCTACCAAGAAATTGCCATTTCCAGCGAACATGCGGCGGGTGTACAAGCGCTCCCACTCGTTCACAAAGACCCCTTTGACCGGCTACTGATCGCGCAATCTCTTTCGGAGGGTATGCCGTTGGTCACCGTGGATCCCCTACTCTCGCAATATCCGGGCATGGTTCAGCAAGTTTGAACCGTTGACTTACGGTGTCACTGCCAAACGCCACAAAGAAATCACCTCTGCCGCCCGAGCAGTGTGCAGGGCATCACTGACATCAGCCACTTTGGCGTGCGTGGGCTTCGCGTCAATTTTTCCCAGCACACGCAAGCCGGCGCTTTCAATCATGTCGAGTAGCTGCTGACGGCTGCGCAAGTGCAAATGCTCGGCGAAATCGGACAAGACCAGCCAGCCTTCGCCACCGGGCAAAAGATGAGACGACAAACCCTCTAGAAATCCGCGCAACATCCGGCTGTCGGGATCGAAAATCGCATGCTCTAGCGCTGAGCTGGGTCGTGCCGGCACCCAGGGGGGATTACAGACGATCAACGCTGCGCGTCCCTCCGGAAACAGGTCTGTATCGACCACCTCCACCTGGTTTTGCAGACCGAGTCTTTGCAGATTTTCTTTGGCACAAAGGACCGCGCGAGGATTGTTTTCCGTAGCGATGACTCGCGCGATACCGCGTTTAGCGAGTATCACCGCGAGTACGCCGGTGCCCGTACCTACATCGAAGGCCAAAGATTCTGCATTGAGCGCCTCGGGCAATGGTGCCTGAGCCACCAGCGGTACATAGTCCGTACGGACCGGCGCGAATACACCATAGTGCGGATGAATGCGGAATGCCTCCAGCCCCTCTGATGCAGCGATGAGCACCCCTTTTTTGCGCCACTCATGCGCGCCTACGATGCCAAGCAGCTCCCGCAACGAAGTCACATAGGGACGCTCAGCATCACCGTAAGCTTCGGTGCAGGCTTGCTTCACATCGGGTGCACGCCGCAGGGGTACGCTGTGGCCCTGATCAAAGGGTATGAGGACCATACCCAGCGCGCGTGCTCGTTGCGACTGCGAAAGACGATGCCGGTGAAAAGCATCAGGCATCGCAATCTCGTTGGCAAGGTCAGGCTTTGCCGCATCGGCAGCACTAGTCGCTTTAGTGGCTTGAGTGGCTTTGGCAGCCTTAGCCGATTTGCGGGATGGCCGGTCAACGCGTCGCGCCAATGCCTGCAGCAGCTGACGTGCGTTCTGAAAATCACCCCGCCACAGCATGCCCGTCCCCTCACAAGCGAGGCGATAGGCTGTATCGGCCGTCATCGTATCGTCAGCAATCACCACACGACGCGGAGGCGACATGCCACTCTCGGAGCGCCACTCGGCATTCAGCGTTTCGCCGTTCTCTGCCCAATGAATCTCGGGGTGTGTATCGGCTACAGGGGTGATGCTTTTCATGAGAGAGTCAATGTGGGTCGAGAAGTGCGCGGAGTGTAGCAGGAGAAGCACAATGCCAGCGGTCTGGCGTGTCGGCTTTTCAATCGAGGCCTGGGGATAAAAGTGACAATGCGTATCTGCACGTACTTTCAGAGGGTATGCAGCTTTCTTTGGTACATTAATTCTTTTACCTAAACAGCAGAGCAGAATTCATGCACAGCAACGCGCAAGAAAACGTGATTGGCGTCATCGGTGGCAGTGGCATTTATGACATCGACGGCATGGAAAATCGTCAGTGGGTGAGTGTGAGCTCGCCGTTTGGCGAGCCCTCAGACGAGATACTGATCGGTGAGCTTTTTGGCCAGCCCATGGCCTTTTTACCGCGCCACGGTCGCGGCCACAAGATTCCACCCTCCGAAGTGAACTACCGCGCCAATATCGATGCGCTCAAGCGTCTGGGTGTCACGGATGTGATCTCTCTATCGGCCGTGGGCTCACTGAAAGAATCCCTCGCGCCCGGTACCTTTGTGATCGTTGATCAGTTTATTGACCGCACCTTCGCACGCGAAAAATCTTTTTTCGGCAAAGGTATGGTCGCTCATGTGTCTGTCGCCCATCCGGTGTGCTCACGTCTGGGTGACTGGTTGCAGCAAAGTGCATCCGAAGCGGGTATCGAGGCGGTTCGTGGCGGCACCTATCTGGCGATGGAAGGTCCGCAATTCTCGAGCCTGGCAGAATCAAATCTGTACCGGCAGTGGGGTTGCGATGTCATCGGCATGACTAATATGCCTGAAGCCAAACTCGCTCGTGAAGCAGAGCTATGCTATGCCAGCGTCTCGATGGTGACGGATTATGATTGTTGGCATCCGGATCATGATCACGTCACGGTCGAGCAGATCGTGGGCGTGTTGATTGCAAATGCCAACAAAGGTCGCGCGCTGGTCAAACAAGTCGTACCCCATCTCAAAACAGATACACATGCTGCCACATGCAGTTGCCGTAGCGCGCTGCAACATGCGCTCATCACTGCTCCGGAAGCACGCGACCCCGCGATGCTGGAAAAGCTCTCCGCAGTGGCGGGTCGAATGCTGACATCGTGAGTAACACTGCAATGAACAACAGTGCCGGACTGCGCAGGCAAATACTGGCGGCCTGTAGACGACTTGAAGTCAGTGGACTCAATCGCGGTACCACGGGCAATATCAGCTGCCGGGAGGAAGATCACTTTCTGGTGACGCCTTCAGGTGTTTCGGTTGATGCCATGACCGAAACCGGTGTTGTCGCGATGCGTTTTGATGGCACCGTGGTTGGTCATGGCAAGCCGTCTAGCGAGTGGCATTTTCATCGCGATATATTGCAGCGGCGTCCTGATATCAACGCCATCGTCCATACGCATTCGCCCTACGCAACGGCGCTGGCCTGCCTGCGTGAAGACCTGCCACCGTTTCACTACATGATCGCCATTGCTGGCGGAGACTCGGTACGCTGCGCGCCCTACACGCTGTTTGGCACAGATACCTTGTCAGCCTATGCAGTGGAAGCCCTCATTGATCGCAAGGCCTGTCTGCTGGCTAATCACGGTCTGATTGCGCTGGGCAGAGATCTGGATGAAGCCATGGCCGTGGCCACCGAAGTCGAATCACTGTGTCAGCAATATCTGATCGCACGCCAGAACGGCGAGCCCGTGCTGCTATCTGCACAAGAAATGCGACAAGTGATTGATCGTTTTAAAACCTATGGCAAACATGCCAACTCATCTGAATAAATTATGGACTTCACCCAATTCATACGCACTATTCCCGACTATCCCAAACCGGGCATTCAGTTCCGTGACATCACAACCTTGCTGAAAGATCCTGCCGGTTTCAAAGCCTGCATCGACAGCCTGATCGAACGTTATCGTGGTCAATCTATCGATAAAATTGTGGGCATCGAATCACGTGGTTTCATGTTTGCAGCGCCACTCGCTTATGCATTAGGCATAGGCTTTATCCCGGTTCGCAAACCGGGCAAGCTGCCAGGTAAAACAACGGGGCATGACTATGCGTTGGAATATGGCACCGATCGCATTGAAATTCATGACGACGCGATTACCTCAGGCGAGCGTGTTCTGATCATTGATGATCTGCTCGCCACGGGTGGCACCGCCGAGGCCGCTGTGACATTGGTACAAAAAATAGGCGGCTCAATAGTTGAGTGTGCGTTTCTCGTCGATCTGCCCGATATCGGTGGCAGACAGCGACTTGAAAAAATGGGACTCCCCGTTTTTGCTCTATGCGAATTCGAAGGGGACTAGCATGACGCAAGCCGTGGTCACACTGCGCTGGATGAACGAATCTGGCAAGCAGTGGCTGGAAATGATCGACCAGACCCGTCTACCCGCAGTGTTTGAGTATCTGTCTTACGACAGTGCGCAGGGTGTCGCCGAAGGTATTCGAACCATGGTGGTGCGAGGTGCGCCCGCCATCGGTGTGGCAGCCGCCTATGGTGTGGCGCTGGAAGCTTTGCAACTACGTAATTTGCCGCGTGCCGAATTTGATCAGCGTCTGCAACAGGGCTTTGAGGTACTGGCCGAGAGTCGCCCTACAGCGGTCAATCTGTTCTGGGCGCTGAATCGCATGCACGTGTGCTGGCAACAGCATGGCACGGCCGATGCAGTAACTTTGTCCGATGAATTACTCAAAGAGGCGAAAGCCATCCATAGCGAAGATGTGGATATCAATCTCGCCATGGGCGCCGCTGGCGCAGCACTCTTGTCCGATGGTGCGCGTGTCCTGACCCATTGCAACGCGGGTGCGCTAGCCACTGCCGGGCACGGTACCGCACTGGGCGTGATTCGCTCCGCGGTCGCTTCGGGCAAACGCATTTCTGTCATCGCCGATGAAACCCGTCCCTTCCTGCAGGGAGCGCGTCTGACAGCATGGGAAATGGTGCAGGAAAAAATTCCCGTCACACTCATCACCGACAACATGGCCGGTCACATGATGGCTCGCGGTGAAGTCGACGCAGTGATCGTCGGAACTGATCGCGTTGCAGCCAATGGCGATGTCGCCAACAAGATAGGTACCTACATGGTGGCAGTGCTGGCACACCGACACGGCATTCCGTTTTATGTCGCCTGCCCGCTGTCGACCATCGACATGAAGATCGCTCGTGGCGAAGATATTCCGATTGAAGAGCGCTCGCCGCTGGAAGTGACAGGCTACCGTGATTGTCAGTGGGCAGCCGCTGGTGTGATGGTCAGAAATCCTTCGTTTGACGTAACGCCCGCCGAGCTGGTGACGGCACTTATTACCGAGAAGGGCGTGATACATCAGCCGGACATGTACAAACTGAGACAGCTGTTCTCGTGACTGAGAATAACGTCTAAATTTTTTTAGGCTTGGCCTGCTTCTTCAAAAAATGGACGTCGCATAAGTTCGGGAATCTCTTCGGGCGGTACCGGCTTGGAGAGTAGATATCCCTGAATTTCATCGCAACCCATCGACTGCAACTTGCGCAGTTGCTCTGCCGTTTCCACGCCTTCAGCCACAACGGTAATATCAAGGCTGCGACCTATCGAAACGATGGTCTCGCACAAAGTCTCGCTCTGATAATCCTTACCCAGCTTTCGTACAAAAGACTGGTCGATCTTGATCACGTCAATGTTGAGACTCTGCAATTGCGATAGTGAAGAATAGCCTGTACCAAAATCATCAATCTGCAATTGAATTCCCAAGTCACGAAGCTTGTGCAGCTCCTTGATGGCTGTACCTGCTTCATCCAGCACGCTAGATTCTGTCAGCTCGATGGCGATCAGTGATGAATGTAAGTCATGCTCTTTCATGCAAGCACTGAGCATCAAACGCAAAGACTCGTCACGCAACTGAAGCGCCGACACATTCACCGAGACACGTTTCATGCTAACGCCCTGAGATCTCCAGGCAGCCATCTGCGCACATACTTTACGGACAACCAATTCACCCAAAGGAATCACCAGCCGAGTCTGCTCTGCAACGGCAATGAACTCTGCCGGTGATACTAGACCGCGCTCTGGATGCTGCCAACGTATCAGCGCCTCCATACTGGAAAACTGACCGGTCCGCGCATTGGCTCGCGGCTGATAAAACATCAAAAATTCATCATTTTGAATCGCCCGCTGGAGTTCGCGTTCAATCTGTGCTCGGTCTCTGATTTTTTGAGCGTATTTTTCGTCGTAGTGGCGATATTGAGATTTTCCTTGTGACTTGGCTTCATACATCGCGATATCTGCCGCCTGCATCAGGACTTGGACATCCTTCCCATCGCATGGATGAACACTGATGCCTATCGATGCCCTTAAGGGAAATTTTTCCCAGCCAGTTCCAACTGCCGACTGGGCGATTGACGCCATCAGTATCTGCGCCTCTACGCTACCATCACCATCGATCAGATCATCAAGAACGACAATAAACTCATCGCCACCGATACGCGCCAGATGATATTTTGAAGAGATAGCATCGCGCATGGCCTTGGCAACCGAGGTCAACACCAAATCGCCGGTTCGGTGACCTAAAGCATCATTGATATTTTTAAAATCATCCAAATCAATCGCGATCAGCGCAAGTCGCTGACCAGCCTCATGTGCTCGCTCCAGCATGACAGGCAGCGCATCATTTAGCCAATGACGATTCGGCAGGCCAGTGAGCGTATCCGTCTTGGCCATTCTGGCAAGCTCCATAGCCTGTTGCCGAGCTTCGGATATATCCCGTATCGTAATCGCGATGTCTCTGCCCGAGAGGACAGCGCGCCGATGAAACCATCCTGCCCTGTGCCGCTTACCCTGGGGCACATAAAACTCATCTTCGATGAACTCCTCCACCTGAACGCGCCGAAAGAATTTCCGCAAGAAATCCAAATCTTTGCCCTGATAAATTTCGATACAGCATTTACCGATCAAATCAGTGCGGAGGTAGCCTGATAATTTTGCAGCACGCTCATTACAGTCTTCGATAAATAACTTATCGATCTCGCCGTCATCACGATAGCTAGGGCTGACCATATAGAAGGCTTCACGAGCACCATCCACCGCCAAGCGAAAAGTTGACTGTACCTGCGCCTCATGTCGCCGGCGGGCCGTATTACGAATTTGGTCCATCGCACCCGACGCAGCAAAGCCAATCAGTAGCAAGCTGACTATGCCAGCAATAACGATATATGTCCGCTGGGTTGAGGCATAGGGTTTGAATATATTGGCCTTGTTTATCGCCGCTACACTAATTAAGGGATAGCCCTCAATCTTTTTCCAACTGACGAGTCTGGCCTGACCATCTATAAAAGCGAGTTCTGATTCCTCACGAATACCGTGATCTTCCAAAAACACAGGCTCACGAGCATAAAACGCATACGTTGCACCCACACCACCCTTGGATACAAGTAAAGGACCCTGCATAAAGCGCACCGAGATAAAGTCTCCGGGCATCAGCGATGCAGCATTATGAAAGCTAGCCAAATAGTCGGGCTCCGCAGCAATCAGCACAACACCATCAAAGCTACCATCGGACTTCTCAAAGCTTCGACTAAAACGAACGATTTGTTTGCCCTGAAATCCACCCCGTCCGGGTGAAGGCGGCAAGATATGAAGCTGCGACTTAGATTGATCACGATTGACTTTGAAGAAAGGGAGATCACCCATGTAAGTACCACGTGCCAGATTACGCGTACTGCTGACGGCATAGCCTCGAGCATCAATGGCAACTGGATAAAGAGCATCTTGGTAGACACCACGACGAAACTGATCTTCCAAATCTAGAACGCTGGGCTTGTGCTCCCACTGGTACTTGATGGACATCGACAACTGATCGATTTGTGAGACGCTGTGCAGAACTTGCTCGGCATAACTTTCGGCACGCGCCGCGGCCTCACTTTCAGCCTGTCGAATCAGCTGTGTCCTGTCTATATCGATCTTTAGCCACACTGCACCAAACAATGCAGCGACCAGCAGCACACAGGCGAAGCTCCAGACGAGCGCGATACGCCGATTGGCGTATCGGATCTGAGAATCGGAATAGATGAATGAATCGTTCATCGAAAACAAGAGGTGGCTTGTAATAGTGCGTTAATCGGCGAAATGAATCACCGCCCCTAATGTTTCGATTATGCAAGATGTTTGAGGAAAATCAAAATTCCCTCGAGGAAACTTTTTGTTGGCTTAGAACCTACGGATTACAAGCAATCGAGTGAAATGAAATGTTGCTTACGGGGAAGATTTTCGTTCGCGCCGACCAGCTTCCTGCGTTTCGCGGAAGATCGGCAGATACACATAGGCGAGAGTCCCACGATCATCGAGCTTGCTGAATTCAAGCTCAACATAAATTTTTTCTTCCCCACCACCCCACGCATAGGCCTCGGATGAGCGCTGAACAGGCTTGGGCTCTCCCCACTGTTTTTTTGCATAAGCCAGCAGCGCGGCAAAATCTTTATCTCCGCCGAACTCCATTTGCACAAAATAGAATCGGTCATCAGCAAAGCACAGGCGCAGATTGGTGACTGTGGTATCGCCTAACTGCGCCACCCCTTCACCACTGCGATAGCATTTGTAGAGAGGTGTCTCCGCCAACTTCTTGGCTCCGGGCATCGCCGCAAGTGACTCTGTCCAGCGCAACCCGTCAAAGCCACTGGGCAACTCTCCGGCGGTTACCAGAACCGGCATCAGTAATAGAAAAAGTATTTTCTTCATGATCAGATCTAAGCAAGTCTATGTTCAAAAGTGTCAAAAAAAATGGCGCAGAGAGCTGCGCCATTGATTAAATCAGCAAGGAATTATTTCCAAAGCGCGCACTTGGTCTCTTCTTTGGTCATGAACGCCTTCTCGCCCGGAATCACTTGAACTGGCTTGTAATAATCCCACGCATACTTGGATTCAGCGGGTGATTTCACCTGCATGAGTGTCATGTCATGCACCATGCGACCATCGGGACGCACGATACCGTTCTTGGTAAAGAAATCATTGATCGGAGTTGACTTCAATTTTTCCATCACCTTGTCGCCATCTTCATTGCCGAGCGCCTTGACCGCATTCAGGTAGAACGTCGTTGCTGAGTAATCGGCCGCATGCAGCATGGAAGGCGCTTTTTTGTTTTTATCCATGAACTTCTTCGACCAGGCACGGGTTTCTTCGTTGGTATCCCAATACCATCCATCGGTCAGATACATGCCCTGCGTGAGATCCAGTCCCAGCGCATGCACATCATTGACGAACATCAGCAAACCGGCGAGCTTCATTTTTTTATTGATACCGAATTCCGCAGCGGCCTTGATCGAATTGACCGTATCACCACCTGCATTAGCCAGTCCCAGCACCTGTGCTTTGGATTTTTCAGCCTGAAGCAAAAATGATGAGAAGTCTGATGCCGCGAGCGGATGGCGCACCGAACCCATTACCCGACCACCACTTTTAGTCACGACGTCCGACGCATCTTTTTCCAGTGACATGCCAAACACATAATCTGCCGTCAGGAAGAACCAATCCTTCTGACCTTGCTGAACCAGCGCACCAGAAGTACCGCGTGCCACGGCCGCGGTGTCATACGCATAGTGGATGGTGTAAGGGGTGCATTCTTCATTTGTCAGGCGCGATGTACCGGCACCGATAGCAATGAAAGGCTTTTTCTTTTCCGCAGCTACCTTGGCCATGGCCAGGCTGGTTGCAGAGTTGGTACCACCAATCAGCAGATCCACACCTTGCTGGTCGAACCACTCGCGCGCCTTGCTGGCTGCGATGTCTGCTTTGTTTTGATGGTCTGCCGAAACGAATTCAATTTTCTTGCCGTTGACCTTGTCACCAAAATCCGCTATCGCCATCTTGATGGCTTCTGCACCTGCCGGACCATCGACGTCAGCATAAACACCGGACATATCGGTGATAAAACCAATCTTTACGGTATCACCATCGTTGCTGCTGCTGGCGTTGTCAGCCTTCTGGCATGAGGTCAGCGTAAACACCGAAGCCAGTGCCGATACGGCGACGAGTGCACGGGTAGGATTCCTGAGTTTCAAAATCATCTCCTTATAGTTATTGATTTCAACATGAAAACGGTAGCGGGTTATGACGCCGCTTTAGCGGCAGCAATCTTAGCATGAGCCTCATTGGTAGCGCGCCGCCTGGCTGACGACTACGTCAAAGAAACGATCGGCAGTACCCGCCCTAGGTCTGCAACCCGGGAACGTGCCGGTCCGGTCCATATCCGGATATCGAGCTTGGCTATCCATACCGATTTATCCATCGCTTACACGTAAATTTTTCCATGACCTAGAAACGGCGTCGCGTAACAGCGCAGTCTGAGCAGACCTCGGTTCTGGCACGTAGCTTGCAAAGTTATCTTTTGACTGACTTCGGTCGGCCGATACATCAACTGGCATGCCAGCGCACCCTAACTGAATGGAGAGATTCATGGAAACCGAAATCCCGAACAGATCAACTGACACTTCAGGTAGGCGTCCAGATATCCGCACCTGTCAGGCTTCAGGTCTACGGGAAGAGTTATCCAATCTAAAAAATGATCTTGATGCTTTGATGTTGCACGCTTCAACGCTAAGCGAGAGCGAATTACGCGAAGCCCGTGATCGCATCATGACAAGTTTTTCTTCAATGCGACATGCTGCCAAGAGCATCGCAGAGCAAGCCACCCGGCAATTGAGTCTGGGACGCGACGTGACGGCGGGCTATGTTCGGGAACGTCCCTTGCAATCCGTGTTAGTGGCGGCAGGCATGGGAATGCTGATCGGCGTCTTCCTTCGCCGTGATTAACAGCCAGATTGCTCAGGACACTCAACCAGAGCTTGGAGAAGCTAATGCTGAAAGCACTACAAAAATCAAAACAACTCTCTGTCATTGCTATGGACAGATTAGGTGACTACCTTGCGCTTCTGCAGATTGAAATGAAACTTCAGGGGCGGGAGTTTGGTGCGCAACTGGCAGGTTACGTACTGGCATCGATGTCTGTTTTTTTCATGCTGCTCTTTTCTGGTATTGCAATCATTGTGACTTTTTGGGATAGCGACTACCGCAATACAGCAGCATGGCTGGTGGTGGGTCTCTACGCAGCCACTGCAGGCGCAGGTATCTCACTGGCCCGACAGCATGCTGGCCGCGGGACGGGCATGATGACCTTGCGGGATGAAATCAAACGTGACGTGGCATTAGTCAGGGAAAGCTTATGAAAATATCGCTTGAGGAAGAACGTCGTGCACTGCTGGAAGAGATCGAAGCAAGACGCAGCCTTTATCGTCGAATGCTAAGCAGCGAGGGCAAGGAGCAGCAAAAAGCAAGTACCGACAGACAAGCCATCGGTCTAGCTAGGCCGCCGCATCACAATCAATTCGGGAAGTGGTTGCTGGATCACCCCTTGCAGGTGGCCGCAGGCGTTACGCTGCTGGTATGGCTGGGGCCACGCTTGATCCGACGCAGCCAACATCGCTCCAAGGCCGTCACGCGGGCGACTACAACAGGCAAACACACTGGCATCCTGAAATCTATCGCAGGCACGATGATGCTTTTACTCAGGGATCCACGGCAAATGCAAACGACCGCCAGTATGGTCGGCAATGCATGGCGTTGGATGCGCCGTCCGACAACCAATCAAACTCACCCCCACGGAAGGAAACCTTATGCGTAAGTTCATCACATTGTTAAGCCTGACTGCTTCAATCATTAGTGGCTTGAGTATTTCTGGCTGCAACACAATGCGAGGATTCGGGAAAGACGTCGAACGCGGCGGAGAGCGCGTGCAGGACGCGGCCAAGCCCAAGCCGGAGTCAACACCACAACAAGGAAAGTAAGGGCGACTTCAAAGCACCATCAGTCCCGCCTGCACTAGACATTCAGGGGACGCATAAACTAAGGAGCGACTTACGTGCGAATCAGTCTTTATGCGTTCCCATTGAAATTCAATATTGATATTCACCAAGGGCCGACCTACCGTTTCGCGTACAAATTCTTCGCAGGAAAATACAATTCGGGTGTCGAAACGAAAAACAGCTTGGTGTAAGGCGCTTTTCATTGCTTTGCTGACGACAGGCATTCGCGCAGTAGGCATACCGAAACCTGACAAGAGCGCTGCGATCAACAAGGTCATTGGTAGCGTGATCGATCTTCGCCATGTAATCTGAGATCGCATCTCATGACACCCTATTGATCTGATACGAAAAACAATCAGATCTGAAAAATCTAATGCAGCTAGGGATGACGAAGTAGACACGCCATCAATCAACTGAAGGTGAAATAGACCAGTCTTGCCAAATCAGAGTCAAAGTAAAGCGCTTGCCAAGGAATAGTGACCGTAGCCTTGCTGTTATTGGAATTCACATTCACAAAGCGAAGCTGACGACTACGAGCATCCACCAAAACTGAACGCACCCGTCCAATCGCCTGCCCGGTGGCCGTAACCACTGGACAGGCGCGCAGCAAATCAGTCGCCGAAGATTGCTCAGCCGTCATACAGTTGAAGCGCTTTCTCACACTATTTCCGTTCAGATGTGCCTTGTCATTCGATGTCGTCAGCATAAATCCTCTCCATCGCCTGCGTTCTTAACAGCGCTATCATGCTTATGGCTGTGACATTGACAGGTCATCATCCGTTTACAATATTCCCGACTCGGTTCGCTTCATCGTTGTGCCTTCTGTGGTCTCGGTCCAAGTGATTCTTCGCGCACCCATCGCGCCGAGCGCACCACCCAGCAGACTCAGCGCGAAGGCCAGCGCGACGGCACCAAAGGCAATCCAGGCAGCGTTACCTGCGCGCTGGATCGCACGGTTAGCCGCTTCACGCCCTGCGGGAGATGCCTGCTCGGGTGATCCAGACAAAATCAACGCTTGATCCACGATGCCGGCAGCACGATCGCGCTGCACACCCATCGCGCTACTCATCTGATTGATGGCCTGATCACGACGACCAGCGCTGATATGCGCTTGCAGTGTGCTCAGTGATTCAGGACTCATATTCGTACCCATCTGACGATTGATCAAGTTGGTAATACTGCTGCCCTGCGCACCTGGCACGCCAGGATTCAGACTAGAGAACAAGCCCGACAGCAATGAACCACCCGCTGACGTGGCGAGAAAAACAAAAAGCAATGTAGTGACAGCCCAAGTGACCACACCATGTAGTACGCCATCCGTTTTTCGTTTTAGCCCTGACATGCGACCGGCCACATAGGTACCAATCAAAGCTGCAATCAGCATCGACAAACCAGCCCAAACCAGTGCGCCTGTCGCAGGGCCTTCAATGGCAGAGAGGCTGCTCAGTGACAGGCCGCTAGCAATACCCAGCAAGGTCAGTACGAGCTGCACCGAAACGCCCACCGCCACACCGGCCAAGACTGCGCCCCAGCGAATCACCGGAAACAATGGACGCCGCAGAGTATTTTCTTGGGAAGTCACTGTTTCGCTCGGAAAACCCGAGCTACTCTCAATGTGAATGGGTGCCATGGTTAGGTCTCCTTGCTGAGTTGAAGTGCGTAAGTTGAACTGCATAATTTGAACTGCATGAGTTGACATTTAGTCGCGCTACGTAAAAAAATTTTAAGCACGTCAAAAAATACCATTGGTAATCTTCACGCGATCTCTGAGATCAAGCATCAAACATGCCCGAGTCCGTAAAGGGCTCGTGATCCATGATCACCAGTTAATTGAGAAGGCAAGGGTCGAAATCCGGCGACGGTAGTGTGAAGATTCTCTGTAGATATGTATGCAGGATCGTCAGATTTTCTTTCATGACGACCATACTCTTCAAGACGGTTGTATAGCGTCTTGAGGCTGATTCCCAGCAAATCAGCCGCACGTTTTTTTACACCACCACACAGCGCCATCGTTGCAAAAATCAGCTTACGATCAACATCGGCTAACGATGTACCAACAGGTATGGACATGGTGAGCTCGCTCGCGTGGCAAGAGGCGGGTAAAGGCTCGAGCATCTGAACATCGATTACCTGATCCGAAAGAATATAGGTGCGATGAACGAAGTTACGTAGCTCGCGTACATTACCCGGCCAATAGTGTGAGCGAAGAACACCGATAGCAGATTCAGGTAACGTCTTGGCAGTGCCATGAATCGAATTAAGTTCAGAAAGAAAATGACGCGCCAGTAATTCAATATCGTACTCGCGATCACGCAAAGGAGGAATTCGGAGAGGAAAAACATTCAGCCGATGAAATAGGTCCAGTCTGAGCCGACCTTCGGCGATAGCACTCTCAGGATCACGGTTCGTTGCGGCGATGATTCGTACGTCGGCGCTCAGCGTCTGATGGCTACCAATGCGCATGAATGTACCGGTCTCCAGAACGCGTAGCAGCTTGACCTGCAAGTTCACCGGCATTTCGACAACTTCATCGAGAAACAGCGTACCGCCACAAGCCCGCTCAAAGTAACCTTTATGCTGACGATCAGCGCCAGTAAAGCTGCCCTTCTCATGACCAAAAATTTCACTTTCGATGAGTTGCGGTGAAATCGCACCGCAATTGATGGGAAGGAAAGGCTGATGATGACGAGGGCTTTGCGCATGAATTTTTTGCGCAACCAACTCTTTACCAGTACCACTCTCTCCGAGCAAAAATACAGTCGCCTCGGTAGGTGCCACACGGCCGATGTGCTCAGACAGTGTTTGCATCGCGGCTGAGTCCCCCATCAATCGTGTGAAACCCACTTGTCGGCTAGCGTCCTTTGCGGCGACCGGCAATTCACGCAGCCATCGTCGGACACGATGCAGATCCAGCGGCTTGGTCAGATAGTCCATCGCGCCTAGACGCCAAGCATTAATGACAGCATCTACATTGGGATCAGCCATCATCAAAATCACCCTCATCCTGCTAGATTCCCCGCTGCAATCGAGTAGGCCGAGACCAGAGCCATCGCCAAGATGCTGAGCCGTAAAAATGATGTCAGGTCGCTGTAATGTGATTTGTATCGAGGCCAGTCTGAGACTCGTCACTACGACACTACTCAGACCTTCTTCGCGCGCCACCTCCCGCAAAAAATTGCTGGAAACGAGGTCCTCATCAACAATCAACACGTGCGGCATAGAACCCTGAGATATCTATGCGCGGCACTCAGACTTTTCAACGCGACCCACCCCTGGAGCTGCCACCCATACTGTCCGATGAGGTACCGCCCGACGTGCCAGAGGCAGAGCCCAGACCACCAAATGAACCTCTTTCACCCAAGCCACTGCCTGGCATACCGCTAGGTGCGGCTGATGTACCGCTTGAACTGCTACCAGAACTACCGCCTGAAGGTGGTGTTGTCGTCGTGCCGGGTTTGGTGTCCTTGTCCGCTGGTGGTGGCGTTGATGGTGTCGATGGCGTTGCCTCTGGCGCCGACTGTGCTGGTGGCGCTGTGGTACCGGGACCTGCTTGCTCCGTGCCACCACTGCCACCGCCGCGATTGCAGGCAGCAAGACTGATAGCCATCAAGCCCGACAAGACAAGTAATTTTGAACTATGCAATTTCAGATTCATTCCTATTCCTTTCAACTCACGGTAAAGTCGTTACCTATCTTCTTGACTTGGCCATCGTGCATAAGTTTCAACACTCAGGGCAGTCTTCTGCGCAGCGGCATAGCAGATCGATATAGATCAAGACAGCTCAATAAAAGTAAAGGCACCACTGACATCCTTCGTTTGATATCAGACAGTGTTTTTTGTGTGCGCTCGTGCAGATTGATAGCTTTTAACTTTTATGGTCTGCAATGGCGCAATCAAGCTCTGCGATGCACCTCGGCCCACTCTACGGTAGCTCACAAGCGATGCTGTCTTTGTATCGCCAGATTGAACGAGTCTCGGCAACGGAGGCAACGGTATTTCTCGAGGGAGAGAGCGGCACGGGCAAAGAGCTTATTGCCCAGGCCATCCATTTTTCAGGTCAGCGCACCGACAAGCAATTTGTTGCAGTCAACTGTGGCGCGATTCCGGATCACTTGATTGAAGCGGCTTTGTTTGGGCACGAGAAAGGCAGCTTCACTGGGGCTTTGAGAATGCAGGCAGGTTACTTTGAGCACGCATCAGGCGGCACGCTCTTTCTTGATGAGATCACCGAAATGCCGCCTGATCTGCAAGTCAAAATACTCCGCGTTCTGGAGTGCGGCAATTTTTATCGTGTCGGCGGCAGCGATGCCGTTCAGGTGAATGTTCGATTGATTGCAGCGACTAATCGCTCACTAAAAGATGCTGTACAGACAGGTAGCCTGCGGCAGGATTTGATGTACCGGTTAGCGGTATTTCCCATCCGTGTTCCTCCATTGCGTGAGCGTGGCAATGATACGGAATTACTGGCAAATCATTTTTTAGAAGAACTGAATCGGGACGCTGCTACTAGTAAGCGATTTTCAAGATCGGCTCTGAAGCAACTACACAGCCATCGCTGGCCAGGCAATGTGCGCGAATTGAAAAATCTGGTGCATCGCGCTTTTATTCTCTCTGCGGACGTACTGACATTGGAAATTCCAACCGTGGCTGGTAAAAAAATAGCGCGGGTGATTGATGGCATTCTTGATTTCACGATCGGTACCGCATTAGCCGATGTACAGAAAGAAATCATTCTAGCGACACTGCATCATTACCGGGGCAACAAGCGTCTGACGGCCGAAACTTTGGGCATTAGCCTTAAAACTCTGTACAACCGCCTCAAGGCATACTGACCGCTTCCGCTGCACGCAGCAATACATCTGCATCGCCGCTCGCCAGCTGCTTTGCGTCAGACAGATTTTGACGAAAACGGCGCGCACCGGGCAAACCGGTCATCAATCCCAGCATATGGCGGGTGATACTGTTGAGCCTCGGCCCACCCAAGGCAAGCTGAGCACGAATATACGGCAGCATCGCATTGATTATCTGCACACGCGTGCGCGCGTGCCCGGATTCACCGTAATAACGTGAATCAAAATCGGCCATGAGGTAGGGGTTGTGATAAGCCTCACGACCGAGCATTACACCATCCACCCGAGCCAGATGACTATCAATCTCAGCTAGCGTTCGGATTCCGCCATTGATGATGATTTCCAGTTGCGGAAAATCTTTTTTCAGCTGGTAGGCATAGTCATAACGCAGCGGTGGAATTTCGCGATTTTCTTTGGGTGACAATCCGCTAAGAATCGCATTACGTGCATGCACGATAAAAGTTTTGCATCCTGCATCAGCCACATGACCAACGAAGTCGCGTACGAAACCATAACTGTCTACATCATTGATGCCGATACGATGCTTGACAGTGACGTCAATACCTACAGCGTCGCGCATGGCCTTCACACAATCAGCTACCAGCGCAGGCTCGGCCATCAAGCAGGCGCCGAACGCACCGCGCTGGACGCGCTCCGAGGGACAGCCGCAATTGAGGTTGATCTCGTCATACCCCCATTGCTCTCCGAGTTTCGCGCACTGGGCAAGATCATCAGGCTCGCTGCCGCCCAGCTGCAGCGCCACCGGGTGTTCCTCATCACTGAAATCAAGATGACGTGCCCTATCACCGTGAATGATCGCCCCGGTCGTGACCATCTCTGTATAGAGCCAAGTGTGACGCGTAATCTGCCGATGGAACATGCGGCAATGGCGATCGGTCCAGTCCATCATCGGTGCGACCGATAGACGTCGAGCGGGTAAGTGATTTTTATCTTTCACGCGGAGCAAACTTAATTCGAAAGCCCGCATTTTACCGACTCTGACCCAGCCCTCGTGTCATACAGTAAAGTAACGGCTCGGGACACTTTTCGATAATCACTTGGTATCAATCTGAAATCATTCTGACCATGAGCCTCGATACTTCTCACTACTGGATGCCGTTTACGGCCAATCGTCAGTTCAAATCTCGCCCACGCCTACTGAAGGCTGCCAAGGGCATGTACTACACCGCCGAAGACGGACGCCAAATTCTCGATGGGACAGCCGGCTTGTGGTGTGTGAATGCTGGCCACGCCCATCCTAAAATCACCCAAGCCATTGTCGAGCAAGCCCAGACCATGGATTTCGGCACGCCATTCCAGATGGGGCATGTAAAAGCTTTCGAGGCTGCCAGCAGCTTGGCCGCCATGGCACCGGCTGATCTGAATCGTGTTTTCTTCTGTAATAGCGGCTCAGAGGCGGTCGATACCGCACTGAAGATGGCGCTGGCGTATCACCGCATGCGCGGCGACGGGTTGCGCACCAAGCTGATTGGACGTGAACGTGGCTATCACGGCGTGGGTTTCGGCGGGATCGCCGTCGGCGGCATCGCTGGCAACCGCAAGCACTTCGGCCCCGCTCTGTCCGGCGTGGATCATCTGCGTCATCCACTCGACATCAAACGCAATGCTTTTGCGCGTGGCGTACCGGAACACGGTGCCGAGATCGCTGATGAGTTCGAGCAGCGTCTGCTAGCACTGCACGACCCTGCCACGATAGCTGCACTGATTGTCGAACCAGTGCAGGGCTCGACCGGTGTGATCATTCCACCCAAAGGCTATCTGAACAAACTGCGTGCGGTATGTGACAAGTACGGCATCCTGCTGATCTTTGATGAAGTCATTACTGGATTTGGTCGAATAGGAACGGCGTTTGCAGCGAATTATTTTGACGTCATCCCCGACATCATCTGCTGTGCCAAAGGTTTGACGAATGCAGCGGTGCCGATGGGTGCAGTCATAGCGAAGCAAGCGATCTACGACGAATTCATGTCGCGCGCACCAGAGAACATCATTGAGTTCTATCACGGCTACACCTACAGCGGTCATCCGCTGGCCAGTGCCGCAGCCATCGTCGCACTAGATGTTTATCGTGAGGAAGCTCTGTTCGAGCGTGCGGCTTCTATGTCACCTGCATTTGAAAATGCTGCGCACGCACTGCGCGGCCTTCCGCACGTAAAAGACATTCGTAACATTGGATTGGTCTGTGCCATCGAACTTGAGCCTCGGCCTGGTAAGCCAACGGCACGCGCTTACGAAGTTTTCGAGCGCTGCTTCTGGGAGAAAAATGTCCTGATCAGAACTACCGGCGACATCATTGCGCTGTCACCACCACTGATCATCGACGAGGCGCAGATCAGCGCACTGTTCGGAGCGCTCAGCGACGTCCTTAAAACAACGCATTAAAAAAAGCGCCCGAAGGCGCTTTTTTAACAAGATACAAAAGAGATTAAGCTGCTTCTCTTGAAGCCTTCTTACGCTCATGCTCCTTCAGGAAGCGTTTGCGCAGACGAATGCTCTTTGGCGTGATCTCGACCAGCTCATCGTCATCGATAAACTCGACTGCATACTCGAGAGTCAAATCAATGGGCGGTACCAGTCTCACTGCTTCATCGGTGCCAGAAGCTCGTACGTTGGTCAGCTGCTTACCCTTGATCGGGTTGACGACCAGATCGTTTTCGCGCGAATGAATGCCGATGATCATGCCCTCATACACCGGGTCATTGTGACTGACGAACATGCGGCCACGCTCCTGTAATTTCCAGAGTGCATATGCAACAGCAGCGCCGTCATCTTGCGAGATGAGCACACCATTGCGACGGCCGGCGAGTTCACCTTTGTTAGGATCCACAGGGCCATAAGCGTCAAACACATGGCTCATCAAGCCGGTACCGCGAGTCAGTGTCATGAATTCGCCCTGAAAGCCAATCAGGCCGCGCGCTGGCATACGGTATTCCAGTCGCACACGCCCTTTGCCGTCCGGTTGCATGTCCTGCAGATCACCACGGCGGCGACCCAGTTCTTCCATCACACCGCCCTGATGCGCCTCTTCCACATCAACGCTCAGATTCTCAAAAGGCTCCTGCCGCTCACCATCGACCATCTTGAACACAACGCGCGGACGCGAGACAGCTAGCTCGTAACCTTCACGGCGCATGTTTTCCAGCAAAATCGTCAGGTGGAGTTCGCCGCGACCAGACACTTCAAAAATAGTGTCGTCATCGGTGGGTGCCACACGCAATGCCACATTCGCCTTGAGCTCACGATCAAGACGCTCACGCAGCTGACGGCTAGTGACGAACTTGCCTTCACGACCAGCCAGCGGCGAGGTGTTGACCATGAAGTTCATGGTCAGTGTTGGCTCATCGACGGTCAGCATCGGCAACGCATCGGGGGTATCAACAGCACACACGGTGGTGCCAATGCCCAGTTCTTCAATACCGTTAATCAGTACGATGTCGCCCGCCCAAGCTTCAGCAGCAATTTCGCGCTCCAGACCTTTGAATTTCAGTACCTGATTGATGCGCGCCTTGACCGGCGTGCCTTCTGGTCCGTTCATGATCACAACATCCTGCAACGCTTTGACACGGCCGCGGCTGATACGACCGATACCGATCTTGCCGACATAGGATGAATAATCAAGCGAGGAAATTTGCAGCTGGAGAGGACCGTCAGGATCATCATCACGCACGGGGACGTGGCGCAACACAGCATCAAACAGCGGCGTCATGTCGCCTTCACGCACATCGGAATCAAGGCTGGCATAACCATTCAGTGCGGAAGCAAAGACCACAGGGAAATCGAGCTGCTCTTCGGTAGCGCCGAGCTTGTCGAACAATTCAAAGGTCGCGTTGATCACCCACTCCGGACGCGCACCGGGACGATCGATCTTGTTGACGACAACGATGGGCTTCAAGCCCAGCGCCAGCGCCTTGCGGGTCACGAAACGGGTCTGGGGCATCGGGCCTTCGACGGCATCCACCAGCAGCAACACGGAGTCGACCATCGAGAGCACTCGCTCCACCTCACCGCCAAAGTCGGCGTGGCCGGGGGTGTCGACGATATTGATATGCGTGCCCTTGTATTCCACCGCGCAATTTTTCGCGAGGATGGTGATGCCACGCTCTTTTTCAAGGTCGTTGGAATCCATCACGCGGGTATCTACCTGCTGGTTTTCGCGGAAGGTACCGGACTGCCGCAGCAGCTGGTCAACCAGCGTGGTTTTGCCGTGGTCAACGTGGGCAATGATGGCGATGTTGCGCAAAGCGCGGTCGGTGTTTGACATGGGGAGATAGGCCGAAGCAGGAAAACCCAAGATTTTAACACTGAATTATGTCAATTTCGAGAAATTCCTTGCATTTTCAATGAGTTGCAAAAACATTGCGCTCGAAACGACAAAACATTTGTGAGGAACAAAATTATCCGAAAAGTTACACAAAAAGCATTGGTTGCGGCTAAAGCCAAACTTTCTGCCAAGTAGGAGACCTGAAGATGATCCGCCCTCACCTAAGGAATTTAAACCCATGAGCAAATTAGACGCAAATCGGTCGCCTGAACGTCGTCTTGACGAATTCATCAAACAAATCACAGCGCCTGAGATTAAAGGGAATATCAATCAACCTGCTAAGGAAACATCTCGCTGGATTAAATGGGGGTTCAATAACGCTGAAGCGACTATACCGGGTTATCAGATAGTAAAAAAATCTGAAAGCAACATTTTCAACCGACTGCTGGACAGGATCGATAGCGTGGCCGGCCAGGCGCGGCAAGAGGCGAACAAGGAAATAACCCGCATGTTGAAAGATAGCGGCGTGGAGGTCACCAACGAAATTAAAAGACACCTTCCTGATAAGCACAAATTAGGCAATGCACAGAAATTAGCCTACGAGATAAAGTCGGCGATTGCGGCAAAAAAAGAAGCACAGGAAACGCTCAATCGCGGAATGCCTGAGAAGATAAAAAATCATGTGCAAAATTTACTTGCAACGAAGGAACCCTTGAGAGACATTCTCAGAAATGATTCCGTGGAAAAACGCCAGTTTAAGTTGTATATGCAACCTTTGTATCAGAACAGGGTTTCCGATTTTGTCCGCGATTTTGCAGACGAGTTAAAGGAAATCAAAGGTCCAATGACCCAAATTGAATTAAAAACATTGATCTCTAGTAAACAGACTGATTTCTTTCACAATATTACGGACTCAAAGCAATGGGCAGCCGTGCAATCGATGTTTATAGATCAATGTGACATTGCGATTGATAATTTAACACGCGGTGATGTTTATGCCATTAGTCAAGGCGTGCACATTTTGAATGATATTAAAAAATTAAGTCCTTCAATTCTGACATTCGCAGGCCTAACTGTTTTTATGGCAGATGCGGTTGCAAGCTCCAATGATGAATTGAATGCGCAGTTCTGTCGCCTTTTAAATGCAGAAGATCAGCCGAAAGTTTTGGAAACAATAGGGTATTTTTCAAGAGGGTTGAATGAAATCGCATCCGGTTCATCGCAATAAATATGAATTTTATTATTAGTTAAAATCAAATAGATTTTCTGTGACGTCCTTCGCAGAAACTAGCCGCTCGGGCTGCAACATTCCCTCAGCAGATAAGCTTGCTACCCCGAGCAGCATTTTCGTGGCATCTAATACCTTCACTCGCTCAAAACCACCCGAGGGAAAGTCGAGACCTTCCTTACCTAGCACCAGACGTTGGCCCTGCATGAATCGACTAGCTAGCTCTGGCGGCAGTACTACGGGAATTAATTCGGATAGCAGGCTGTCGGCAGGAAGAAGACTGCTCTTCCTTTCAGTCTCGGACAAAGCGGCCAGTGCATCGATAGTCATTGCATCGGCTATCAATAAATTTCCCACACCAACACGTCGCAGCGATATCAGGTGCGCACCCGTTCCTAACACGTGACCAATGTCTTCGCCTAGTACCCGAATATAGGTCCCTTTGCTGCAACGGACACGGATCCGAATATCAGGAGCGGCAAATGAAACGAGCGCAAGCTCATGAATGATGACAGATCTGGCTTCGCGCTCGAGCGTCTTGCCTTCGCGCGCATACGCGTACAGCGGTTTGCCGTCGCGTTTCAAAGCGGAATACATCGGGGGTATCTGATCGATAGGACCACGAAATTTATCTAAAACCGACTCGATCTGAGCCCGTTGCACATCTACTTCGCGCGTCTCGAGCACTTCCCCTTCAGGATCACCGGTCGTCGTTGTTACGCCCAGACGAATCGTCGCCTCGTATGTTTTATCGGCGTCGAGCAGATCGCTGGAAAATTTGGTCGCTTCACCAAAGCACAGTGGCAAAAGGCCTGTCGCAAAGGGATCGAGCGTTCCGGTGTGCCCGGCTTTTTCAGCATTCAACAACCACTTGGCCTTGGCCAGCGCCTGTGCACTGGAAATGCCTTCAGGCTTGTCGAGCAGAAGCACCCCGTGAACAGGGACGCGTTTGCGCTTGGCTGGCTGGCTCATGAATGGGAATTACGCGGAGATGTGCAATTTACTGCTCGTCTGCATCTTTTGCGCGGGTGGCATTGGCCTCGTCGATCAGTTTTGACAAGGCGGCGCCACGCGAGGTGGAGATGTCGTGCACGAAATGCAGTTCAGGCAGCGTATGAATACTCAATCGCTTACCCAACTGATTACGCAAAAAGCCGGAAGCAGTCTGAAGGCCTTTAAGTGTGTTTTGCACAGCAGCCGGATCATCAACGAGCGTGGTGAAAAAAATCTTCGCATGCGCGTAGTCTGGGGTGAGCTGAACTTCAGTCAGCGTGATCATTCCGACACGTGGATCTTTGAGCTCCATGGCGATCAGTTCTGCGAGATCGCGCTGGATTTGGTCTGCGACGCGCTGGCCTCGGCCGGGGATGGATTTGCTGTGCTTGGCCATGGATGGATGGAGTTCAAAGATGAGGTTCAAAGACACTGGATCCCGGCCTGCGCCGGGATGACGTTTGAAGAACTGCTGGTCTCAAAATCGTCATCACCTGCATGTGATGAATGCTACGTGGGCGGATCGCATGCGACCCGAGTCCCCCACTCGCTCCCGGCAGAGGCCGGGATCCAGCGACTTCATCTTTAATGAATCAGAGCGTACGCGCGACTTCCTGGACTTCGAACACTTCGAGCTGGTCGCCTTCTTTGATGTCGTTGTAGTTCTTCAGTGACAAACCACACTCGAAACCGGATTTCACTTCCTTCACGTCATCCTTGAAGCGTTTGAGTGAATCAAGTTCGCCAGTCCAGAGCACGACGTTGTCGCGCAACAGACGCACATGCGCGCCACGCTTGACCATGCCCTCGAGCACATAGCAACCAGCAATGGCGCCGACTTTGCTGACCATGAAGACCTGACGGATCTCGACCAGACCCAGCGAATTTTCGCGCTTCTCTGGCGACAGCATGCCACCCATGGCTGCCTTGATTTCGTCAATCGCGTCGTAAATGATGTTGTAGTAACGAATATCGATGCCGCTGGATTCCGCCAACTTGCGTGCCGATGCATCTGCACGCACATTGAAACCGATGATGACAGCCTTGGAGGCCAGCGCCAGATTGACATCGGATTCGCTGATACCGCCCACCGCTGCATGCACCACCTGCACGCGTACTTCGCTGGTGGAGAGTTTTTGCATGGAGCTGACCAGAGCTTCCTGCGAACCCTGCACATCGGATTTGATGATGAGGGCGAGATTCTTGACTTCGCCTTCGGCCATCTGTTCGAACATGTTTTCGAGTTTAGCGGCCTGCTGTTTGGCGAGCTTCACATCGCGGTACTTGCCTTGTCTGAACAAGGCGATTTCACGCGCCTTGCGCTCGTCGGTCAGCACCATAGCTTCTTCACCGGCCGCCGGCACTTCGGTCAGACCTTGAATTTCAACTGGAATCGAAGGCCCTGCTTCGGTAATTGATTTGCCGTTTTCATCCAGCATGGCGCGGACACGACCGTATGACGATCCTGCGAGTACGATATCGCCACGTCTTAGCGTGCCAGATTGCACCATGATGGTTGCAACCGGACCACGGCCCTTGTCGAGTTTCGCTTCGATCACCAAACCTTTGGCAGGCGCATCGACAGCAGCTTTGAGTTCAAGAACTTCAGCCTGCAACAACACGTTCTCAAGCAAGGTATCAATACCCTCGCCGGTTTTTGCGGACACCGAGATGAACGGAGATTCGCCACCGTATTCTTCAGGCACCACCTGTTCGGCGACGAGCTCTTGCTTGACGCGATCAGGGTTAGCACCCGGTTTGTCGATCTTGTTAACCGCCACCACAAGCGGCACGCCAGCCGCTTTTGCGTGTGCAATCGCTTCTTTGGTCTGCGGCATCACGCCGTCATCGGCAGCCACCACCAGAATGACGATATCGGTCGCCTTTGCACCACGGGCACGCATGGCGGTAAACGCCTCGTGACCCGGAGTATCGAGGAAGGTGATCATGCCGCGCGGCGTTTCAACGTGGTAGGCGCCAATGTGCTGAGTAATACCACCCGCCTCACCGGACGCTACCTTCGCACGTCGGATGTAATCAAGCAGCGAGGTCTTGCCGTGATCGACGTGGCCCATGACGGTCACAACCGGAGCACGCGGCAGAAGTTCAGCGTCGACGTTCTCGGTACCCACTTCGAGCAGCGCTTCGGGATCATCGAGTTTGGCAGCGTGTGCAATATGGCCCATTTCTTCGACCAGGATCATGGCAGTTTCCTGATCCAGTACCTGATTGATGGTGACCATCTGACCCAGTTTCATCAGTTGCTTGATGACCTCGGAGGCCTTGACGGCCATTTTGTGTGCCAGCTCAGCGACCGTAATTGTTTCCGGTACATGCACTTCACGAACGACGGCTTCGGTCGGTTGCTGGAAGTTGGTTTCGCGATCTTCATTGCTGGTGTTGCGACGGCCGCGGGGACCTGCGCGCCAACCATCACGACCACCACCACCGCTGGGTCCACGCGTCTTGAGACCGCCGGGGCTACGTTTCTTTGCATCGTCCTGCCAGGTCGACGAAACATTGGCGGACTTGATGGATTTCTTCTCACCCGGCTTCTTGTCGTCTTTTTTCTCGCTAGGCTTTTTATCGGCGGGGCGATGCAAAGTACCTTCTGCACGAGCTGCGGGCGCAACGGGTTCGGGTGCCTTGATGACCTTGCGCGGGGTACTCATCATCATCTTGATTTGCGCAACTTCGTCAGCCACCGCTTTGCGCGCTTCTTCGGTGGCGCTTGCGCGCTCGCTTGCTTCTTTCAGCAGCTGTTGGGCTTCCGCATTTGGTTCGGCAGTGATTTGCTGTTGCTGCGCCTGAGCGAGTGCTGCATCCGCCGCCTTTTCAGCTTCTCTCTGCGCTTCGAGTTTGGCGAGTCGCTCCTGCTTCTCACGCAGATCGGCTTCTTGTCTTGCGATCAGCTCTGCCTGACGGCGAGCTTCCTCGTCACGCCGTGCCTGCTCGGCTTCGTCAATGATGGGAGCTTTGGGTGCTTCTGGTTCCTGCGCAACAGGCGCATCGTCGCGTTTGACGAAAGTACGCTTCTTGCGAACTTCGACCTGAATGGTGCGTGACTTGCCACTGGAATCGGCCTGCTTGATTTCGGTCGTTTCTTTGCGGGTCAGCGTGATTTTTTTCTTTTCGCCATCGGCTGCAGCACCGTGAACTTTGCGCAAATGCCCGAGCAGCTTGTCCTTGTCTTCCTTAGACAGCGTGTCTTCAACCGAGCTTTTGTCGACGCCAGCATCCTTGAGCTGCTTGAGCAGCAAGTCAGCGGGCATTTTCAGCTCGGTGGCAAATTGGGCGACATTGTTACTTGCCATTCAGTCCTCTTTTCTAGTGATGCTTTTGCGAAGGTTTCATGTCCGGGGAGCTTACTTACTCTCAACGAGGCTCCAGACGTAGGCCTGCAGGGCCTTCGCACGGTCATCATATTTCGCGTCAATCAGTTTCATCTCATCGTCCGTCACATCGCTGAACTCGTGTTCAATCAACTGACGAGCACGATCTGCAGACAGAGCCAGAATCGCACCGAATTCGTCGTATGCCAGACCGGAAAATGCATCCAGAGTTTTCACGCCGGCGAGACCGAGCTTGCCTGCAGTGACCCGATCCATACCCTCGAGATTGATCAGCGCATCTTCCATGCCCTCGAGGCCTTCCTCGGAGGCGATCGCTTCGGTGACGAGCGCATCGCGCGCACGGTTGCGCAGTTCATTCACGGTGTCTTCGTCGAACGCTTCTATTTCCAGCATTTCGGTGATGGGTACATAAGCGATTTCTTCAAGCGTAGAAAAACCTTCTTGCGCAAGAATGTCAGCAACTTCCTCGTCAACATCGAGTTTTTCCATGAACAGACCGCGAATCACCGCAGTCTCCGAGGCTGCCTTATCAGCCGACTCTTCAGCGGTCATGATGTTGATCTGCCAGCCTGTCAGCTCGCTGGCCAAACGAACGTTTTGACCACCGCGACCAATCGCAATCGCCAGGTTTTCTTCGTCGACCACAACATCCATTGCATGCTTGTCTTCGTCCACCACGATCGATGAGACGTTGGCGGGTGCCAGTGCGCCAATGACAAATTGCGCGGGATCATCCGACCAAAGCACGATGTCCACACGCTCGCCGCCCAGTTCGCCGGTCACACTCTGTACTCGTGAACCGCGCATACCAACACAGGTACCGATAGGATCAATGCGTTTGTCGCTGGTGAAGACGGCAATCTTGGCGCGCACACCCGAGTCACGGGCGGCGGATTTGATCTGAAGCAGTCCCTGCTCGATCTCGGGAACTTCGAGCTCGAAAAGCTTCATGATGAATTCAGGTGCCGTGCGCGACAGGATGACCTGAGGACCGCGTGCATTGCGATCAATACGCAAAATGTAAGCACGTACTCGGTCGCCTATGCGCAAATTCTCTTTGGGGATCATCTGATCGCGCGGCAAACGAGCTTCGATCTTGCCGGACTCAACGATCGCATCACCGCGCTCCATGCGCTTGATGGTGCCGGTGACAAGCACGTCGCCGCGCTCAAGGAAGTCGGCGAGAATCTGCTCGCGCTCGGCATCGCGAATGCGCTGCAGGACGACTTGTTTGGTGTCTTGGGCAAAACGGCGACCGAACTCCACAGATTCAATCGGTTCTTCGATGAAATCATCGACCTCGATATCTTCAATTTGTTCTTTGGCTTCGAAGAGCAGAATTTCCTGATCGGGCATCTGCAGACCGGCTTCGTCGGGTACAACATGCCAACGACGGAACGATTCGAACTCGCCAGTCTCGCGATCGATGGCAACGCGAATATCGACCTCGCCTTCGTAGCGTTTCTTGGTAGCTTGGGCCAGTGCATGCTCAAGCGCTCCGAAGACGACATCCTTGTCGACATTCTTCTCGCGCGCCAGCGCATCGACCAGCAACAAAATTTCGCGACTCATTTACGGCTCCTGAAATCCACTATGGGCACTAAGCGTGCCTTGTCCACTTCCGCCAGCGAAAACTCCAGCATCGCCGGCCCTTCATTTCCTTCAAATTCAAGTCTGAGCGTCTCGCCCTTTGGCTCATGCAAGATGCCTTCAAAGGACTTGCGGTTACCGCCACCCGGCGTTGCCATCCTTAATTTGACGACCGCCTCATGCCCTGCAAAACGACTGTAATCCGACAACTTCTTCAGCGGACGATCTAGTCCGGGCGACGAGACCTCGAGACGCTCATAGCTCGCGTTCTCGACCGTCAGTACATGCAGCAACTGATGCGTAACTTTCTCGCAATCTTCCACGGTCACTGCACGGTTCTCTTCGGGCATGACGTCGATATAGACGCGCAGCAGCCCGCGTGCGGCCTGTTCAAAATCGACCAGCTCGTATCCCATGCCGGTGACTGTCTTTTCAATCAACGCGAACAACAAAGAATGACCCCTCGCACAAGCACAACATCAACTTTTTCAGAAAAAAAAAAATGGGCATCTGCCCATCTTTCTTTGTGCTCCCTGAACTGCCTGTAATGGGTGAGAGACGACTTGCATCTCGCTGCCCGACCGCCGGAAGCTTTGTTAAGTCCCTGATTATAGGCGATAAGGCATCTCACCGCAACGCACAAGGCAATGAACAGAATTATCAAATTAAGATCATTTGCCCAAACCGGCACCGCAGATTCCGAGACTCTGTCGAGCAAGACGCTTAACCGCGCGAACGACGCTTTTGCGGTGCACCCGTGCCATAGCGATCCGATGTCCATGAACTGCCGGTCGCTGCTTGCCCGCTGCGGCGCCTTGGGTCACCCTGACCGCTGCGCTGGCCACGGCCGCCTTGTGGCGCGGTCGGGAATCCGAGCGCTGTCTGCAAAGGATCAGGCTGACGAGAACGCGGCGCACTCCGACCAGCGTTATTGCCGTAGGCATTACCGTTCGTATTGGCATTGCCGTTGCCGTTCACATTGCCGTTGAAGTTGCCGTTATTGCCATTGCGATTCGGCGGCCCACCAAATTTTCCTTTGCCGGGGCCACCGCGAGTGTCCTGCGTGCGGCCCGCCGGCTTTTGAAGGCCATTGGCCGCCATCAGTGCACGTACCGCATGCTCATCCATCTCTTCCCATCGGCCACGCTTGAGATTGCTGGGCAAAGTGAGCGAGCCGTAACGTGTTCGGATCAGACGCGAAACGGTCAACCCGATCGATTCGAACATCCGACGCACCTCGCGATTGCGGCCCTCGGAAATCGTGACGCGATACCAGCGATTTGCGCCATCTCCACCACCATCAACAATCTTGTTGAACTGTGCAAGGCCATCATCAAGCTCGACGCCCGAGAGCAATTTCTGCCGCATGCCTTCTTCTAGTTCCCCGAGCGTGCGGACTGCATATTCCCGCTCGATGCCGTAGCGTGGATGCATGAGCTTGTTGGCCAGATCACCTGAAGTGGTAAAGAGAAGCAAACCTTCCGTATTGAAATCGAGGCGACCAACAGCCAGCCATTTGCCGACCTTCATAGTGGGCAATCGATCAAAAACAGTAGCGCGGCCCTCGGGATCACTGGTGCTGACGATTTCGCCCGAAGGCTTGTGATAGACCAGCACGCGCGGAGGACGAGTGCTGACTTTACGTTGTACGAGTTTGCCGTTGATTCTGACCTGATCAGCCGGCAGTATGCGTTGACCGATATGCGCAGGCTCACCGTTGACGGATACCCTGCCTGCAATGATCAGTTCTTCCATATCGCGGCGAGAACCCAGACCAGCCTCGGCCAGTACTTTATGCAGCTTGGGCGCATCATCATCAGCAGTCAGGTCGCGACGTGCTGGCTTCTGATGCCGAGTACCGTGTTTGGCAGTAGTGAGTGCTTCCTCGCCAGCGGCGACTCGATCGTAGTCATCCGAGGTAACAAAACTGAAAATTGCATCAGCGTCTGCTCCTGCATTGCGCTGACCGTGGCGTTGATTGGTGTGCTGAGGTTTCTGGCGCGGGCCTGGTTTGCCACGCTGCGGTTCGCGGACGGCCATGTTGGCGCTGGTTCGATCAGGAGGTGCACCTGGCTTTCCTGATTCGCCGTCTTTGTCGGGTCCTCGCGAGCGTCGCAAGGCACGCGGACCGCGGACACCACGGCGAGGATTTTTCTTGTCCTGTCTCGCCTTGTCTCTTGAAGGCGCATCATTACCGGCGGTCGTGTCACCGGTGTTTTCTGCTGCATCACCGCTCTGAGGCGGCGACTGAGGGTCATTCGGGTCGGGTGCGGTCATCGTGTGTATCTGGTGTTGATTCGGTGGGAGCATTGTCATCGTGCTCATCCGGGAGCGATACCTCACTCCCCTCTTGCGCTTGTTCTTGCGCTTCCTCTTGCGCTCCTTCTTGCGATACGTCTTGGTCGTTGTCCTGCTGATCGCCGCGAGCCAGTGTTACCGACTGCGGAGTCTCGTCCATCGACGGCTCGGAAAAATCAATCGCTGCCTGATCCAGTGATGCCTGGAGGTTCTGCTCCATTGCTTGAACCGCGGCCGCCGCATCCTCTGGCAATACGTCAGCACCTACTTGCTGCAGTGGCGGCAACTGCTCCAATGAGGACAAACCCAAATCATCCAGAAATTGTTTCGTGGTGGCCAGTAGCGCAGGACGTCCAGGCACATCACGATGACCAATCACATCGACCCAACCACGATCCTCAAGCAATTTGATCGTCTGCGAGTTCACGGCCACACCACGAATCTCTTCGATATCGCCACGCGTTACTGGCTGGCGGTAGGCGATGATGGCGAGTGTCTCAAGCGTGGCCCGCGTATATTTCGGTGGTTTCTCGGGGTTCAGCCTGTCGAGGTAAACCTTCATGTCAGGGCAGCTCTGAAACCGCCAGCCCGTTGACAGGTTGACCAGTTCGACGCCACGCCCCTCCCAATCCTGAACGAGTTCTTCCAGCATGGCCTTGATGGTATCGGTGTCAGGGAGGGACTCCGCCTCATCAGGATTATCCGGATGACCAGCAAAAAGCTTTTTCAGCTCATTGATCGACAATGCCTCGTGCGTGCACAACAGTGCAGTCTCGAGGACTTTTTTCGCCTCAACGGTATTCATCTACGATTCGTACAATACGAGTTGGTTGCAGTGAGAAGCTCAATCCTAAGCCCGCGTCAGCCAGACTGAAACGGGTAAGGCATGGGTTTTGTTGCTGGCAATCAGCGCCCGCGGTTGTAGAATTTTTCTTGGGGCGACTGCTGCGGTCTTGACCGGTGTAAGGCTTGGGAATTCGACAGGGCGCCGGATCACGCCACGCTGGTCCCAGCGATGGGGCGCATTATAGGGCACTTCGAACCGATTGTCATTGCCTCAATCGTGAGGGTTCCGGCGGGCTACGGTGCACGCCAGTGCACCAATGAAGGCTGCCGAAATCGCTGCCCCGCTTGCGCGTAGGCAGCTTGCGGGACCTGTGGCCCACAGAGGCTAATATATCGAGGCAGACTATTTTTCAAAGACTGGAGAACCACAATGCAAGTCATCAAAACGTCTATTTTTGCCGGGATTATTCTTATGGCAAGCCTTTCGGTCAACGCAGCATCGCTTTGCTCACCCGACGAAAAATCACTGTTCAGCTGCCAGCTGGAGGACTCCAAAAAATCAGTGTCACTCTGTCAATCTAAGACCGACCAAAAACAGATCCTCTACAAATTCGGCACGCCAGAAAAAGTGGAGATCACGCTGCCTAACGAAAAATCTCCCAAGCCTAAAATTTTCTTTGAACAATTCGGACCCAGCAGCTCGCAGTGGATGAAAGGCGTGGTCTTTACAAGCGGTAAGGTCGAATACAGTCTTTCCACGCCCCAGGGTATCTCGGTGCAGCTGACCGTCGACGGCATCAAAAAGCCCTTCAGCATGACATGCGATTTTGAAAAAGGCGATTCAGGCAATGAACTTTCGGACGCCTATGACCTGATGGAAAAACTGAAGTTCAAGAAGCGCTGAAGCAAGAGTTCTTTTCGCTGAGCCACGATGCCATAACGCGTCAACGAAAGAAAAACAAAAGCCCCTGAAGATCAGGGGCTTGTTGTGATTTGATACGATGTTTGGTTGCGGGGACAGGATTTGAACCTGTGACCTTCGGGTTATGAGCCCGACGAGCTGCCAGACTGCTCCACCCCGCGTCTGAAGGATGGGACTATACAGACTATCTGCGGCTAATGCAAACTAACTTCTATCGTCGCAGCGAATGTTAAACTCGGCACACACCTTGAATCGAGATCTGCTCTGGCATTTCTCACTACCTGCTACCGAATGAATTTCTGTCCCAGCTGCGGTCACGTCGTCTCACTCAGGATTCCGCCTGATGACACTCGGTCTCGTTATGTTTGCGAGAGCTGTAGCGAAATCCACTATCAAAATCCCAAGATGGTCGTCGGCAGCATACCGCTATGGGATGCGGGCGACAGTGCGCAGGTTTTGCTCTGCCGTCGCGCAATCGAGCCACGCAGGGGTTACTGGACACTGCCGGCAGGCTTCATGGAAAACGGTGAGACAACCGCTGAGGCAGCAGCACGCGAAACGCTGGAAGAAGCCGGCGCACGAATCGAATTGCTAGATCTGTTCAGCTTGCTCAACGTCGCGCATGTTCATCAAGTACATCTGTTCTATCGCGCGCGCTTGTGCGATCTTGATTTCGCCGCAGGCGTTGAAAGTCTGGAAGTGCGGTTGTTCAAAGAGCAGGAAATACCGTGGGGCGATCTTGCTTTCCCCACGGTCACGCATACACTGAAGCGGTTTTTTGCAGACCTCGCCGCATCACGCGACGGTCAGTCGTTTGGTGTGCATGCACTCGACATTGCGCCGGGCATGCGTATCAGTAGCTGAGTATTACCAGCTGGTTTCGCGCTCTGCTGTCGACGAGATTTTATGCACCGAGAGGTCAGCACCTTCGTACTCCTCTTCAGGATCAAGCCGTATTCCTACGGTGATTTTCAAAAGACCATAGACCAGCACCCCCCCCACCACTGCAATAGCTACACCTAACGCTGTGCCTATTAACTGAGACATCAGCGATACACCACCCAAACCACCAACCGCTTGTGCGCCAAAAATGCCTGCCGCGATACCGCCCCATGCACCACACAAGCCATGCAAAGGCCAAACGCCGAGTACATCGTCAATTTTCCAGCGGTTTTGAGTGAGCGTAAACAACCAGACAAAGATGGCGCCGGCGATACCTCCGGTGGCCAGTGCGCCGAGTGGATGCATCAGATCGGAGCCAGCGCAAATAGCGACGAGTCCGGCCAGTGGTCCGTTATAAGCAAAGCCTGGATCGTTTTTGCCAATGACAACCGCGACCAGCGTACCGCCCACCATCGCCATGAGCGAATTCATCGCGACCAGTCCATTCATCTTGTCCAGAGTTTGAGCGCTCATGACATTGAAGCCGAACCAGCCCACGGCCAGTATCCAGGCCCCGAGTGCCAGAAATGGAATGCTAGAAGGTGGGTGGGCAGAAATGCTGCCATCTTTGGAATAGCGTCCACGGCGAGACCCCAGCAGAAGCACGGCCGGCAACGCTGCCCAGCCGCCAACGGCATGGACCACCACCGAACCAGCAAAGTCATGAAAGGCGGCGCCGTAACTGGCCTCCAGCCATGCCTGTATGCCGAAGCGCTGATTCCAGGCAATCCCTTCAAAGATCGGATAGATCAGCCCGACCATCAGCGCAGTGGCCGCCAACTGCGGATGAAAACGTGCGCGCTCGGCAATACCACCGGAGATGATGGCCGGTATCGCAGCGGCAAATGTCAGCAGAAAGAAAAACTTCACCAATTCAAAACCGCTCTTCTGGGCCAGTACCTCGGCGCTGCTGAAGAAGTTAACGCCGTAGGCAATGCTGTACCCGACGAAGAAATAAGCAATGGTTGATACGGCGAAATCGACTAATATTTTCACCAGCGCATTGACCTGGTTTTTCTTGCGTACCGTGCCAAGTTCGAGGAATGCAAATCCGGCATGCATCGCCAGAATCATGATGGCGCCAAGCAGAATGAACAACGTATCCGCGCCGCTGCGGAATGAATCCATGACAACTCCCTGTTTATGTGCATAAATAAGCCAGCGAGACTGCTTGGTAGCAATATCCGTTCCTCTTTGGTGCCCTCCTAGCAATGTTTTAAGTCATTGAATATAAACAAATTTTTATAAACGGAAATATGCATCACGATAAATCGCACCGAATAAGTGCAAATATTCATCTATCTTGGTGAGGCGAATGATCCCCTGGCTCGAGAAAGACACACCTTTTCCGGATGTCAGCGAGGCTCTGACCGAGGCAGAGGGGGCGCCTGGATTGCTGGCGGCGGGCGCCGAACTGTCAGCATCGCGGCTATTGGATGCCTACCGAAACGGCATTTTTCCCTGGTTTTCAGAGAACCAGCCGGTGCTTTGGTGGAGTACCGATCCGCGCATGGTGCTACCTACCGCAGAGTTCAAGATTTCAGACAGCTTGCGCAAAACCCTGAGGAAAGTGGATCAGAGCATGCGCACGGGTGGCCGCTGGCAGGTGCGCTTCGATACCGCCTTTGAGTCAGTGATCCGGGCCTGCGCGGCTCCGCGTGAGCGATCCTCGGGCACCTGGATTTCGGAAGAGATCGTCGCGGGCTACTGTCAGCTACATGCGCTGGGGTATGCCCATTCATCGGAGCTGTGGCTGGATAATGATTTGGTAGGTGGTGCCTATGGCATCTGCATCGGACGCATGTTCTATGGGGAGTCAATGTTTGCCAGAACAACCGATGCATCCAAGACAGCGCTGGCCTACCTGGTTGAATTCCTGCGCGACCAGGATGTCGAATTGATCGATTGCCAACAAGAGACGAACCATCTGGCCTCTCTGGGGGGGCGGACTATGCCGCGCACCACATTCATTTCCCACATGAAATCGGCTATTGCACAGCCGGCGATCACCCATTGGGTACCCAGACTGATGTTCTATGAGCCAGCATGAAAGCAAAGCTTTGCGCTTTTCGGTACGATCAGTGTAAATTCCTGCTTATGGTTGCAGACCGCCACTCCACCGAATGACACATCTCAAGGACCTGCCCTTTTCGACGCTGCAGTTTTATGCGACGGCGCCCTATCCGTGCAGCTACCTTGATGACCGACAGGCGCGCTCTCAAGTAGCAACACCTTCGCATCTGATCAACGCGGACGTTTACTCCGAACTGGTGAAAAACGGTTTTCGACGCAGTGGCATTTTTACCTACCGCCCCTACTGTGATGGCTGCCAGGCATGCACCCCAGTGCGCGTGCGTGTAGCGGACTTTATCCCCAGCCGCAGCCAGCGCCGCTCATGGAAACAGCATCAGCATCTGTCGACGTGGGTATCTCGGCTGGCCTATGTGCATGAGCACTATGAACTCTATCTGCGTTACCAGTCGGTGCGTCATTCGGGTGGAGGAATGGATCAGGATAGTCGCGACCAGTACGCGCAGTTTCTTTTGCAAAGCAAAGTCAACACCCGGCTGGTGGAGTTCCGTGAACCCAATGGCGAACTTCGGATGGTGAGCATCATCGATGTGCTCGACGATGGTCTGTCATCGGTTTACACCTTCTTTGATCCGGACTTGCCCAAATCCAGCCTAGGTACCTACAACGTCCTGTGGCAAATCGAGCAGGCCAGGCAGCTCGGCATACCCTATGTTTATCTCGGCTACTGGATCGAAGAGAGCGCGAAAATGGCCTACAAAGTCAATTTCAGTCCTATCGAAGCTCTGCGCCACGGAAACTGGGAATCGCTGCCCGCCGAATAAATCTGGCGCAGAGGTACAATCCTCGGGCCTTCTCATAACGCCCGCCGATCGTGTCAAACAAACTTCTTTACTCGCTTGCTCGCCCGCTCCTTTTCTCGCTCGCCCCCGAGAAAGCTCACGACCTGACACTGCCCGCTTTGCGTTTTGCCGCATCGGCTGGATTGACCAATCTACTGCCTCAACCAGCGCCGGATCCGCGCACAGTGATGGGTTTGACTTTTCCCAACCCGGTGGGGCTTGCCGCCGGGCTGGACAAGGATGGCGCTTACATCGACGGACTAGCCGCGCTGGGTTTCGGCTTTATTGAGATTGGTACTGTCACACCGCGCGCCCAACCCGGCAATCCAAAACCACGCATGTTCCGTCTGCCCGAGGCGCAGGCGTTGATCAATCGTATGGGATTCAACAACGGCGGCGTCGATGCCTTCGTGCGTAACGTGCAGGCCTCGCGCTTCTATCAGGAGGAACGGGGGATTCTTGGCCTGAACATCGGTAAAAATGCAGATACGCCGATAGAGCGTGCGACTGACGATTATCTGTATTGCCTAAATAAAGTCTATCCCTACGCCGCTTATGTCACGGTGAATATCTCATCACCCAATACAAAAAATTTGCGTCAACTACAACAGGCCTCCGAAATCGATGCACTGCTCTCCGCGCTCAAAATGGCGCAGTCGCGGCTGGCCGATAAACACGGACGCTACGTTCCACTGGTGCTGAAAATTGCACCGGATCTGGATGATGAGCAGATCGACACTATCGCAAGCGCCTTGCTACGGAACCGCATTGATGGTGTCATCGCCACCAACACCACCATCACGCGTGATGCGGTACAAGGTTTGACTCATGCGAATGAAACTGGAGGCTTGTCGGGTGCGCCCGTTCGCGATCTGTCGACGCGCGTAATTCGCTCGCTGCATCAGGTCTTACAAGGTGAAATTCCCATCATTGGCGTGGGCGGCATTCTCAGTGGTGCGGATGCCAGTGAAAAAATGGCCGCGGGTGCCAGTCTGATCCAACTCTATACCGGGCTGATTTATCGCGGACCCGAACTGGTCATCGAATGCGCTTCCGCGTGCGCCAGCATCCATTGATGACATCAAAAAAACTTCATAAAAATAAACAGACGGAGACAAGCATGGAAAAAATAAATTTGGGGCATAGCGATCTGCAGGTATCAAAAATATGCCTTGGTACGATGACCTTTGGTGAACAGAACACCGAAGCCGAAGGCCACAGTCAGCTCGACTACGCGCTTGAGCGTGGCATTAATTTCATTGATACCGCAGAGCTCTATCCGGTCATGCCACGGGCAGAGACACAAGGTGCCACTGAAAGCATCATCGGCACTTGGATAAAAAAAACCGGGCGTCGCAAAGACATTATTCTGGCCACCAAAATTGCTGGGCCTTCAAAAGCCATGACCTGGATACGCAACGGGCAAAGCAATTTTGATGCAGCCAATATTCGCGCCGCTGTCGAAAGCAGTCTGAAACGTCTGCAGACGGATTACATCGATCTCTACCAACTGCACTGGCCCAGCCGCAACGTACCGGTCTTTGGACAATTATTCTTCAATCCTGCGCATGATCGTGAATGTGTGGCGATCGAAGAAACGCTCGCTGTTTTGCAAGCGCTCATTAAGGAAGGCAAGATCCGCCATATTGGCGTCTCCAACGAGAGCGCTTGGGGCGTGTCACAGTTTGTGCATTTGTCCCAAACCATGGGACTACCCCGCATCGTATCAATACAAAATGGCTACCATCTGGCCAACCGTAGTTTCGAGAGCGGCCTGGATGAAACCTGCCACCGAGAGAACGTTGGCATGCTGGCCTATAGTCCGCTGGCCTTTGGTCAGCTCACTGGCAAGTACATCGACAATCCACAATCCGCTGGACGATTGACTCATTTCCCACCGAACTGGAGTCCGCGCTACCTGCGACCACGCGTTGTCGATGCCACACGGCGTTATATGCACTTAGCGAAAGATCATGGCATGACAGCGACCCAGCTAGCGCTGGCCTGGTGCTATACAAGATGGTTCATTGCTTCTACCATCATCGGGGCGACCAGCATCGAGCAGTTAGCGTATGACATCGATGCGTATTCAATCAAGCTATCCGATGACGTGGTCAAGGCAGTGAATGAAATTCATGCAGAGTTCATGAATCCCGGACAGTAACGTCACGCACGTAGCTGCGTTGTGAATTGCGCAGTCAGCGCGTCCACAACGCGCCAAGGATCGCGGCCCAGGTCAGCACAGCCAGAATCACTGCCAGCATGACGGCGGCGCTGCCCAGATCCTTGGCATTTTTAGAGAGCTCGTGGTGATCAAGCGAGATACGATCGACCACCGCCTCGATAGCGGAATTTACCAACTCGGTGATTAACATCAGAACCAATACGGCGATCAAAGCAACGCGTTCTAGCACAGTCACCGGCAGCAGTACAGCCACTATGATGCCCGGTATGGCGACAACCAACTCCTGACGGAAAGCGTGCTCGAAACGCCATGCCGTACGAAAGCCATTCATTGAATTAAAGAAGGCAGAAAAAATCCGTTTGAGGCCAGACTTGCTTTTGTACTGGCTAACAGGCGATTCGCGGTTCGTCATTGATCAAGATCTTTTGCGTTCACGATAAAGTTCCCGGAAGGTTTTTCCAGAGGGAGCAGGCATATCACGATAATCGGTCCATCCACCAGCCATTGGCAGCTTGCTGATCATTCGACGAGTACCGCCCATCGCGCTGAGCGCGCGCGCTGCCACACGCATAGCAATACGGTAGAGCGCCGGACGTTGCGCAACAAAAGACCAGATTCCGAAAGCCAGGTATTCGAAGCCGGGACGCAGACCTTTTTCGAACTGCTTTTCCCGGAGCTTACGCAGTAAATCCGGCAAAGGAATTTTTACGGGACAGACGACATGGCATTCACCGCACAGAGTCGAAGCCTGCGGCAGATCCATTGCTTTGTCGACCCCAATATAAGACGGCGTGAGAACACTACCCATCGGTCCCGGATACACCCAGCCATACGCATGGCCACCGATTTTGCTGTAAACGGGGCAATGGTTCATACAGGCACCACAGCGTATACAACGCAGCATCTCCTGAAATTCAGTCCCAATCAAACCCGTCCGGCCCGCATCCACCAGCACAAAATACATATGCTCGGGGCCATCCTGTTCATCACTGGCGCGCGGCCCGGTCAGCAGCGAGAAATAGTTTGATATCGACTGCCCAGTGGCAGAACGCGGGAGCAATCGCATGACGGTGGCCAGATCGGACAGCGTCGGCAATACTTTTTCTATGCCAGTCACGACGACATGCACCTTAGGCGGCATGATGGTGCACATGCCTTCGTTGCCTTCGTTGGTCACGACCGCCACGGAGCCCGATTCGGCGACGATGAAATTGCCACCGGTGACCCCCATGTCCGCAGACAAAAAATGGGGCCGCAATACTTCGCGTGCCTCGCGCGTCATCTCGTGAATATCGGTCAGCCGGGGCTTGTTGTGCACTTTGGCGAACAAGTCAGCAACTTCTTCCTTGTCCTTGTGAATCACCGGCGCAATGATGTGCGACGGCGGCTCGTTGTCATTAATCTGAAGAATGTACTCACCAAGATCGGTTTCGACAGGCGTCACACCGGCAGCTTCCAGTGCTTTGTTAAGCGCCATCTCTTCCGACACCATGGACTTGGATTTGATGACTTTTTTAACGTCATGCTTTTTAGCGATCTCGACCACCAGCTTTGAAGCTTGTTCTGCGGTTTCTGCATAAAGCACGGTCGCACCACGGCGCGTGGCTTCTTTCTCGAAGGTCGCAAGCCAGACATCCAAATTCTCGATCGCGCGCATGCGTCGCTCGACAGCAGCATCTCGTGTGGCTTCAAAATCGTCTAGCTCGGTGATGGCACTCGCACGTGCACCGACGAACTTAGTCGAGAATTTTTTCAGTGTCTGCTGCAGACGCTCGTCTGCCAGCTTTTGGCCAGCACGCGCTTTGAAATGCATCGACTGGATTTGCATCATGCGTCTCCTGAAAGAACTTCGGCAACGTGCAGCACACGGGTCTTGTGATCCCCCTTGCGGCGCAAGCGTCCTTCAATATTCAGCATGCAACCGAGATCACCGAGTACCACTGCATCGGCACCGCTGGCTTGAATGTTGTCGCATTTGTCGTCAACAATCGCAGCAGAAATATCACCATACTTCACTGCAAAGGTACCGCCAAAACCGCAGCAGTTCCGTGCCTGATTCATTTCTGTCAGTTGCACGCCCTCGCGCTTGGCGAGCAGTTCACGCGGCTGCGCCTGGACACCCAGTTCGCGCAAGCCACAGCAGGAATCGTGATAAGTGATACTGCCCTTGAAGCTGGATTGCGTGAGCGCTGGCAGTTTATCGAGGTGAATGACATTCACCAGAAAATCAGTCAGCTCAAAAACACGCGGTTTGATCTTCTGGTACAGCGCCAGCAGTTCAGGTTGATCGCTCAGTATGTCGTCGTAATGCGTCTTGACCGTACCGCCACACGAGCCTGAAGGAATGACGATGTAGTCAAAGCCTTCGAACTCTTCGATGAATTTTTTCGCCAGCTCGCGGGCTGCCTCACGGTTGCCCGAACTATACGCAGGCTGGCCGCAACAGGTTTGCTGCTCGGGCACGATCACCTCGCAACCAGCGCTCTCCAGCAACTTGAGCGCAGAGAAGCCAATCTCCGGGCGCATGACATCGACCAGACAGGTCACCAGCAATCCAACACGCATTTTTTCCCCACGTTTGCACTTTCAGACAGCGCATTATCCGGCGTTTGTACCTTTTGCGACCGCTTCTTCCGGGATGAAATATATTTGCGCCTCAGCGGTAAATCTTTGCGCCAGCCGCTTGTGATCGCTTTTCGCATTGTGGTATAAACTAAATATTGCATTGCACCAACGTACCGCCCGTACCGCCATGAAACCTGACGCCGCACCTGCTTCTGACAAAACCTCCATCCAAGTCATCGAGCGCATGATTAGCCTGCTGGACGCCCTAGCCGGCTACCCCGACCCAGTCAGCCTCAAAGAACTCGCGCTGGCCACCGGTCTACACCCATCGACCGCCCATCGCATACTCAACGACATGGTGGCCAAACGCTTCGTTGACCGCACTGAACCCGGCGCGTACCGCTTGGGTATGCGACTGCTCGAACTGGGCAATATCGTCAAAAGCCGGCTCAATGTCCGCGAAGCAGCCCTACCCTTCATGCAGTCGCTGCATCGAAAGACCCAGCAAACCGTGAACCTGTCCGTGCGGCAGGGCGATGAAATTGTCTATATCGACCGTGCGTTCTCCGAGCGTTCAGGCATGCAAGTGGTTCGCGCCATCGGCGGCCGGGGGCCTTTACACCTGACCTCCACCGGCAAGCTGTTTTTGTCGGTCGATGATCCGAAACTAGTGCGGAGTTATGCAACGCGTACCGGTCTGGCTGGTCACAACAAGAATTCGATCACGGAACTGAGCAAGCTCGAGCGCGAATTGTCGCTGGTGCGGTCGCGCGGCTACGCCCGCGACAACGAAGAACTCGAGTTAGGCGTGCGCTGCATGGCGGCCGGTATTCGCGATGATGCAGGACGACTGATCGCAGGCCTGTCCATTTCTGCACCTGCTGATAGGCTCAAGGACGAATGGCTAGATGACCTGATTGCTACCGCTAACGATATCTCCAACGTATTGGGTTTCCACGCGATGGAGAGCGTCTGAGACTGATAGAAACCTGGAGGTTAGCGAAAACTGGACATAAAAAAAGCGAACCGCAGTTCGCTTTTTTTTATGTCCAGAGCAATCAGCTTCGGTTTGCCTGACGCTGGCTCATTGCTGAGGCCGCACGGTTTTCGAGCCACTTGCGGATACGATCGGCATCGGCCAGTCGTGACTGCTTGGTTTTTGAGTCGAGGAATACCATAACAACGGGGCGTCCCGCGACATTCACCTGCATGACCAAACAGCGGCCTGCCTCGGCAATATAGCCCGTCTTCTGCAAGCCGATCGCCCATTCAGGGTTTTCAATCAGCCCATTGGAATTGCGATATTCGAGGGTGGGCCCACCCGGCTCTACAGCGTAATGGCTATCCGTCGAATACTCACGGATCAGTGGATGCTGATAAGCAGCGACAACCAAACGTGCGAGGTCTCGAGCGCTGGAAACATTCGCGCTGGACAGGCCCGTTGGGTCGGCAAAACGCGAATTCGTCATACCCAACTCGACTGCTTTGGCATTCATCGCCGCAATGAAGGCAGGGAGGCCACCGGGGTAATGTCTGCCGAGCGTTGCGGCGGCGCGATTTTCAGAGCTCATCAGCGCAATATGCAGCATGTTCGCGCGAGTCAACTGGGAACCAATGCGCAAGCGAGAATGACTGTAACGCTTGCGATCAACATCTTCCTCGCTCACGGTGAGAATCTCATCCAGATTCTGGTTTGCCTCAACCACAACGAGGCTAGTCATCAGCTTAGTGATAGAGGCGATGGGCAAAGCGACGTGAGAATTTTTGTCAAACAGTGTCTCTGACGAACTCTGATCAATAACTAAGGCGACATTGGCGCTGAGGTCCAGAGGATCACGTGTCAGGCCCAGACCAGCGAGATCTCCCGCCGTCGTTGAATGCGGAGCAGCGAGTGACGGCGCATACGCAACGCGTTGAAAACTGCTCTTGCGCTTACCTGCAAGTACCGCTGGCTTACCTGCGCGCGCCTTTAATTCGAGCTTGCGCGAGCGCTTGCCCGCATCCGCAACACGATTAGCTTTTTTGACAACCGGACGCTGCTCGCCACGATTTGGTGCACTCCATGCTGCAGGAAGAATCAGCACTGCTGTCAGAGTGAAAATCAAATTGCCAAGAAAAAAGCGTCGCATCCCAACTCCATGCAATGTTGCAAAATTTGACTGTAGTGTAGCAAATCAATGCAAATCTGCAAGAGAATTAAGGGCTTAGGGCAGCTAATTAAACAGGTTTATCAATCAATTGTGATATTCATATTGATATCTTCGCTTATTATTTTTTTGTAAATTTCAAAATTTACAAGGCTTCTGCGATGGCCCGGCCAAGGTCTCCCGTGCCGGCGCACCCGCCCATATCGGGCGTGAATGGCGCATGGGCGGGACCCGCTTCCAGCACGCGCTCAATCGCACGCACAATCGCCTGCCCCGCCTCTGCATAACCGAAATGCTCCAGCATCATGGCACCACACCAGATCTGTCCAATCGGATTTGCAATACCCTTGCCCGCGATGTCGGGCGCTGAGCCATGCACTGGCTCAAACAAAGACGGATACGTACCTTCGGGGTTGATATTGGCTGAGGGCGCAATCGCAATCGTGCCGGTACAGGCGGGACCAAGGTCGGAGAGGATGTCGCCGAACAAGTTCGAAGCCACCACCACATCGAACCAGTCGGGATGCTGAACAAAATGCGCACACAAGATATCGATGTGAAATTTATCGCAATGGATATCGGGATAATGCCTCGCCATCGCTGCAACACGCTCGTCCCAGTAAGGCATGGTGATTGCAATGCCATTGGACTTGGTGGCCGAGGTGAGATGCTTCTTTGGTCTGCGCTGTGCCAGCTCGAATGCATATTTCAGAATTCGATCCGTTCCATGGCGTGAAAAAACACTTTGCTGATAGACCGTTTCTCGTGGCGTACCCTCATACATGCGGCCGCCGACCGATGAATATTCACCTTCGGTGTTTTCTCGCACAACGTAAAAATCAATATCACCCGGCCTGCGATGTGCGAGTGGCGATGGAATGCCCGGCATCAGCCGACACGGACGCAAATTAACGTACTGATCAAACTCGCGACGAAATTTCAGCAAAGAACCCCAAAGTGAAACATGATCCGGTACCGTCGCAGGCCAACCCACCGCACCAAAGTAAATCGCATCATGGCTACCGATTTGCGTCTTCCAGTCATCCGGCATCATCTGCCCATGACGTGCAAAATATTCGCAACTGGCAAAATCAAAATGATCAAACGACAGCGGCACATCAAAGCGTCGGGCCGCCATGTCCAGCACGCGCAAGCCTTCGGGGATAACTTCGGTACCAATGCCATCGCCGGCAATGACTGCGATTCTTTTCATGAAATCACTCCATGAATTTTGCAAACTGAGAGATCGAAGCGCGCTCGGTTACGAGGGTGTTCTCTGTTTTGCTGTGGTCCGCATAACCCAAGGCCATGCCGCAAACCAGCTGCTCGTTTTCAGGCAAGCCCAAGGTATCAGCGATCACTCGGTGAAACTGCGTAAAAGCCGCCTGCGGACAGGTGTCCAAACCACGCGCTCGTGCAGCAACCATGATGTTTTGCAGGAACATACCGTAATCCAGCCACGAGCCCTGCTCAAGCACACGATCGATGGTAAAGATCAAACCCACCGGCGCATCGAAAAAAGCATAGTTGCGACCGTGTTGCGCCTGCATACCGGCCTTGTTCTCTCGGGTCAGACCTAGCAAGGCATACAAATCCCAACCAACCTTGCGTCGCCTATCCACATAGGGCGCAACCCATTCGCGAGGGTAATAGTCATACTCTTCCTTGTGCGATGCAGCCTCTTCCGGATTCAGGTAGACCTTCAGAATGGCATCGGAGAGTCGCTGACGTATCGCGCCGGTGAGCACATATACTTTCCATGGCTGCGTATTCGAGCCTGAGGGTGCGCGGGAAGCGACTTCCAGCAACGCTTCGATTTCTGCGCGCGGCACGTCAGTTGGAAGGAAAGCGCGTATCGAACGACGCGAGATAATTGCCTGATCGACGGCCTGTTGTTGAGTAGATTGGTTCATGCTTGGGCTTTCGTTGTTTCAATCTGAATTGATTGCAGAAGTGCGCGAGCTGGCCCGGGAATGGGTGTGGGCTTGCGTGTCGCGCTATCAACATACACGTGGACAAAATGTCCCTGCGCCGATGCCACATCCTCATCGCCACGAAATATCCCGACTTCGTAACGCACACTGGATTCACCAAGCCGCGTGACGCACAAACCAGCGGTGACGGGATCCGGAAAAGACACCGAAGAAAAATAATTACAGTGCGTCTCCACCACCAGCGCAATCGCTTCGCCCGCGTGAATATCGAGCGTGCCATTGACAATCAAGAACTGATTTACCACCGTATCAAACCAGTGATAGTAAACAACATTATTCACATGGCCGTAAGCATCGTTATCACTCCAACGCGTGGTGATCGGATGAAAATGACGGAAGTAAGCTCTGTTTTTAGCGCTATCTCGCATAATTTTTTCTCATGATCTTTTTGGATGTTTTTTTGGATGTTTTTTTGGATGATTTTTTTGGATGATATTTTTAGATTTTTTTATCGATACATCTTCTCGGGATTATTGAAAAGACGCTGAGCTTATTTTCTGACGACGAAAGCAACCCCAACCACCGCCAGCAGCATGCCGAGCGCACCGGTGATTGACAGCGTCTCGTCAAACAACACCCAAGCAATCAAGGCGGTTAGCGGCGGTGTCAGGTACATCAAACTAGACACCTGGGTTGCTGCGTTTTTTCTGATGAGTGCGAACAGCAGGAAGATCGCACCAATCGACAAAGCAAAAACTGACCAGCACAGCGCCCCAATAAAATCTGCTGTCCATTGTACTGAATCAAAACCCGGCGTGAGGTTTTCAAGGATGACCGCAAAGGGTAAGGTAATCAGCGCCGATGCAGTGAACTGAATCACCGCACCAGACCGCAAATCGAAGCGCGGACAAAACCGTTTTTGATACAGCGTGCCCGCCGTAATCGATAACAGCGCAAAGAAACACAGCGTCACGTTGATGATGGAGCCACCCGTCGATGTGAGCTTGTTCGATACCACCAACGCCACACCAGCAAGCCCAAGAATCAACCCCAGCCACTGCCGCCCGCTTACGGGTTCACCAATAAAACGCGCACCAAAAGCCGTCAGCAAAGGCTGCAAGCCCACGATCAGTGCAGCCAGACCTGCCGGCATACCCAGCTTGATGGCTGTCCATACCCCCGACAAATAACCGGCCTGCACCAACACGCCAGCGATGGCAATGTGTGTCACCTGCCCTTGGGGCCACGGCGCACGCACCAACAGCAATGCGGGCACCAGAATCAGCAATACGCACACATAGCGCAACAACAAAAACGTCATCACAGGCGCATAGGGCAAGCCGAATTTCGCGACGATAAAACCCGTACTCCATATAAGTACGAACAGCAATGGCATGCTGGCTTCCATCCATGGGGCGCGCTCTGATGCAGCGGTCGAACTCATGCAGTCTCCAAACGACTACTGCAATAGCTCGCCGCAATGCTGACCGTCTGACTATGCACAGCGACGGTGTCATCGATGCTTCTGCCATAGCCACCGGCCATCGCCAACGCAACCGGTAAACCTCGCGCCCGCGCCGCATCAAGCACCATGCGATCGCGGGCCGCCAGCCCCTCCATGGACAATTTCAAGCGACCCAGCCGGTCACCTTCATGCGGGTCTGCGCCGGCGAGATAAATAATTAGCTGCGGATCGAAACGCGCAAACATATGCGCCAGCGCAGATGCGAGCTGCTCAAGATAGCTTTCATCATCGGTATCGTCGGGCAATGCGACATCCAGATCACTAACGGCCTTGTCGAACGGATAGTTCTTCTCACCGTGCATTGACAAGGTAAACACCGAATCATCATTCGCAAGTATCGACGCAGTGCCATTACCCTGATGAACATCGAGATCAACGATCGCAACCCGCGATACGCGGCGCTCGGCCTGCATCAATCTTGCAGCGATAGCCGCATCATTGAATACGCAAAATCCTTCGCCACGATCAGCATGCGCATGATGCGTGCCACCCGCAAGATTGACCGCCGTTCCCTCGGTAATCGCCGCGCGACAGGCTGCGATGGTCGCTCCGGCAGAACGCCTTGACCTCTCGACCATCTCAGGTGACCAGGGAAAGCCGATCGCCTTTTGCTCGTTTGAGGAAAGTGCGCCGCTCGTCACCCGGTGTATGTAATGCGGATGATGCGCCAGTGCCAGAACACCATCCGTTGTATGCGGCGCTTCCTCAAGACAAACCGTCGGCATGCCGCTGTCGACCGCATCCCGCAGCATCCGGTACTTTTGCATAGGGAAGCGATGGCCGTCTGGCAGAGGGAGTACAAAGCGGTCGCTGTAAAAAGCTCTCACGGTTCGCTGCGGTAAAACTGAAGACCGGCGAGTCTAGCACGCAGCCCCGCTACGCCCTGTGCGAGACGATCAGTCAGGCTTTCGCGTGGTCGAATGGGATACCGCGATACGCTTTTCACATGAAATGAAATTCTCCTGATGCAGCGCAATAATTCCGCTTGACACACCCAAGCCCGCCCCGCAAGAATGAGCGCTGCTGCAATGCAGCACGCCTATCGTCATTTCATCTCACCCCTCAGGAGTATTTTTCATGATCTCGCCCGACCTGTTGTCATCTACTGCCCGCACCCACCTCTCATCCCAAATCAGCTTTGCCACGTCGATGGCTGAGTCCATGATCGAGACCGTCGAAAAACTCATGGGACTGAATTTGAAGGCTGTGCGGGCGAGTATGGATATGTCCGTTGGTAGTGCGCAGCAACTGATGGGCGCGAAAGACCCACAGGATTTCATGAATGTCAGCAGCAGCCAACTACAACCGCATACGGATATCGTCATCACCTATGTGCGTCATCTTTCAAACATAGCCTCAGGCACCCATAGGCAGCTGGCGCGCATTACGCAAGACAAGGTCAACGAAAACAGTCGCGAGATCGTTTCCATGCTCGACAAGCTTGGCACCAGTGCGCCCGAAGGTTCGCAAAGCTCGATCAATCTTCTGAAGGCTGCAATCGACAATGCAGCGTCCGGATACGGTCAGATCAACCAAACCACCCAGGACGCGATGGAGCAACTCGAATCGGGCATCAGCGCCGCGAGCACGCAGCTCACCACGATGGCGACAAAATCGAGTGGTCGCACAAAAAAATAAATCTGGATAAGAAGCATGAAGAAACGGCCTGCCCATATCAGGCCGTTTCTGTTAGCGCTAATTACAGCTCGACGTCACGGCAAAGCAACGTAACACTTGGAAACAAATTCACCAGGAATTTTGAAATTTCCCTATAGGCTTTCGTTATAATCGGCTTCACATTCAATCAACAATAAAACCTGTCAGCTCGTCCAGAAAATGTTTAGATTGCAGCTGATTTCCGTTTTGACCTCCGCCACGCTCTACTTCGGGTGCTTCCACCTGAACATGATCCTATTCAATGCGCTCGAACTGCATAGCGGCGCCAACTGGATTTTTCTTCCCGCCGGCGTTCGTCTGCTCTGCACCTTACTGCTAGGCGTAGAGGGTGCGATCGGTTTGCTGATTGCCTCCCTGATTATTTCCATCCAAACCTATAGCGACATGGGCTTAGTTACTAATCTGGTATCAGCCTTCATCTCGGCGGGTGCGCCGTATCTGGTTTACAGACTCGCAATAATCAATGGCTTGCCCGCAACGCTGGAGAAACTCAATGCAGCAAAACTGGCGCTTCTCTGCCTCGTTTATGCATTCGTCAGTGCTCTGCTGCACTCGGTTTGGTACACGCTGAGAGACGTACACACGGAAATGCTGACTAGTTTTACCGCCATGTTCATTGGCGATTTGGTCGGGACACTGATCATTCTGTACGCGATGAAGATAATTCTAGCGACCATTCGTCGCACTCGCGGTCACGTCTGATCCTACCCATGGTGCGTTCCGCACCAAATTGGCTCACAATTCTTCGACCCCGCTCCTTTCGAACGCGAACACCATTGCAGAAAGGTGTCAATCAAATCCGAAAGATGGCAAACAAGCTGCTATCGAGTAAAACGATTATGGGCCTTACATGAAGGTGGATTTATAAACCTATGATGTACGCACGAAGGGGTTACTCGATCGAGGGACACCAGCAGCGGCCTGAAACAAACCGGCAGCTTCAGCTGCTGCTGTAATCCTGCTTCAATGCATCCAGACCGGTCAGCATTCGCGCATAGGCTATTTCCACGATCTCGGGATCACCCTTGACACCCAATTCGATGTGCCGGCGACGCGTGCCATCGCCAACGCTAGGCAGACTGAACACACGAATACCCGGAAATTCGGCTTCGAGTGCTTCCATCAGCGGTGTTAGTGTGGACTCGATACCATCGTGCACGATCACGGATTTTTCGGTGTAGGCAAACTGATGAAACAAGTCAGCATGATGGGTATCGAGCGCCCAGTTCATCATCGGCTCAGCCATCACCGGAAAACCCGGCAGAAAATAATGCACGCCACCGTGAACGTTACGCAAAGCGAAACCCGGAATTTTATTGAAAGCATTCGGAATGATCTCCGCGCCTTGCGGAAATTCGCCCATCTTCAAACGATGAAGATTGTCAGGTTTATCGAAATCAGGCTCGACACCCGATTCCAGTGACATATCGCGAATTCGTTCACGAATTTTTTCCTTAGCCTCGGGATGCAGTACCAGCGGCACACCGAGCGCGGCTGCAGCACATTGTCGGGTGTGATCGTCGGGCGTAGCGCCTATGCCGCCGCAGGAAAAAACAATATCCGTCGTGGCCATCGTGCGCCTGAATGTTTCGGTAATGCGCGCAGGATCATCACCCACATACTCAGCCCACGACAGACTCAAGCCACGCGCTGACAACAGCTCGATCAGCTTCGCCAGATGCTTGTCGGTACGCTTACCCGACAGGATTTCGTCGCCAATGATGATGATGCCAAAACTCATACATTACCCATTCAGAGAGATTAGTTGATATCGATGATGCGGCCAGGATCATCGGCACTCATCGGCGTGCTGCGCAAGCGGCCCAGCGCATCAAGGCAGTAATGCTGGAACCACAAACCGCTGAACACGAAAACCAGCAGATAAAGCCAAATCGCCAGCGCTGCCAGCAGCGGAAACAGAATCACCGAAACCACGCCACCCAGCCATAACAAACCGGGTATTGCACCGAGACTGCCCGTCGCCACGCCGATGGCCAGCAAAGGCCAACGCTGTCGATTCAATATCGCGCGGCGCTCATCAGCATCTGCAAAATCGGCCAGCGCATCATAGGCCATCACCCGACTGGTCAACCAACCCCAGAGCAATGGCTGAATACACAGCGCAAACAAAGGTACGAGGTTCAGCGGCAACGTGACTAGCCAGATGATCAGAAACACGGTGAACGATGACAAGGAAATCCACAAGCTGCCGGCAAAGGAACCACCGTGGCGCATGACGAGCTGAGGGTAATAATTTACCGCGACATGGCGCGCGATAGCGGGCATGGACAACAAGACAACGAGTAACAATGCGCTCAGAATCATCAGCGGTAGCAAAAGCCACATCGCTAGCAATGGCACCATCAGCGTTCTGATCGCTGACAGACCCCAAGCATCCATCCGCTCACCCACTTCCCTGAACAGCGAATAATCGGAGAACCACTGATGCAACTGGTCTATGAGTGGCTGAAGTCCTTGCCACAGCAGCAGACCCCACAGCACTAGCCCTATTAACAAGGGCAATAGTGTCAGGAGCAGCATCCGGAAGTGCAGCTGAGAGGCGATGGCGCGCAAGAGGGAGGTAAAAAGAGGCATCATGGTCGTCCAGCATTATAAGAGGGTCGTGGCTGCTAGAATGCCGGACTCTTGTTGACCAACCATGAAGGAAAGATCATGTCCCTGATCATGACGGCCTCCGGCCTGCAATACGAAGAACTGACCGTTGGCGATGGCGCCGAGGCGGCTGCGGGCCAGTTTGTCTCGGTTCACTACACAGGATGGCTGCAAAACGACGATGGTAGCCCCGGAGAGAAATTTGATTCCAGCGTAGATCGTGATGAACCCTTCGAGTTCTCACTCGGCGCCGGCCAAGTCATTCAAGGCTGGGATCAGGGCGTGCAAGGCATGAAGGTCGGCGGCAAACGCCGACTGGTCATCCCATCAGCGCTTGGCTACGGCGCGCGCGGTGCCGGTGGCGTGATTCCGCCCCATGCGACTCTGATTTTTGATGTGGAATTGCTGGAAGTCTAATCAGTGCAAGAGCGGGCCGGCAGGCCCGCTTGCGCACTTTTAGGCGGCATCCTGCTCGGCGTCGCCGCAGAACACTTTGTTCATGTTCTTGCTCACTTGCTCTTCAATTTTTTTCGCGAAGCCGCGCAGCATGAAACCAAGCACGACCTCAAGCTGAACACTACCTTCCGAGAGCGCGAGCGTCCCGGAAAAGCCGCTACGCTTGAACTCGAGTACGTCACCTACCCACTGGTGCGTCATTTCATAATCAACCGCCATCTGGTCAGCCACTTTTTGTGCGGCAGCGCGAGCTCCCTCCATTGACAAGCTGTGCTGCTGAACAATCGTGAAATCGGCCATCGTTATCTCCTGCCCTATCGAGCGTGTTGGTTGTTATTTGAATGATTCTGGGTTCAGCAAATTCGGTGGACGATGACCGGAGAGCGCAGCAATCAAATTGTCCGCAGCGCAGTCCGCCATTGCGCGGCGCGTCGAACCAGAGGCGCTACCGATGTGAGGCGTAAGCACCACATTACTCAGCTTCAGAAAGCCGGGATTAAATGCTGGCTCATTTTCGAATACATCCAGACCCGCTGCAGCGATTTTCCCGGCGCTGAGCGCTTCAATCAGCGCAGCATCATCGACAATACCACCACGCGCGATATTGATCAGCGTTGCCGTCGGCTTCATCAACGCCAGCTCGGCTGCACCGATCAGATGATGCGACTCTGTCGAGTAGGGCAGCACTAGCACCACATGGTCGGCATTGCGCAAGAGCTCTTCGCGACTCACGTGCCGCGCGTTGTTCGCTTCGGCTTCCAGCTCGGGTGCCAGACGCGAACGGTTGTTGTAGATGACTTTCATATTGAAACCCATCGAACGTCGCGCAACCGCCCGGCCGATGCGGCCCATGCCAATAACACCCAGGGTGCTGCCATGCACATCCACACCCATGAAACTGTCATAGTTCCATTTTTTCCATAGCCCGGCGCGCAGATAATGCTCCGATTCCGTCACGCGTCGCGCCGTCGCCATCAGCAGGGTCCAGCCAAAATCAGCGGTGGTCTCGTTGAGCACATCCGGTGTGTTGGTCACCATGATGCCTGCGGCTGTCGCAGCGGCGACATCAATATTGTTGTAGCCCACCGCCATGTTGCTGATCGCGCGAAGCTCAGGTGCGCTGCGTATGACCTCAGCCGACATGAGGTTGGTAGGATTGGCATAGACACCCGCCTTCCCCTGCAACCGCCTTATCAGCTCAGCTTCGGAAAAAACTTCGTCCGATTGGTTTGAATCGACATCAAAATATTGCGACAGATGATCAATCACTTGCTGAAATACTGCGCGCGTGACGAGAATTTTCGGCTTCAGTTGAGCTCCCCTTGATTCAGACGTCATGCTCAGGCGTCACGATCAAACATCATGCTTAGACGTCACGCACCAGAATCACGTGCACCCGGTAGGGGCCGTGCGCACCCAGCACAATCGTCTGCTCAATATCTCCGGTACGTGAGGGTCCGGAAATGAAATTGGTCGCGCGCGGCAGCTCGCCGCGCTCTTTTTTGGCAAGCGCAAACGCGTCCTCGATAGAACCCACCACACGCGACAAAGGCACGATAGCAATATGGGTTTCCGGAAGCAGCGCCGCCGATGCGAAAGTGTCCGCACCAGACAGCAGCATCAGGGTACCGGTCTCGGCCACAGCGCAAAAACAGCCGGTAATGCCGACCAGATCTTTGTCGACTGGCGGCCGGAAATCCACACGGATACCGGATGCCTGCCAAGGCAGCGTGGTGAGCGACTGCCAAGCGATTGCCGATTTAGCCACACCGATGCTATCGATGTATCGTGCAGCCGCTGCCGGCACATCATCCAGATTTGCCACCTCGTCTACGGTCTGCGAAGTCCGTAAGGCTTGGGCACGAAAACGCTCGACCAGATCATGGCCGAGATCGGGTCTGGGGCCAGCCTCGTGGTGACCCAGATAGTCGCTGACTTGGGCAAGCTCCGCCGGCGTTGGCTCGGGTGCTCGGTTCTGGGCTTTGCGAATGCGGCTGAAAATCGCCTGTCGTGCGGCGGATGTGTCCATGGATTCCCCTCTTGTAGCCGGCCGATTTTATCCCGGTAAAGAACACCACGCCGAACTGCGCGCTTGATTTTATTTCAGACGACGATGCCAAAATATTCACGGCCCAAGGGCCGGGAACGTATTTGCATATTCAAAAATCATCTAAGCGAACCGTGTGAGGGCATACAATTTGTCTTAAAATACAACGCTTTGCCAAAAAGGTGCGCTTGAGCCTTTGACGGCCAGAAAAATCCCCTTCATCCGGGGCGTGCCTTACGGGTAAGGTCTCGGGTTTTGCGGGGTGTTTCCGGCTGTTTTTCTGCACTTTTGTTTTAAAAATATTCACAGATAGGACTGTTGTATGACCCACGTCGTGACCGAATCATGCATCCGCTGCCGTTACACGGACTGCGTAGATGTCTGCCCTGTGGATTGCTTCCGCGAGGGACCTAATTTCCTCTCCATCGATCCCGATGAATGCATCGACTGCGCAGTTTGCGTCGCCGAGTGCCCAGTCAACGCGATCTACGCTGAAGAAGACGTACCGGCTGATCAACAGCAGTTCATCAAACTTAATGTCGACCTGGCTCGTAAATGGCCGTCGATCACCAAGTCTAAAGCGCCACTCGCCGATGCCGAAGAGTGGAAAGACACCAAGGAAAAATTGCAGTATCTCGAACGCTGATCTCACCGGATGCCTGAAAAGGGCGCCGTGTAATTCATCTTCAGCCCCGGCCTAGGCCGGGGTTGGTACGTTATCTAGCTCTAAAGCATCCAACTTCTCTGACTCGAATGAACACCTCTGTAAAAACTCCCATTGAAACCGACGCCGTGATTGTCGGTGCCGGACCCGTTGGCCTGTTTCAGGTCTTCGAGCTGGGCCTGCTGGAAATCAAAGCCCATGTGATCGATTCACTCGCTGCCGTCGGCGGTCAGTGCGTTGAACTTTATCCAGACAAACCGATTTACGACATACCAGCAGTACCTGTCTGCACTGGGCAAGAGCTGACCGACAATTTACTCAAGCAGATCGAACCGTTTGAGCCCACCTTTCATCTGGGTCAGGAAGTCACGCTGGTACAAAAACGCGATGATGGCCGCTTTGATCTGGAAACCTCAATCGGTACCCGCTTCATCACCAAAACTATTTTCATCGCCGCCGGCGTAGGCTCATTCCAGCCCCGCACGATCAAGGTCGATGGCATCGAGGCTTTCGAAGGCACGCAGTTGTTCTACCGCGTGAAAGATCCGGCTCGCTTTGCTGGCCGCAATATCGTCATTTGCGGTGGCGGTGATTCGGCGCTGGACTGGGCACTCAACCTTCAGGGTAAGGCAGAATCCGTGATTCTTCTGCATCGTCGTGATGAGTTCCGCGCGGCGCCAGCCTCTGTCGCAAAAATGAAAGAGCTTTGCGAGCAATTCGAAATGCAACTCGTGATCGGTCAGGTGACCGGCTTCGAATCCAGCGACGACAAGCTCACCGAGATCAAGGTCACGGGTGCTGATGGCGTCACGCGACGTCTGCCATTGGATGACTTGCTGGTTTTCTTTGGTCTGTCGCCCAAGCTGGGCCCAATTGCCGAATGGGGGCTGGACATTGAGCGCAAGCAGCTCAAAGTCGACACGGAAAAATTTGAAACCAACGTGCCCGGTATTTTTGCGGTGGGTGATATCAACGTCTACCCTGGCAAGAAAAAACTGATTCTCTCGGGCTTTCACGAAGCTGCACTGGCGGCTTTTGGTGCTGCACCGTACATCTTCCCCGAGAAAAAAATTCACATGCAGTACACGACGACTTCGCCGAAGCTGCATAAAATTTTGGGTGTGGAATCGCCGGTCTTCGATTAACTCTGTTGAAATAGACTACTGAAACGGATACCTGCGGGTATCCGTTTTTTATTCAAGTTCATTTTTTACTTTTTAGCCAGATCGCCAGCGTTTTTTCGTCTGGCTCACCCAGCACAAAGCGTGCTCCACCCTTGCCATCAACATAGGCGATATAGGGCGTCATCCCACGCCAATCCGGATTCACCGCGTACTGGATAGGCTGCACACGACCGCGAAACGCAAACAAGCGATCCGCAAGACGATGATGCGAACTGCTCAGCGCAGCCACGTCATCCTCACTGTCCATCAGCACAACATACAGACGCGTTGCCGACTGGCTTACGGCGCGACGCGCGGCGAGTCGCTCGATCGCACCGGGACAATGAGTACAGCTGACTGACGAAAACACAATCATCGCTGACTGTCGGTGCTGACTGAGCAGGACGGGCCAAGTCGATTTATCGAAGGTCTCCACTGTCGTTGGTGCAGCAAAGACCTGCGAGCACAGCAGCATCAAGAAGCTGATGACATATTTAAAAATGCGTGACATGAATTTCTTTCTCAGTTCGCCATACCAGCGCTATTTTGCCCTTACTCTCGATCAGTCTGGGATAGTCATTGTCCAGGGCTGACGATTGCAGCCGTCGCAGCGTGAAATGACGTCCATCATCCTCGGATATCCAGACACTAACCTGTGTGTTGACGCCATCAAAGCTGCGCCACGCAATCACCACCCGTTGACCGCTGCTGACCATATCGGGATGCTCGGCGCGCACATCAGGCAATTCCAGCACCTTGTCGGTAGCACGCCCATCGGCATCCAGTCTGCCGTAACGCACCCGTTGCTGGCCTTTGCGATCGCCAAACCAGACGGCGTGATAGCCACCCTCGGCAGCGCGCGCAACGGCAGGTCCGTGATGAGGACAGGCGCGTATCACCCAATCGTCATGGCTGGCGCGAACCAGTGCCGACGCTTGCGTGCGCGAGACACGCGCAAATGCGTGGTCGCGGATACTCCCTGCAAAGACATGCCGCCAGAGCGCAGCAACACCTTCCAATGGCTCAGCAATCAGCGAGATACGACAACACTCGCAGCTGTAATCTGCGAGCTTGCGATCTTCACTAACACGACGTCCCCCATCAGAAGCAATGTTGTAATAAATTGCTGCGCCATCATAAGCGGATGCATTGCCTTGCGCGGCCTGCCTCGCCTGCTCTGCATCGCGTTTATCGATCCAGAAAGTGTATAAATCTCCCCGCGCATCAAACTGTATTGCATCGAAACGGTGGGTAATGATCTGTCGGTCCTGATGTACGGTAAATGGCAGTGAAAAATTCTGCCCACCATCATCGGAACGTAACATTCGAATTTCACCGGTGTAGGGTTTCGCTAGAGGATGTGTGTAGCTGATCACAAGCTCGGAAGACGGACCAAATGCGATTTTGGGTCGATTGTCACCATTCGTTGCGACAGCATCGCCACCAATCTCCAGCAGTCTGCGCTGACCCCACTCACCGTTTGCCAATTGACGTTGGATGAATAATTTTCCTGTATCGACACCCACAACAACGACACTGCCATCAGGTGCGAAAGCAGCACCCGTGGCAAGTGCTGCATGATGCTTGTGCTGCTGGGCTGTGGCTGTCAGCGAGAGCCACAGCAGAAAAAACAATGAATTTTTAATCAGCTTTTTCACCACGTTCTTTGTACTCCCAGATAAACAGCACGCGGCAGACCGGGGGAATACATGGCCATGCTTGATGCATACGATGCGCTGTCGGCATAGCGCTTGTCAGTCAGATTCGTCAGACGGGCAAAGCAAGACCAGTGCTGATCAAGCTGCGTGCTGATGCGCGCATTGAACAAACGATGACCGTCATATTTACCTTGAAGATTGCTCGCTTCCAAATAATAGGAACCGAGTTCTACCCACTCCAACTGCGCCTGCGTACCTTTGACGGGTTGCCATGTCAGGCGCATGTTGGCCAGAAGTCGAGGCGAATTTTCTATCTCGTTACCCGAATAATTAAATCGTGCAGTTTGGGTTTCAACAATCCACTGACGATAGCGATGCTTTGCATAGGACGCTGCAAGATCCAGCCGCAACTTGGGGACGATCTCAGTTCCCAGTCCGAACTCCACGCCTTGGTGTTCGGTACTACCATTATTCGTCTGTACTGGAACGCCACTGCTGTCACGCTGCGCGAGAAGATCATCCTGCTTTTTCAACTGATATGCGACCAGCTCATAAGACCAGCGTTGTACTTCACCCCGCACGCCGATCTCGAATTGCTCGGCCAGTATAGGACGGAGTGCTGATGCCGCCGCTGCAGCGGTAAGCGCTGTGGCACCAGAACGGAACAGCTGATTTTCAGAAGGCGTGCGAAAACCCTGGTTGTACGAGGCAAACATATGCGATGACTCGCTCATCGCCCACGTCAGTCCCAGCTTTGGCGATAGCCGCGAAAAATTCACTGAAGTATCGGCCAATTGATAAAAGCTGTTCACCGTTCTATTCTGCCCCAGATTGTTCTGCATCGACATGCTTGCATAGTCATAGCGCAGACCTGCAGTCAGTCGCAGAACATCAGTGGGTGATAACTCAAAATGCAAATAAGGCGCTGCACTTTTGTAGGTCACCTCATAGTCATAGATGCGAGCACCTAAAGTGTAGTTGTAGTAGCGGGTCTGTCCAGCCACCGTATCAGTCAATAGTGTGATTCTGTCTTCTCGCCTCTGGCTGGGACTGTAATCCAGATCGAGACCGGCAATCAGACGCGTGCGCATTTTGTCACTGAAGTTCTGGCGAAATTTAGTCATCACGCCGTAGGATTGCACCTGCGTATTTTCTATGCGCGCATTGGTTGGAAAATTGAATGACCCATTCAGATCCATACGGTTATCGCGAAAATATGGGGTAAAGCTCAGTTGCATACCCTGCCCCAAATCTTTCTCTATAGCCGACGATAAACGCAATGCGTCAACCTTGCGATACGCAGCCGAGCGCAGATTCACGGTCGGATCATTCAAATACAAACTTAGAGGCAATGCCGAGTTCGCACCCGTCTGCTGGTCAATGTGCGTACCTCCCAGAATAGTTTTTACCAAAGTCTGCGAGTCGTACTCATGATCCCAGCGCAGATTCACGCTTTGCCGATCATAGGCCGTGCTGTCACGCCAGCCGTCGGTGTGCGTTAGATTCAGATCGGCACGCAGGGCATTGGGCCCGCGTCGACCACTATCGATACCACCCAACACACGCCCCCAACCAAAACTTCCTACTTCAACTGAGACATCCGCACCGGCCGTCTCGCGCGGCGTGCGAGACAAGACATTCACCAAACCGCCGATCGCATCCGAGCCATACAGCGCCGAGCCAATACCTCGGACGACCTCGACCCCACCCGCGGAAGGTAGATTGAGTTCATACAATGCGTTGTGATTGAAATTGCCGGTGGCGCGCACTGGAATGCCATCCTCCAGGAACAGGTACATGGGACTCGTCGTAAAACCCTGGCGTATCGCCGTCGTATGGCCCTCGCCGTTGGTGACCGCGATGGCCACGCCGGGAATTTGCCCCAACAATTGCTGGGGGTGGGATGGCCGGTTGAAATCAATCGTATTGCGATTAATCACACCCACCGATGAGGGCGTTTCGGACAACAAGGTTTGCTCGCG
>JAIXYM010000166.1 GCA_027490255.1 Oxalobacteraceae bacterium | reverse complement strand
GTGCGCAAGAGCGCGAACTGCGGTCGACGTCGAAGTACGGACAAGGCCTGCGTAGAGAATACTAAAAACGCGCCAGTGAATAACGCCACCAGTGCCAGCACGTTCAGGTTCACGCGATACGCTCGCGACATGGTGGCGGTGCGTTTGTCTTGATCTTCTGTTTCAGCGACGACGAGTGAGGTCTGCGCTTGCTCCAGACGCGTCTTAAATGTGGCGCGATTCGCTCCAGACACAAGCTTGATATCGATGCGTGACAATTGTCCGAGCCGCGCGAACTGCCATTGCGCGCTACCAATATCCATCACGGCCAAACGTTGGCCTGCGCGCGCTCGCAACAGCGAGCCTGCGACGCGAAGCGATACCTGGCGTGTACCGGCAATCAGGGTGAGCGTGTCACCGGGTCGCATTTGCAGCCATGTCATCGCAGCGGGTGAGAGAAACACCGTATCGGCCATCATTGTGTCGAAAGGCTTACTGTCTTCAGGCTGACCCATCAGGTCAGGTGAGATTAATGCCGACTGAAATCCATCAATACCCAACACCTTCAGCGTGCTGCGCTGACCCGGTACGGCAAGATCCAGTTCCAGCACAGGAGCCGCAATCTCGACATCAGGCATGGCCGCGATTTTTTCGTACAAAGCCTCATCCAATTGCGCACTCTTGCCCCGCACTTGCAGATCCGCGCTTCCTGACAGACTGCGTGCTGCCGCCGAAAATTCACTGAACGCCGCTTCGTTGACCAAATGAATGCCGAAGCCCAATGCAACGCCCAATGCAATCGCCATCACCGCGACCAACGCGCGCACCGGATGCGCTCGCCACTCGCCGGCGAGTAACCAGCGCGTGACTTGTGACATCAGCGTTGTGGAAAACGAGCTCATCGGGCGTGTGCTTCATCCGCGCTGATTTGCTTCAAGCCGTCGCGTGTCAGGAGCAGGATGCGGTCTGCGCTGGCTGCTGCTGCGGGGGAGTGCGTCACGATGATGCCGGAGGCTGCGCTGTTGCGAAGCTCATTACGTATCAGTTGAAGAATATCGGCTGCAGTCTCGGGATCCAGATTGCCGGTCGGTTCATCAGCGAGCAATAAACGTGGACTATGCACCAGCGCGCGCGCGATTGCGACTCGCTGCATTTCGCCGCCTGATAACTGACGCGGGAAATCATGTTCACGTCCTTGCAAGCCCACGGCAAGGATCATTTCGCTGGCGCGTGCGACTGGCAAGCCGTTCAAGACCAGAGGCAACGCAATGTTCTGATGCACGCTCAGATGAGGCAGCAAATGAAATGCCTGAAAAATGAAGCCCAGTTTTTCACGGCGCAGCAAGGTCGCAGCGTCATCATTCATCGCATCAAGCCGTGTGCCGGCAATGTGCAGGCTGCCAGTATCGGGTGCGTCCAGGCCTGCGATCAGATTGAGTAGCGTGGACTTACCCACGCCTGATTCACCCATGATCGCCACGTAGTCGCCAGGCGCGAGTTGCAGGTCGAGTTGATGCAGCACGGTACGCTGGCCATAGGTTTTGGTCAGCTGTCGGCAGTCGAGAGCAAGGGGAGCGTCGGGCGCGGCAGGTGCGTCAGGTGCGGCAGTGGACATGGAGGTCGCCGATGGATCAAAGCCTACCAGTGTAGCTGGGTCGGGAAGTGCGCGCAGGCCACCGTATTCGTGACATTTTGCGTATGTCAGTTCGTCACATCGATGCCGGGTGTACCAGCATTAAGTTCGCCGACGACAGCAGCTTGCGCAAACCCCTGCGCATGAAACAGCGACAGTACCGCCTTCACACAGTCTGCGGCGCAGGCGACCAGCAAGCCACCCGAAGTTTGGGGATCGCACAGAAGGGCTTTTTGCGTCTCGCTGATGGTTTCGGCCAATCTCACATCCGAACCATAGCCCGACCAGTTTCGACCTGATGCACCAGTGATGAAACCATTCGCAGCAAGTGCTTCCACTTGCGGAAGAAAAGGCACGCTGTTCAAATCAATGTGCAATCTCAGTTTGGACCCCAGCGCCATTTCACGCGCATGGCCCAGCAGACCAAAGCCGGTCACATCGGTGATCGCGTGCACACCTTCGATGGCGGACAAGTCTTTGCCGGGCGTATTGAGTTGCGTGGTGCTGGCAATCATCGCTGCATAGCCTTGCGCATCCAGTGCCCCTTTTTTTAGCGCAGCGGACAGAATGCCAACACCTAGCGGTTTGCCGAGAATGAGTTTGTCGCCGGCTTTCGCATCCGCATTGCGCTTGATGCGAGAGGGATGAATTAGTCCCATGACCACCAAGCCATAAATCGGTTCAACGCAGTCAATCGTGTGGCCGCCGGCAATCGGTATGCCAGCTTGTGCACAGACTGATTCACCACCAGCCAGAATTTTCCCTATCGTCTCGATCGGCAGTTTGTCGATCGGCATGCCCACCAGTGCCAGTGCCATGATCGGCGTGCCACCCATCGCATACACATCGGAGATTGCATTGGTGGCAGCGATGCGGCCAAAGTCGACCGGATCATCCACGATCGGCATGAAAAAATCGGTGGTCGCAATCAGTGCTTGTTCATCGTTAAGTTGATAAACCGCGGCGTCATCGGCAGTTTCGATGCCGACCAGCAGTTGTGGCGGTACCGGGAAGCCCGTGCTTTGTTTTAGGATGTCGGCGAGAACGCCGGGTGCGATTTTGCAGCCACAGCCGCCGCCATGTGAAAAAGAGGTGAGTCTGAGTGAACCGGTATCGGCGGCCTGCATGCGATGCTCCTGATGTTTGAAGACGTGATTATCGCGCATCGTCAATAGTATTGATCCTACAAATGCCACTGGCTCCCGAAGGAGCCAGTAAATTGTGCTGCACTCTCAGCACATTGCGCCCGAAGACGCATCGCTGAGCAGTTATTTAGCCGCGACGCTGTTCGCCGCTGCGACCGTCGCTACGGAAAGTGCGCGAGCCGCTGCCTTCCTTGCGTGGTCCATTGCCGGGTTTGCTGAAAGTGCGCTGACCCGGCTTGCTGTTGCCTGGCTTGCGACCATCGCCCGGACGCCAGCCTGGACGGCGTGGTGCTGCAGATGCAGTGCGTTTGGGTTCGAAGCCCGCAACAACATCAACCGGAATCACTTGCTTGGTGAAGCGCTCGATACGTTTTACATGCACGCCTTCAGCATGATTGACCAAGGAGACAGCGGTGCCCTGACGACCTGCACGACCAGTACGACCGATACGATGCACATAGTCTTCGGGGAATTTCGGCAGATCGTAGTTGAATACGTGTGTGATGCCGGGCACGTCAATGCCGCGTGCTGCGACATCAGTGGCTACCAATACGCGAACCTGACCGCGGCGCATGCCATTGAGCGTTCGATTGCGCGCGCCCTGATTCATGTCGCCATGCAAAGCAGCGGCGGCAAAACCGGCGATGGTCAGACGATCGGCGATGGTATCGGCGTCACGCTTGGTGGCAGTGAAAACAACGGCCTGATCCATTGACGCATCGCGCAACAGATGATCGAGTAGACGATTTTTGTGCGATAGATCATCCACAAAATGCACGCGCTGATCGATGTTTTCATGACGCGTAGAGGCGCTGGCGATTTGTACTGTCATCGGGTCGCGGGTAATGCGGCGAGCCATGTTCCCGACCATACCATCCAGTGTTGCCGAGAACAGCATGGTTTGACGTGTCTCTGGGGTTTTGCCGATGATGAGTTCGATATCGTCGATGAAGCCCATGTCGAGCATGCGATCAGCTTCATCGAGTACAAGAATTTGTAATTGCGAAAAATCGATTTTGCCGGATTCCATGTGGTCAATCAGACGACCCGGTGTGGCAACCAGAATTTCAGGATTGCGCGAGAGCAGTTGCATCTGCTTCGGGTAGGGCATGCCACCGAGGATGGAGACTGCTTGCACGCGACGCAATCCACGGCCGTATTTTTCGGTGGCTGTAGTGACTTGCAGCGCGAGTTCGCGTGTCGGTGTCAGCACCAGCATTTTCGGTTGAGCGGCTTTGAAGCGAGGGCGCTCGCCGCGTGAACGCGCTGATTGCGCGGCTTGATTCGGTGTTTTGCCTTGCGGCGCTTCGCCGGGTTGGTCGGTCAGCTTGTGCAGCGCGGGCAGCATGAAGGCTGCAGTTTTACCCGAGCCGGTTTGCGAGGACACCAGCAGATCGCGGCCGGCGATGGCTGCGGGAATGGCTTGTTCCTGCACGGGGGTCGGCGCGGTGTAGCCAGCCTCGGTCAGTGATTTTAAAATTTGCGGATTCAGGCCCAATGATTCGAATGTCATTCTGTTCTTTCGTGAGATCGACGATAAGCGTCACGTCACGACCATCAGAGATCATGAAATGACAATAAATAGCAAAGCAAACCAGCGAAACAAACGAAATCTTGCAGAGAAGGTTTCGGCACAAAAGCTTTGCGCCGGATCGGTGCTCATTAGAGCGGCACCAGGAGGCGGGGGGGCTTTGAGGTTGAAGCTGAGGGTTGGCTAAGCAACGTTGCGCTACTATTTGTGCAGTGCGGGGCGAATTATACAGTAAATCTCGACGCTGAGGGATGTATCGTCAAACATCGGAGAGAAGTCGCTTTGCGGGCCGTCCGCGTGGCTGCGCTTTCGGCCCGCTACGACGATGTCGATCGCCTCAGTCTTCCGCGCCCATGCCTGCTACGACCTGCGAGAAGCCGCCGTCGACATAGGTAATCTCGCCCGTGATGCCGCCGGCCAGATCCGACAGCAAAAAGGCCGAGGCATTGCCTACATCTTCAAGCGTCACGTTGCGGCGCAGTGGTGCGTTTTCTTTTACGAAATTAAGTATCTTGCCGAAATCCTTGATGCCGGAGGCGGCCAGTGTCTTGATCGGACCAGCGGAAATCGCGTTGACCCGCACCCCACGCTTGCCGAGCGACTCTGCCAGATAACGCACGCTGGCTTCGAGCGATGCTTTTGCCAGACCCATAGTGTTGTAGTTGGGAAGCGAGCGCATCGCACCAAGATATGAGAGGGTCAGCAATGCTGCATTCGGCGAAAGCATAGGCAGCGCGGCTTTGGCCAGTGCCGGGAAGCTGTACGCAGAAATATCATGCGCGACTCGGAAACCTTCGCGCGAGAGGCCATCGAGGAAGTCACCCGCAATCGCTTCGCGCGGCGCGAAACCGATGGCATGCACCAGCCCGTCCAATTGCGTCCAGGATTTGCCCAGATCAGCAAACAGCGCAGTAATCTGCTCGTCGCTGCCCACATCGCATTCGAACACCAGATCGCTGCCGAACTCTTTGGCGTAATCGGTGATGCGGTCCTTGAAGCGTTCGCCAACGTAAGTAAATGCCAGCTCAGCGCCTTCGCGCTTGCAAGCCTGCGCAATCCCGTAGGCAATTGAGCGGTTGGACAGGACGCCGGTGATCAGTATTTTTTTGCCTTGCAAAAATGCCATTCGAGACTCCCAAAGGCCGGATCCAGACCGGCGAAAGGCGCCATTGTAGGGGTTCGGGACGCCGCTGCGCAAATAGCCCGGGCGGTCGCGCAACGGCGGCTGCCCACGGTCTTTGCTGAAAACCGCTATCCTTGGTACGTTTTTCCTCAGTAAACTAAGTCGCCATGATCCGAGTGCATGCCAAAGCCGTTTTCCGAGTCCTTGCCAGCGCCGTAGCTGCTGCCGCGTTGATGTGCGGTGCCAATGCCTGGGCGGCGCATGCATTCTCCCTGTACGACACGCCCCGATACCCGGCAGGCTTCAGCCATTTCGATTACCTGAATCCGGATGCGCCCAAAGGCGGCGATCTGTATCTGGCCAACCCGGATTCCCGCACCAGCTTCGATAAATTCAACCCGTTCTCCATGAAGGGGGTTGCTGCAGCCGGCGTTTCCAATCTCATGTTTGAATCACTGGCCATTAGCTCGACTGACGAAGTGGCGACCATGTATGGCTTGCTGGCCGAGGACATGGTGCTGGCACCCGACCGACTGTCGATGACGTTTCGGCTTCATCCGAAAGCGCGCTTCAATAACGGCGATCGGGTGCTGCCAGAGGATGTGAAGTATGCCTTTGATACGCTGATGGCCAAAGGCGCACCACAATTCAAAATGATTTTTGCCGATGTGAAGCAATGTGTGGTGGTTGATGGCACGACCGTACGCTTTGATTTTAAATCTGCTAATCGCGAATTACCTCTGATCGTCGGCGGTATGCCCGTGTTCTCACGCAAATGGGCGGCGGGTACGCCGTTCGATAAAATACAACTGACGCCGCCGATTTCCAGTGGTCCGTATCTGATCGAAAAATATGATCTGGGCCGTTCGATTGCGTTTCGCCGCAATCCCGCTTACTGGGGAAACGATCTGCCGGTGCGTCGCGGTGCATTCAACTTCGATCGCATCGTTTATCGTTTCTATAAAGATGATGTTGCTCGACTCGAAGCCTTTATGGCTGGCGAATTCGATGTGGTGGTCGAGTACCGGGCAAAGAACTGGGCGCGTGCCTACAAGGGCAAGCCTTTTGATACCGGTGAAATCATCAAGACAACGCTGAAACATTCTAATGGCGCCGGCATGCAGGCTTTCGTGATGAATCTCAGGCGTCCGCAATTTCAGGACGCGCGTGTTCGCCGCGCGCTGGGGTTGGCGCTGGATTTCGAGTGGATGAACCGTCAGTTGTTTTACAGCCAGTATGCGCGTATTGATTCTTTCTTCAGCAATTCCGAATTAGGTGCACATGGTGCGCCCTCTGAGGCTGAACTGAAATTACTCGAACCTCTGCGTGATCAACTGGATCCAGCCGTGTTCGGCCCGGCACCACTGCCGCCCAACACCGATGCCCCCGGATCGCTGCGCGCCAATCTGCTCAAGGCACGCGCGCTGTTCAAAGAAGCCGGTTGGGAATATCGCGACGGCGCGCTGCGTAATGCCAAGGGTGAGGCCTTCAGTTTTGAAATCCTTGATGACCAGTCCGCTCTGTCGCGCATCATCGCGGTCTATGTGCGAAATCTTGAAAAGCTCGGGGTGCGTGTCAGTCAGCGCACCGCAGATTTCGCGTTGGTGCAGAAGCGTATGGAAGAGTTCGATTTCGACATGACCAGTCAGCGCTTTGGTGATGTCACCAGTCCCGGAAATGAAATGTTCGACATGCTCGGTTCCAAAGCAGCTGATGAGAAGGGCTCTAGCAATTACTGGGGCTTGAAAGATCCGGCGGTCGACAATCTGGTGACAGCGTTGGTACGTGCAGATTCGCGCGCCGAACTGGTGGCCGCGTCGAGAGCACTGGATAGGGTGCTGATGCACAAATACATCGTGGTACCGCACTGGTATTCGGCGACGCACCGTGTGGCGTATCGCAATCGCTTTGGCATGCCTAAGGTGTCGCCTAAGTATTATCAGGCGGATCCTTACGTGATTTCGAGTTGGTGGCAGGTGAAGCCTCGGAAGGCTAAATGATTAGGGCTTTATGACTTCGCTGGATTCCGTCTTAGGTCGCATGCCAGTCAGTCAAGAGTTTAAGCTGTTTGTTTGTTACGAAAGACACTGGATCCCGGCCTGCGCCGGGATGACGTTTGAAGAATGGTTGACCTCAAAATCGTCATCCCGGCGCAGGCCGGGATCCAGTGACGTTTGCTTTTTTAATGATTCGACAAAATTTTCCGCTTAACTGACTGGCATTAGGCGCAAGCTGGGATCCAGTGACTTTAATCTCAAAAATTACCGATGAATCTCTGGTCCTACATTTTGAAAAGAACGCTGCTGATGATACCCACGCTGTTGGGTGTCATTGCCATCACCTTTGCCGTGATTCAGTTTGTGCCCGGTGGGCCCGTTGAGCAGGCGCTGATTGAGCTGAAAAAAGGCCAGACCGGTGGTGCGGGCGAGTCTTCTGGTGCGGGCGCTTCCGAGTACCGCGGTCGTCAGGGTGTTGATGCCGAACGCGTGGAAGAAATCAAGGCGCTGTATGGATTCGACAAGCCACCGGTAGAGCGATTTGTGCAAATGCTCAAAGGTTTTGCTCGCTTCGATCTTGGTCAGAGCTTTTATCACCACAAGGATGTATGGGAGTTGGTGAAATCCAAGTTGCCGGTGTCGATCACCATCGGTTTGTGGACTTTCTTTTTGACCTACTTCATCTCCGTGCCGCTGGGTGTGGCCAAGGCAGTGCGTGAGGGTAGTCGTTTCGATGGCGTGACCAGCATGCTGGTACTGATCGGTTATTCGATTCCCGGTTTTGTACTGGGCGTTTTTCTTCTGGTGGTTTTTGCTGGCAGTAGTTTTGTGCAATGGTTTCCCTTGCGTGGCCTGACGTCAGATGACTGGGAGACGCTCTCCTGGTTTGGCAAGGTCAAGGATTATTTATGGCATATCACTTTGCCCGTACTTGCCTCGGTAGCAGGTTCGTTTGCCGTGATGACGATGTTAACCAAGAATACTTTTCTGGAAGAGATACGCAAACAATATGTCCTGACAGCGCGTGCAAAAGGTCTCTCCGAGCGTGCGGTGCTCTACAAGCATGTCTTTCGTAATGCACTGATTCCGTTAGTGACCGGATTCCCGGCCGCTTTCATAGGTGCTTTCTTTGCCGGCAGCTTGTTGATCGAGACGTTGTTTTCACTCGATGGCTTGGGTTTGTTGTCGTATGAGTCTGTCGTGCGCCGCGATTATCCTGTGGTCCTTGGGACACTCTATCTATTCACTTTGATCGGGTTGGTCGTCAAGCTGCTCGGTGACCTGTGCTACGTGTGGGCCGATCCACGCGTTCAATTTGAAAGTCTTGCGCGATGATGAATACTGCAACGACATCGGAGATTTCACTTTCGCCCGGCCGTCGCGTCTGGCGACGTTTTCAGCAAAATCGCCGCGGCTATTGGAGCCTCGTAATTTTCGTGGTGCTGTTTGTGCTTAGTCTGGGCGCCGAGCTGATTTCGAATGATAGGCCGCTGGTGGCGCGTTATAACGGACAGCTGATGTTCCCCATCGTGACGGATTATGCGGAGACAGCCTTCGGTGGCGAATTTGATTCGCCCGCAGACTATCTGGACCCCTTCATTCAGTCGCAGTTCGATAAACCCGGCAACTGGGCTATCTATCCAATTAATCGCTATCGATTCGATACGCTCAATTACTTTGCGAAGGCACCTAATCCAGCGCCACCCACGGGTGACAACTGGCTCGGCACCGATGATCGTGGGCGCGACGTTGTCGCGCGACTGCTGTATGGATTTCGTGTGTCGATACTGTTCGGACTTGCATTGACAATTACCGGCGTGATGCTCGGCGTACTGACCGGAGCAGTGCAGGGCTACTTCGCTGGCAAAACTGACCTGCTGTTCCAGCGCTTTATGGAAATATGGGGCTCGATGCCAGAGCTGTATCTGCTCATTATCTTTGCCTCGATTTTTGAACCCAGCATCCTGTTGCTGCTGGTTTTGCTGTCCTTGTTCGGCTGGATGGGCTTGTCTGATTATGTTCGTGCAGATTTTTTGCGTAACCGTAATCTTGATTACGTACAGGCTGCGCGTGCGATGGGACTGTCGAACTGGCAGATTATTTGGCGGCATGTGCTGCCCAATAGCCTGACGCCGGTCGTCACCTTTTTGCCGTTCCGTATGAGTGCAGCGATTTTGGCGCTCACCAGTCTCGATTTTCTTGGGCTTGGCGTGCCGCCATCCACCCCCAGTCTAGGTGAGTTGCTCGCACAGGGTAAAAACAATCTGGACGCTTGGTGGATCGCTTTGTCGACGTTTGCGGTCCTGACAATCACCCTGCTGCTGCTCACCAATATTGGCGATGCCTTGCGCAATTCGCTGGACGTGCGGAGGAAATCATGAGCCTGCTGCAGGTAGAACATCTGACGGTGCGCTTTGGCAGCACCACCGTGGTGGATGATGTCAGTTTCACGATTGCACCCGGCGAGAAGTTTGCGTTGGTGGGTGAATCCGGTTCGGGCAAGACCGTGTCTGCTTTGTCGATGATGCGTCTGCTGCCGGACGCGGATATCTCGGGCAAGATACTGTTTGAAGATCAGGAAATTCTGAAGAAGTCCGATGCGGCGCTGCGCCAGTTGCGCGGCAAAGATATCACGATGATTTTTCAGGAGCCGATGACGGCGCTCAATCCGCTGTTCACGATCGGCAATCAAATCGCTGAAGTACTGATGTTGCATGAAGGTCTGAGTGCGCGCGCTGCGGCATTGCGTGCGGTCGATCTGCTCGCCAAAACAGGTATCCCTGAACCTGCGCGCCGCGCCTTGTCTTATCCGCATCAGCTCTCTGGTGGTCAACGACAGCGCGCGATGATTGCCATGGCGCTGGCCTGCAAACCAAAACTGCTAATCGCCGATGAGCCCACCACAGCACTTGATGTCACGATTCAGGTGCAGATACTTGAGCTGCTCAATCAGCTACAGCGCGAAGAACAAATGTCAGTGTTGATGATTACGCACGACCTGAATCTGGTGAAATCTTTTGCGGATCGTGTCGGTGTGATGCAGCACGGTCGTTTAATCGAAACTGCGGATACCGACACCCTGTTCAGTGCGCCACGTGAGACCTACACACAGCGACTACTTGCAAGCCACGCCAAGCGTATGGTCGGTGATCTGGTACCTGATGCACGACCACTGCTCAAAGCCGAAGGCGTACGCTGCAGTTACGCGATACCGCAGGGTTGGTTCCGGAAAAAAGAATTTGTCGCTGTCGATCAATTGAATGTGTCGCTGGCCCAAGGCGAAACTCTGGGTATTGTGGGCGAGTCGGGTTCGGGGAAATCGACGCTCGGCATGGCGCTCTTGCGTCTATCGGTAGCCCGCACGCAGGGCGATATTGTTTTTGATGGGCAGCACATCAGCGCTATGGAATCTGGTCAATTGCGTCCATTACGCGCGCAGATGCAGGTAGTTTTCCAAGATCCCTTCGCATCGCTATCGCCGCGTCGCACGATTGAACAAATTGTGGGTGAGGGTCTAGCGCTGCATAAGCCGCATTTGTCTGAAGCCGAATTACGCGAGGCTGTCGGTGCCGGTTTGCAGGAAGTGGGTTTGTCGCCGACGATGATGTCGCGTTATCCGCACGAGTTTTCCGGTGGACAGCGACAGCGTATTGCGATTGCACGCGCACTCGTGCTCAAGCCGGCGCTGATTCTTCTGGACGAGCCCACGTCATCGCTGGATGTATCGGTGCAGTATCAGGTACTCGAATTACTCGCGGGCTTGCAGCAGAAATACGGTATGGCGTATTTGTTCATCAGCCATGACCTCGCTGTCATTCGTGCAATGGCACACCGTGTGATCGTGATGAAAGACGGCAAGGTAGTGGAGAGTGGAATGAGCGCTGACGTTTTGTCATCACCCCAGCAAGCTTATACGCAGCAGCTGCTGGCGGCAGCCAATTTCACCACGCATTGATTTACTTGCAGTTCGAATTTACTTCCAGTTCTAGCTCACGCTTATCGCGGCTGGCGATGTGTTTCCTTATCGCTCTTTGAGTTGTGTTTGGCTGAGGCGACCTTTTCTGGTTTGCCTGTGCGTCTATCAGATTTACTGATGCGTCGAGATTCGCTCGCCTTCTCCGATTTGCCCGCTGTTTTTTTCGACGTGTTGGATTCAGAGTTGCCTTTGCCGCGGTTTGCCATCGAACGCCCAGCCCGAACTTCGAGACGCAGCGATTGCCCGGCAGTCAGCTTGTCATTCTTCAGGTTGTTCCAGTCGCGCACTTCTTCAGGTTTGACTTTATAGCGCGCGGCGATGCCGGCGACCGTATCGCGCTTCCCGGCTCTGATCGTAATTTTTCTGCGCGGTGGCTCATCGGGCTCGTAAGCGAGCATTGCGTTATCAGCGACTTCCTGTCCGATGTCCTTGTCGATTTCGGTGGGAGGCTTGGGTACTAGCACCGTTGAGCCTGCCTTGGGATGCATATTCGGTGGTATCGCGTTGACCTCACGGATTAGCTCGGGTGTGGTCTTGAAGCGCGCCGCGATGCTTTCGATTCGCTCGCGGGCTGCCGTGACTTTATGGGCTGTCCAGCTTGACAAGGCACGTGTCCATTTAGACAGATTCTCCTTGAATTTTTCCGCGTTCGAATGCGGCAGTAGAATTTGAGTGTTGGGGCTGCCGGTGATGATCGGACGATTGAACTGCGGATTCAATGCCTTGAATTCTTCCATCGGTAACTCGGCCAGTTGCGCGGCGAGTTTGACATCAATGTCACGAGTTTTTTTAATAGTGACAAAGTAGGGCTGGTTTTCGACAACCGGCAGTTTGATGCCGTACTGTGCGGGTGCAGCGATGATATTTTTTACCGCCTGCAGCTTGGGATAATAATTTCGCGTCTCGGCAGGCATGTAAGCAGACAGACTGTTGTAGTCGGTGGGTCTGCCCGCCGCGTTTGCTTTTGCAATCGCACGCGAGACTGAGCCTTCGCCCCAGTTATAGGCCGCCAGCGCCAGTTGCCAGTCACCAAACATGCCATAGAGCCGCTGCAGGTAAGTCAGTGCAGCATTCGTGGATGCGAGCACATCACGGCGCTCGTCACGAAACACATTTTGTTTGAGGTTGTAATCTTTGCCTGTACTCGGAATGAACTGCCACATGCCTGCCGCTTTCGCGCTGGAGTAGGCTTGCGGATTGAATGCGGATTCGATGAAGGGTAACAGCGCAAGCTCGGTTGGCATGTTGCGCTTTTCAAGTTCTTGCACCACATAAAAAAGATAGCGTGATGCGCGCTGCGTGATTCTCTGCAGGTACTCCGGTCTCGCGCTGTACCAGGTCGAGTGCGTTGCGACCAGAGGATTATTTAGATCCGGAATCCCGTAGCCTTTGCGGATACGCTCCCACACGTCAAAATTTTGCAGTTCAATATCTTCTGCCAGAACACTGTCTTCTGATGCAGCAGGATTTGGCAGTGCTTCAGTGACCGCTTCTTTAGGCGTGTTTGCCGAGGGCTGCGAGGGCGGTATCGTCAGGTCGTTAGCCTGCGCTGGCAGAGCGAACGCTAGGCAGGGAATCAGCGCGATAAAAAAGCGGGCATGTGAGGGCAACCCTGATCGTTGTTTGGCTATTCTGAAATACGGCATAGGCCCTGGAGGAATCACTGGACACCGGGCCCAGTCGAAAGAATTGAATTGCAGCAAGTGTATGCAAGCCCATGAAACTCCGTCAAGCAGAATCAGTGCGGCAAAGGCGATATCAAATCACCGAAAAACATTTTTCCATTCACGCAGCGCTGCAAAGGCTTTAACTGGGTCCTCATCGTCCAATCGACCACTGCTTCTGAGAAGATCGGTAATTGATTTTTCGCGATAACGCAAGAAGGGATTGGTCAGTTTTTCCTCGCCCAGCGTCGAGGGAACCGTTGCGATGCCTCGTGCGCGCAAAGCCTGCGCGGCGACCAGTCGTTCCGCCGTGTGCTGATTATCGGGTTCAGCGGCTACCGCAAAGCGCAGATTCGATACGGTGTATTCATGCGCGCAATACACTTTTGTGTTGTCAGGTAATGCCGCGATTTTTTTCAGCGAATGCGTCATTTGTTCTGCAGTACCCTCGAACAAGCGGCCACAGCCACCGGCAAAGAGCGTGTCACCGCAAAACAGCCATGGCTTACCCGCTGCGACATAAGCGATATGACCTGCGGTGTGCCCCGGCACATCCAGCACCGATAGTTGCAGTGCCGGCGATGTCAGAGTCACCACATCACCCTCGCGCAGTGGATGGCTGATACCGGGTATACGCTCGCTAGCGGGGCCGTACACCGGTACATTCCAGTGCCTCAGCAGGGCGGGAACGCCGCCGGCATGGTCAGCATGATGGTGAGTGAGTAGAATAGCGGCCAGCTTGAGCTGATGAGCGGCCAGCGCTGCTTCGACCGACGCTGCATCGCCGGGATCAACGATGGCTGCGTATTCTTGATCGTGTATCAGCCACAGATAATTATCGTCAAAGGCCGGTATTGCGGTGACCTGCAGTGACTGATCGACTGGCATGAGAATGGACCGACGCGTTTCAGAAAACCGAATTATATCGCTGGCTCCCTGGTTTCACACGCCGAGGGGCGGTTACGCGCATGCATGGGAGCAGGCGAGGCTGGATGAGCTGACTGCCGATATTTTCGGTTATAACGCGCTGCAGATCGGGTTGCCGGGATTTGATACGCTCGCTGCCAATCGTATGCCCAACCGCTGGGTCACCGATGCTTTTCTTCCACCGGATGATGGGCTAGTCACCGAGCGTCGATCGGTTGTAGTGGCACATGATTTTGCTGATCTACCTTTCGCAACACAAAGCCTTGATTTGGTGGTCTTGCCGCACGTACTAGAATTCGCTGCCGAGCCCCATCAGGTGCTGCGCGAAGTTGAGCGGGTGCTGATTCCCGAAGGTCAGGTGATTATTTGCGGATTCAATCCTCATAGTACTTGGGGCATGCGACAAATATTTGGTCGTGTGACCGGCAAGCATTTTTTGCCGCTCCCGTGTGAATTTATCAGCGTGCCGCGACTGAAGGATTGGCTAAAGCTGCTCAACATGGAAATTAATCGCGGACATTTCGGCTGTTATGCGCCACCATTGACCACTGCAAAATGGCTCGATCGTTTTGCGTTTATGGAAAAAGCAGGTAATCGTTGGTGGCCCTATCTGGGTGCTTTGTACATTGTGCAGGCGATCAAGCGTGTGCAGGGTATGCGTCTGGTCGGACCGGCATTGCAAAAACAGGGCGCGCGTGTACGGCATGCGGTGCCTGTTACGCAACGTACAAAAAATTAGCGCTTCTACAGCATACGTATGGAAAAAATTGAAATTTATACTGATGGTGCCTGCAAGGGCAATCCCGGCCCCGGTGGATGGGGTGCATGGTTGATTGCCGGCGACAGAGAAAAAGAAATCTGCGGCGGCGAGCTCAACACCACGAATAACCGCATGGAATTGATGGCGGTGATTGAGGCATTGAACGCACTCAAGCGTCCCAGTGAAGTGATTGTGCATACCGACAGCCAATATGTACAAAAGGGCATCAGCGAATGGCTGTCAGGCTGGAAAGCTCGCGGCTGGAAGACGGCCAGCAAAGCACCGGTAAAAAACGTTGACTTGTGGCAGGCGCTTGATGAAGCGCAGGCACGACACAACATTGACTGGCGTTGGATCAAAGGTCATGCAGGTCATGAAGGTAACGAGCGCGCAGACAGGCTGGCCAATCGCGGCGTTGAGTTGGTGCTTTCTGGTAAAGTGCCGCAAGAAATTTGAGACCACCCGCCATCACGTACCATCACGCACCATTACGTACCATCACGCACCACCACGCCATGCGACAAATTATTCTCGATACAGAAACTACCGGTCTCAATCCCAAAAGCGGCGATCGCATCATCGAGATCGGCTGTGTCGAGATGCTCAATCGTCGGCTGACGGGTAATAATTTTCACTATTACATCAATCCCGAGCGAGACTCCGATCCCGGCGCGCTGGCAGTGCATGGTCTGAGCACTGACTTCCTCAGTGACAAACCTAAATTCGCTGAAATCGCTCAAGAGTTTTGTCGTTTCGTACAGGATGCGGAAATCATTATCCACAACGCCTCATTCGACGTGGGCTTTATCGATGCCGAATTTGAGCGTTTGCGCATGCCAGCATTTCATACGCACGTAGTTAAAATCACCGACACGCTCGCGCAGGCAAAAGAGCTGCATCCGGGTAAACGCAATTCGCTGGATGCCTTGTGTGAACGTTATGGCATCTCCAATGCCCATCGCACGCTACATGG
>JAIXYM010000079.1 GCA_027490255.1 Oxalobacteraceae bacterium | reverse complement strand
GGTTGTGAATTTGCGACTATTTTCTCGAACTACGGACGTACCAAGGTCTTCCTGATTGACAAAGAAGATCGCATTCTGCCGTTTGAAGATGAGGATATCTCGGCTGCGCTGGCCAGTAATCTCGAAAAAAATGGTGTCGTGATTCACCGCGGTTCATCGCTGGAATCAATGAAAATCGTCAACGGCAAGGTTGAGTATGTGCTGAACTACAAAGACGGTCGTCATGAAACCTACACAGTCGACAATGCGTTGATCTCGGTGGGGCGGGTCGCCAACACCGACAATCTCGGACTCGAGGCAGCCGGTGTGCAGCTCAATGATCGCGGCTATTGCGTCGATGATGCGACGCAAACCACCGTGCCGAATATTTATGCGGTAGGGGATTTCACTGCAGATATCTCACTGGTCAACGTCGGCGAACTGGAAGGTCGTTACGCGGTCGAGCGGATTTTTGGAAAGCCACCTAAGGATCTGATTTACGACAATATTTCCACCATCATGTTTCTCAATCCTGAAGTTGCATCGGTCGGGCTCAATGAGACGCAGGCAAAGAAGCGCAAGATTCCTTACCGAATGGCGGTGATGGATTATCGCTATATCAATCGCGCGATCGCGATGGGCAAGACGGGTGGCTTCTTCAAGATTCTGGTGTCCGATGACGATGAAATGAAAATCCTCGGCATGCGCGTTATGGGTAATCATGCCTCCAGCACCAGTCAGGCGATTGCATTGATGATTGCGCTCGATGCGGGCATTGATCAGCTCGCTGAATTGATTTTCCCGCACCCTTCGGTACCTGAGGGCATACAGGAATGCGCGCGCATGTTACGCGGCAAATCAATTGTGAAGCCCGAGGTGTTCAATCTGGATCTGCGCTGCTACAGGGTGGATGCCGAGGGACGGGTGGAGAATCTTTATCACTGACGGAGCTTTCGCTGGGGCGGCGGTCCTCTTTAAATCGACCGAAAAATCCCCCTCGCCATAAAAAACGTTGATTGCAATGCAATCATTGATTACACTCCTGGTATGCCTTTGGATCAGGAGAAAGTTGCCATGGCCAGCATCACGATTCGAAACCTTGAAGACGACATAAAACAACGTCTAAGAGTACGTGCGGCAGAGCACGGCCGCTCAATGGAGGAGGAGGCGAGGGACATTTTGCGCCGAGTCATGAGCGAGAACCCGCCGCCACGTAATCTTGCGGCTTCGATCCGCTCGCGTATCGCCAAGACCGATCGGGTGGATATCGAATTGCCCGACCGCGAGCCGATCCCTGAGCCGCCGCATCTTGCTCGGACGCGTCGATGATCATCCTCGACACCAACGTCCTATCAGAACTTTTACGACCAACCCCTGCCGCGCAAGTCGAGGCATGGCTCTCTGAGCAAGATGGTGCCATGGTCTATTTCACCTCGGTGGGCGAGGCTGAGCTACGGTATGGTCTGGCAATACTTCCACCAGGTAGGCGGCACGTTTCGCTTTCAAAGGCGATCAATAACATCCTCGATGAAGATTTTCGCGATCGCATACTTAGCTTCGACCAGCGCGCAGCACGCGCCTATGCCGCAATCGCCGCGGATCGGCGCGCCTCTGGTCGACCTATAAGCCAATTTGATTGTCAGATTGCCGCAATTGCTCGAGCTAACGAAGGCGCTGTTGCGACTCGAAACTCGGTTGACTTCGAGGGATGCGGAATCACATTAATCGATCCATGGCAGCATCGCTCTCTAGATCTTTAGCAGGGAAAAATTCATACCTAGCTATCTTCATCCAGAAATATAACTCTGCAACTGCTCGATCAGCTGCTTCTGTTCCGAAATCATTACTAGCAACACGTCACCGATGGAGACCATGCCGATTAGCTGCCCGTCTTTCATCACGGGCAAATGTCGAATGCGATTGTCGGTCATGATCTGCATACACTCATGCATTTTCTGGTCGGGACTGATGGTGATGAACTCGGAGGTCATCACATCACCTACCCGCGTTTCCCGCGTCAGACGATCTTTGAGCTCTACGCGTCTCGCATAATCTCGCTCAGAGAAGATACCCACCATCTGCGTCCCTTCCATCACCAGCAAGGCACCGATATTATTCTCTGCCAGTACCTGAAGCGCCTCCCAAACGGTCTGTTCGGGTTGAACCGAACAGATTGCTCGCGGTGAGCTGTGCAAAAAGGCTTTGATGGTCTGCATGGTATGCCTCGGGTATCAGGGGGTGGGAGATTCGGAAGCTTAGGGCGGTTGCCCGAGGACTCAATCTCCGCTTCGGCTGCCGGGCTGTCAAGCCCTGTTGTCGGCCGGGTGGTACACCGTAAGTATCTTGCGGCAGAACAACCAGAATCGTTCCAAGACGATTAAAATACCGTTGTTTTTCCATTAAGAAAATTCTATCTCATGAACACCTTGCTGATCCTCATTTTCGTTCTTGCTTATGCGGCGATCGCTTTCGAGCATCCGATCAAAATCAACAAATCGGCCTCGGCCTTGCTCGGTGCAGGCTTGTTGTGGAGCATCTACGCGGTTATGACCGGGGATCCCGGACATGTGAGTGAGCATCTAGGTGAGACACTGGTTGGTACCGCCCAGATTGTGTTCTTCCTGATGGGGGCGATGACCATCGTTGAAGTTATCGATGCACATGACGGTTTTGATGTCGTGACCGCTCGAATCCGTACCACCAGCCTGAGTTCGCTGATGTGGCTGGTTTGTATCGTTACTTTTTTTCTCAGTTCTGTGCTTGATAACCTCACCACCGCCATCGTGATGGTATCGCTGATGAAAAAATTATTGGATTCGCGTGATGAGCGTCTTTTGTTCGCGGGCATGATCGTCATCGCCGCCAACGCCGGTGGTGCTTGGTCGCCGATTGGTGATGTCACCACCACCATGCTGTGGATTGGTGGGCAGATCACCGCTTCGTCCATCATCGGCGCGTTGTTCTTCCCTGCGCTGGTTAATCTGCTCGTACCTGTTGCGATTATTAGTTACTCGCTGCGTGGAAAGCCTGTGATCGAACCCCGGCAAGATCCCAATCAATCCCAGGGACCAGGTAGCACGGAACGCGAACGCAACATCATGTTCTTCCTTGGTCTCGGTGTGCTGATTGCCGTGCCTGCGTTTAAGACCATTACGCATTTGCCGCCGTTCATGGGTGTGCTGCTGGGTCTGGGTGTGCTCTGGCTGGTGGGCGATCTTTTACATGGCAACAAGACCGAAGAAGAGCGAGAGCATCTGAATCTCACCAGTGCGCTTAATCGCATTGATATGGCCTCGATTGTTTTTTTCATTGGTATTCTGCTGGCGGTGGCGACGCTGGAGCACTCCGGTATTCTGCCGGCACTGGCAAGCTGGCTTGATACGACGGTGGGCAGACAAGATTTGATCGTGCTGTTGATTGGTATTGTCAGCGCCATCGTCGACAACGTACCGCTAGTGGCGGCGGCGATTGGCATGTACAGCCTCGATCAATACGAGCCCAACAGTTTCTTGTGGCAGTTCCTCGCCTACTGCGCGGGTACGGGCGGCTCAATTCTGATTATTGGTTCTGCTGCCGGTGTGGCCGCGATGGGTCTGGAGCGCATTGATTTTGTCTGGTACGTGAAAAAAATCAGTGGACTGGCGGTTGCAGGTTATTTTGCGGGTGCGCTGGTTTACATTATCCAGATCTCGCTTTTCAATTAAACACTCAGACAAGTTTACATACGAGTCGTGCGGTAAGGCCATGCAGTCATTGCATGGCCGCCTGTAAAGCGCATACGCTGAATTGCAGCCGCTGAATTTAAGCCGCTGAATTTCAGCCTGTAACTCACAAAACGAAGGCAAGCGCCGGTGAACGCGCTATGCTTGCGGTGTACGCCACGAGGCGAATTAAAAAAATAACAACACCGTAACGTCCATGTTAGAAATCACTGCTATCTGTCTGGTGCTCACGGCACTGCTGGCTTATCTCAATTTCCGGTATGTACGCCTGCCGATCACCATCGGTGTGATGGTGACAGCCTTGCTCTTGTCGCTGGTGATTATCCTGCTGGATTTTGTAGGTGCGGATTTCGGCTTGCACCGCAAGATGGAGGCCATGCTACGGGCCATTGATTTTTCCAATGTGCTGATGCAAGGGATGCTGTCGTTCCTGCTCTTCGCCGGTGCCTTGCATATTGATCTCTCCGAGTTGCGCGCCTACCGCTGGCAAGTGCTGATATTGGCATTTTTCTCCACGCTGTTTTCCACGTTTATCGTCGGTCTGGCGGCCTGGTATGTGCTGCCCCTCATCGGCATTTCCATGCCGCTGCTCTATTGCCTGTTGTTCGGTGCGCTGATTTCACCCACGGATCCTATTGCAGTCATGGGTATTCTGAAATCGGCGGGCATTCCCAAAAATCTGGAGTTGGTGATTTCTGGTGAGTCGCTCTTCAATGATGGCGTCGGCGTGGTGATCTTCTCTATCCTGATGAGCATGCTGCTCATCGGTGAAGCGCCGACCTTCCACGAAGGTCTGGGCTTGCTGATGCACGAAGCCGGTGGCGGTCTGCTGTATGGCCTGCTGATCGGTTACATCACCTTTCATCTGCTGCGCAGCATCGACAATTATCAGGTGGAGGTCATGATCACGCTCGCGGCCGTGATGGGCGGCTACGTTCTGGCGAGCAAACTGCATGTCTCAGGACCCTTGGCCATGGTGGTTGCTGGTCTGGTGGTCGGCAATCATGGGCGCGAGCTGGCGATGTCGGACACCACAAGGCTGTATGTGGACATGTTCTGGGAAATGATCGATGACATTCTCAATGCTGTCTTGTTTGTATTGATTGGCATGGAGGTGATGTTGATCGCCTTCTCGTGGAGCTTGTTTGCCGCCGGTCTGGCGATGGTCATCATGACCCTGATCGCACGCGCGCTAACGGTCTGGGTGCCGGTGCACTACCTGCCCGGCTATTTCAAGCTGCCCAGAGGTGCGGGTTTGGTTCTTACCTGGGGCGGTCTGCGTGGTGGTATCTCGGTGGCGCTCGCGCTCTCCTTGCCATCGGGAGGCGAGCGCGATGTCATTCTCTCGCTCACCTACTGCATAGTGGTTGTCTCCATCCTTGTACAGGGCCTTACGGTAGGCAAACTCGCTGCAAAGGTCACGGTGCCCGAAGCAGGAGCAGTGGACGGTACCGACGCTCCCGAAGCGAAAGCATCATGAAACGCGATTAACCTGCCGGCGCCGGTCCTTTTCATGCAAACCAATAAAAAACGGGCTTCGCGAAGCGAAACCCGTTATTGATTCTGCGCAGTTCAGCGAGTACGTCTATTTTTCTTCTTTGCGAATTTCTTCCATCATCGCCTGCACCTGCTGTTCGG
>JAIXYM010000017.1 GCA_027490255.1 Oxalobacteraceae bacterium | reverse complement strand
GCACGATCGAGTGCCTCTGGCAAAACGCTGTCCTTGAAAATCAGGTTACCTGTGAGGGGATCATAATGTTTGTCGAAGGTACCGCCTGTTGTGATGATGCGCAGACTCATGGCTATTAATCCTGAAGAAAACTTTCAGATGATAGCCCGAAGTCTGAATTTTGCAGTCTGGACTCGCTCGCAAAAAAAAGAGTGAGTCCAATGAGGACTCACTCCGAAAGTGCTGAACAGCCAAGGCGAGGAACGACCTGACTGCTCGCCATCCGAGACAAGATGGACTTGCATGGTACGGGGGCGATCAACCTGAAATCCAATGTTTTATTGTCATAATCGCATTCGCCTGCTTGGTTTCTTTGTCTAGGCAACTTGCAAAAATCTTGTACGCTTGTCGGCAATAAGCATGTCGGCAATACACCTGACGGCTCTATCGGAATTACGCTGCCTTCAGTGCGCTGGTTTGAAATAACATGCTGTTTTGTTTATGACTTGAAGAGGTAAAAATTCTGATTACATACAGAGCATGCTTACCGCTACACTGGCATGTATTCCGATTCTTTTCGTTGTGTTGAACGATGAAACCTGTTGCACCTGGCACCGTTATTTTTCATCGCTATCGCGGTTATGGCGTGATTACCTCCGTCAATCTCATGACTGGATGGATCTCCGCGCGTTTCGGGGGCGAAGGACGAACGCTGGATTTAAATCTCTCCTGCGATCAGGTGCACCATGCAGATGGCGAGCCCATACTTTTTCGCCACGCACCGCCCGATCGCATGCCACACGGTCGCTTGATGTGCATGATGCGCGAGCTCCACAAGGCAGGCTATCAACGGCTGTATTTGTACAGCTGGCCTAAACCTTCCGGGCTGCACTGGCGCTGGCATTTGTTCACGGGACCGCGCCACTGGGTGCAACGTAGCTGGCGCGAAGGCTGGTATGGGTCGGGGGCTGAATACAACTTGAATCCGGTGCTGGGTTGGGGTGATTCGCCGGGCGCTTCGACACATGAACTGTTGTCTGCTCTGGCGAAGTTTGACCCGCAAGGTCTGGCGCGGGCATTGGGTCGAGACGAAGACCACACCCAATGGTTTGCCGATGTCTGCGATGCACTGCTGCCGAATTACACGTTTTCATTGGGGTGGGATCAGAGCACTGGTTCGCAACCAGAACAACTACCGATTCTGCCACTACGCGCCAATGTTGCGCCATACAACGGACCAGCGCTGCCCTGGCCACCGGGTTGGGGACGATTATGGCGCAGTGTGCCGCGCGTGACACCGGCGGCTCGGATTACGGGAACAAGTCCCGCTGGCGCCCCTTCAGACGCTGACGGTTGATGTCGGCAATGCTGACTTCGCGCGGACCGGGCTTGATGCAAATGGTTTGGCCAGCAACCATGTCGGCAGGCGTGATCACTTTCAGATAAACACCGGTAAAGCCAGATTGCAGCATGTGCTTAATGGCTTGTGAATACCCCATGCGCGCCGCAAATTTAAAACAAGGTGCGCGTGGCTCGGTCACTTCCAATAGTAGTTCGCCTATTTCCAGTCTATCGCCAATCCAAAGCTCGGTTTCGAGCAAACCTTCCGTCGTCAAATTCTCGCCCATGAAGCCGAAAGGCAACGACTCTTGTTGGTGTAACACGCGCTCACGTGCGGCCACCCAGAACGCATAGTGCTCATGCGGATATATATAAACCGCTTTGTCCAAACCCCCATGCACGCTCATATCAGCGCGCTCATCCCCGGCAATGCCCAGTCGGTTGACCGCTACTGTCCCCAATAAAGGGGCTTTGTCGATAGCTGACATAACCGATTGGCTGCGTTCCCGCGGACCGACCATTAGCGGCCTTACAAGGCCAACGTTAATACTGAGGATACTGGGCATTTTTAAGCAATGAGTTTTACTTTCCGGAGTGAACATTTAAAATGTTAGCGTCACTTAAGGGATTTTGCTGAGTTTTATGTGGTTTTAAGTATATTTCTTAATGTCGGCGTGTCGTATGGTCTTCGCTTTGGACTGCTAAACTCCAAGTCCTTTTGCAACTGTCATTTCGTTTGGGCGCACCATTTTCTCAGGTGACCACTATCCATGCTGATGATCGTCGACCCCGCCCAAAACGTCTGTTTGGCTGCTGTCGAAAAACCCTCCTAAACACGGTTCTAAATGTATTGGGGCGCACCACCAAAGCATCCTTCTATGCCGGTAAATTGCATGGCAGCAGGTTACTATGCGGGCGATTGTTTTTGTTGGACATCTATGGCCCGCACGCCCTTCCTCCCAATTCGCGATGGTATTTCTCCCAGCCTGGTATGGCTTCCTCATGGGCCGTGGAAGACACTCGGTGAATTTTTCGCGTTTCGCTTTCCGATGGTCAGTGCTGAAAGCTGGGCTGAGCGAATGTCCCGTGGCGAAGTGGTCGATGATTTGGGGGTAGCACTATCGATCGATAGTCCTTTTCGTATCGGGGCTTGTGTTTTTTATTACCGCCAGCGACGCGACGAAACGCCCATCCCCTTTGAAGAAAAAATCCTGTTTTTAAATGATCAACTATTGGTGGTTGATAAACCGCATTTCGTCGCGGTGACGCCGGGTGGGCGGTTTTTGCGAGAAACGCTTCTCGCTCGCCTGAAGCGAAGTACAGGCATTGACACCTTAACGCCTATTCATCGACTTGACCGCGAAACTGCGGGGGTAATGATGTTTTCCGTTGATCCATCGACGCGCAGTCTTTGGCAGTCTCTGTTTAGAAATCGAAAGGTAGAAAAAATTTACGAGGCTGTCGCGCCTTTTCGTGAATCCATTTCATTTCCACAAGAGCTCAGTAGTTGCATTGTTCGCGATGATAAATTTTTTCGTATGTGCGAAGTTAAAGAGAAAGCAAACGCATTTACGACAATTGATTTGATTGACCGACATGGTCCGCTGGCACTTTATCGTTTGTATCCTCACACCGGTAAAATGCATCAGCTGCGGGTCCATATGAACTCACTTGGGATACCTATCCTGAACGATCGGTTTTATCCAGAGGCTTTGCCGGCTGGTGTAGATGATTTTTCTGCTCCCTTGCAATTGCTTGCTCGGTCATTGGCATTTACTGATCCTATGAGTGGGGAGGCTCGTTTTTTTGAAAGTAACTTCAAACTTCAAGAAATTTCTGTTTAGATAAAGCTGAATTTTTTGTTTGTAGAACAGCACTTGATTTCTGCTGCTTCTAATTTATCACCCGCATCATTGCCCCACCATAAAGTACGTTTGTATTAATCATCTTTTTATCGCCGTGTTTTTTGACTCAATAAAAACAACAACTTATGAAGTCAGCATCTTCCGGGCCATCCAGCACATTCGTCTTGCGACGCGCAATTATTGCGCTTTCTGCCGCTGCGTTTGGCAGCGGCATGTCGATGCGGGTGGCAGACCCTATGTTGGTTCGACTGTCATCGGATTTTTCAATCCCCTTAGGAATGGCTGCCTGGGTGGTCACTGTATTTGGATTTGCTTACGGCATCTCCCAGCTGTTTTTTGGACCCTTGGGCGATCGCTACGGCAAATATTTGATCATTGCGTGGGGCTGCATCGCTTGCGCTGCGACAGCTTTATTGTGTGGCCTAGTCAGTGATTTCTCAGGATTATTGGTCGCCCGTTGCTTAGCCGGGGCAACGGCGGCGGCAGTGATTCCTTTATCCATGGCTTGGATTGGCGATGTCGTCCCCTACGAAGACCGGCAATCGGTGCTCGCGCGGTTTTTAGTCGGACAAATTCTTGGTTTATCGACCGGGGTTTTGGTCGGCGGTTGGTGTGCAGATTATTTGAACTGGCGCGCACCTTTTTTTCTGATAGCGCTTTGGTTTTTTGTCATTGGTTTATACCTTGTTCATCTCAACCGCTCACTCCCTGACCATGCGCGCGTACTTCATAAGGCTGATGGCAGTACTCTAACGCGATTGGGTTCTGAATTTCGTGCGGTGTTTTCTATTCAATGGGCGCGCACGGTGTTATTAACCGTGTTTATTGAAGGTGGTTTGGTGTTTGTTGCGTTAGCCTTTTTACCTGCGCATTTACACACGGTATATAAGCTTTCCTTGTCCTCGGCAGGTGCGCTGGTCATGCTTTTCGGACTTGGAGGGTTGATTTTTGCTCTCGCCTCTCGAGTGTTGGTCCATCGGCTTGGTGAGACAGGCTTAACTAGATATGGCGGCTTACTGATGGGATTGGCCCTGCTGGTAATTGCTTATTCACCGCAATGGTGGATTACCCTGCCTGCTTGTCTCTGCTTCGGCTTGGGCTTTTACATGTTGCATAACACGCTACAAATCAATGCAACACAAATGGCGCCAGAGCGACGCGGCGCGGCTGTGGCTGCATTTGCCTCTTGCTTTTTTCTCGGTCAGTCCACTGGCGTTGCTTTTGGTGGTGCTTTATTGAGTTTTACGAATACAGACCATTTAATCGCAATAGCCGGTTTCGGGGTCGCGCTTGTTGGCGAGCGTTTTTCCCGTTGTCTCAGACAGAAAGTTTCTTAAAATTCTTTCGTCACGCGCGTGATGCGAAAGCGCGTAATTCAGCGGCCAAGCTCGGTTGTAATGAATCCATATCGTTTGCCATCTGCTGAAGGTTTAGAGCTGCATTCACGCGGTCTTCTGTTTTTTTAGCATGCTCACCCTTAGACACAAACAGCGCCGCGCACAAGGTCGCAAAACGCTTAGGTAAGCTAATGGCCAAAGGCTTAACGGTTTCAGTGGTGGAAAGATAGTGATTTGACATGGCGACTCCTGCGGATAGATTCATTTGTTGCGCCGCAGTATAGTTTCCGGGAAGATATATTCAAAATTCTATTTTTAGATATCTTTTATACTGAATTTGTATATCATCCTCTTTTGAGCTGTCCTTTCGACCTACCCTCCTTAAAACGTTTCTTCACTACCTGGTGTCTTTCTGACCATGAGTTTTCTCACCCTTGACCTCAATTTGCTGCGTGTATTCGATGCAGTAATGACCGAACAAAATCTCACACGGGCAGCCAATCGACTCGCCATGACCCAACCGGCAGTATCCAATGCCGTTAAGCGTCTGCGTGACTCGTTGGGTGATGAGCTATTGATTCGCACAGCACATGGCGTAAAACCAACGGCACGCGCTGAATCATTGTGGCCAGCTGTTAGACAAGCACTTGCTGATCTGGAAGAAGCCGTTGCACCTCGCAGCTTTGAACTGGCAAAGGCCCATGCAACTTTTCGCATAGCTATGGCCGATGCAACGGCTGGTTTGATGTTGCCGCCTTTGGTGCGGTTGATTGAAAAGGAGGCGCCCGGTATCGATATACGCGTGGTGCCGCTTACAACGAGAGAACCACGTCCTCAGCTTTTACGTGGCGATATCGATCTGGCGATTGGCTTTTTCCCGGGCGTTGTCGCGCAGCTACAAGGCGCTACCGAGACACCGATACGGCATGAGCGACTGTATTCGGGTCAGTATGTTTGTGTGATGAAAAAAAAGCATCCATTGGCAAAGGAAGATTTGACCGTCGACAAATATTGCGAGGCGAATCATTTGCTGGTGAGTTTCTCGGGACGCGCGCGCGGTCTTGTAGACGATGCGCTGATGTCCTTAGGTAGGCAACGCCGAATTCTTTTGACGGTCAATCAATTTTTCACTGCGGGTAAAGTGGTGGCCGCTTCTGATTTGATCATGGTGTTACCACGCCATCTGATTGAGGCCACTGGGATGACTAATCATCTGGTCGCAAAAGAATTGCCTTTCGCAATGCCCGAAGTTCATATTGATATGTTGTGGCATGAGCGGAATGCTCGGTCTCCGGGGCATCGCTGGTTGCGTGAGCAGCTACGCGAGTCTGATGTTCTTAGCAATATCGGTTTGGAAAGTTGATGCCGTGCCCATGTGATGCTTTTTTTGGCAAAACTAAACGGCTGTTATCTGTACAGTAAGCCTCGATGCTTTCGTTCATCACATAATTTATTAACGGCAGTATTTTTTTCGAGAATTTTATTACTTTAAGCTTGTGATGAAAAAAATTGAAGGTTATTCACAAACTTCGCAGTACTTATTCACAGGTTTATCCTTATTTGAAATGCTTTGAATTTTCTACTTTTGTTTTTCCTTGTTTTATATAAGTTTGTATTTATAGATAGTAGTAATAGATAAGAGAAGCCTGTTTCTGTGGATAACCCAAGATTGTTCATTGAGTTCAGGGACTTGAAGAAAAGATAAACATTGAAAATGCTGCGTAATCAAGTAGGACAGTTTTTGTATAAAAATGAAGCAGGGTGTAAGGGTCTGGCTTATCCACGGTGTGCCAAAGACTTATCCCATTGTTTATCAACAGTCAAACTGACTAGATTTCCGCTATTGGCGCCATAAGTCTTGCATGAGTTGAAATGCTTGCGTGATTGCAGACTCTTGTCGGCGGCTGTTCAAACAGAGAAAAGATAGCTCGGTCGTAACGCTAACGGCGTTGGCAATAACCAAACCGTGTGCGCGAGCTTCTCGCAATGCAACTGAATCGCGGACTAATGACAGACCGATGCCAGATTTCACTAGGTCGAGCATGGAAGCTTCCTGATCGACCATTGCCACTTTTCCTGGGTTAACTTGGTACTGATCAAATACTTTGGTCAGTAGGCGGTTGTGTACAGATTCCGGTGGCGACCACACCCAAGGCAAGCTTGCCAGTGATTTCCAATCCTTGTCTTCGACTCGCCGGCGCCAACCTTTTGGTGCGACAACGTTATATACAAATGAGGTCAGGACGAGCGAATGGCAATCCCGCGCCGGGGTGCCAACAAAGTAGCCAACATCCAAATGACCGTTGCGAATTTGTTGTTCGACCCAGCCGGACATGCCTTGCTGCAGTCGAGTAGAGATATGAGGATGCGCTTCTACCAATAACTTCAGAAAAGCACCCAGCCGGGTGAATTCAGGATCCAGAATGGTGCCGATGGAGAGGTGGCCATTGAGGGTGGAATTGAGCGCATGCGCCGCATGCAACAGCTCGATGCTGCCACCAATCACCCGTTCAGCTAGCGGTAGTAATTTAGCCCCATCACCGGTCAAGGCCATGCCTGTAGGCGTGCGCGTAAAGAGTTGGACTTTGAGACTTTGTTCGAGTGCTTTTATTTGCAAACTCACAGCGGGTTGGGTGAGGTGCAGCTGCACAGCGGCACGGGTCAGGTTACCTTCCCCGGCGACCGTGGCAAAAGCCCGTAACTGGGTGAGATCCATAATCTACATGAGAAATATTTATACAAGGCTGATGATAACTCATTGGATTTCTGCTTTTTAAACGAATATGCTGGGGTTGTGTGTGCAGACTATAAAAGGAAAATTTATGACAACAGCGTCACTTCCCGAGATTCCTCACTTTATCAATGGCAAGAAGGTAGCAACCACAAGCGGCCGAAATCAACCCGTGTTCAATCCGGCCACGGGTGCGCCGGTGGCCCAGGTTGCGCTGGGTAGCGCCGAAGAAGTCAATACTGCCATTGCAGTTGCTTCCAAAGCTGCGCCGGCGTGGGCTGAGACGGCGCCTTTGAAGCGCGCTCGCGTGATGTCTAAATTTAAAGAACTGCTGGAAAAATACCATGATGATTTGGCCGCGATGATTACGCGCGAACACGGGAAGGTGTTCAGTGATGCCAAAGGTGAAGTGGTACGCGGTCTGGAGATCGTGGAGTTTGCTTCTGGCATTCCTCAATTGCTGAAAACCCAGTTCACCGACAACATTGGTGGTGGCATTGATAACTGGCAGTTACGTCAGCCTTTGGGTGTGACTGCGGGGATTACGCCGTTTAATTTTCCGGTAATGGTCCCGCTGTGGATGGCGCCGGTGGCTATCGCTTGCGGAAATACCTTTGTACTCAAGCCGTCCGAGCGAGACCCATCGCCATCCATCTTTATGGCGGAGCTATTGCAACAAGCCGGATTGCCTGATGGTGTATTCAACGTGGTTCAGGGTGACAAGCTTGCGGTAGATACGATTCTTCAGCACCCCGATGTCAAAGCCGTTTCCTTCGTTGGATCAACACCGATCGCTGAATATATTTATACCGAAGGCAATCGTCGAAAAGGCGCGTATCCATTGCGTGTGCAAGCCTTGGGGGGTGCAAAAAACCATCTCGTGGTCATGCCAGATGCGGATCTGGATCAAGCAGTCGATGCCCTTATTGGTGCTGCGTATGGCTCAGCGGGTGAGCGTTGCATGGCCATCTCTGTCGCAGTAGCGGTCGGTAGCGTCGCCGACAAGTTGGTCGATGCCTTGGTACCGCGAGTCAAGTCGTTGAAAATTGATAACGGCATGAATCCCGCGTCAGAGATGGGCCCTGTTGTGACCGCGGCACATAAGGCGAAAATCGAAGATTACATTGCGCAGGGTGAGCGTGCGGGCGCAAACCTGCTAGTCGACGGTCGTGGACATACGGTGGCTGGTTATGAACAAGGGTTTTTCCTGGGCGGGTCTTTGTTTGACCACGTCACGCCAGAAATGACGATTTATCGCGAAGAAATTTTCGGACCCGTGCTCTGTGTTGTGCGTGTGCCCGATATGGCCGCTGCGATTGCCTTGATTAATGCGCATGAATTCGGCAACGGTGTTTCGTTATTTACTTCCGATGGCAATACGGCCCGCGAATTCTCCCGCCGCATCGAAGTGGGTATGATTGGCGTAAATGTACCTATCCCTGTGCCTATGGCCTGGCATTCTTTTGGCGGCTGGAAGCGTTCGCTGTTTGGCGATATGCATATTTATGGTGAAGAGGGCATACGCTTTTATACGCGCTACAAGTCCATCATGCAGCGCTGGCCGGAGTCAATAGGCAAGGGTGCAGAGTTCACTATGCCTGTGGCGAAATAAGAGGGGGCCGCGATGCAATCAGCAGGCACCTACGACTACATCATCATCGGCGCCGGTACTGCGGGCTGTGTGCTGGCCAATCGTCTTACGCAAGACCCGGGCATGTCGGTACTCTTGATCGAAGCGGGCGGTAAAGACGACTATGCATGGATTCATATTCCGGTCGGGTATCTGTATTGCATCGACAATCCGCGCACCGATTGGCGCTTTCGCACGGAGCCGGACGCGGGCCTGAATGGTCGCTCGCTGATTTACCCTCGCGGTAAAGTGTTGGGCGGTTGTTCGTCAATCAACGGCATGATCTATATGCGAGGCCAGTCGCGTGACTACGATGCTTGGGCATCCCTCACGGGCGATGCGAGCTGGGGCTGGGATCGTGTGTTACCGCTGTTTTTACATACCGAAGATCACCATGCCGGCCGTAGTGAATTCCATGGGGCGGGTGGTGAATGGCGAGTAGAGCAACAGCGCTTGCGTTGGGACATTCTCGATGCGTTCTGCGATGCAGCGGCACAGACGGGCATACCGAAAATTGATGATTTCAATCGGGGCGATAACGAAGGCTGCAGTTACTTCGAAGTGAATCAGCGCAGTGGTATTCGATGGAATACTGCCAAAGCATTTTTGCGCTCTGTGAAGGGTCGTCACGGCAATCTTGAAATCATGACGGGCTGTCATGTGCAGCGTTTGCGTATAGAACAAGGGGAGGGCGGCGCCGTTTGTAAAGGTGTTGAATTTACCGGCGGCGGGCAACAATGGTTTGCGCAAGCGACGCATGAAACGTTGCTCACAGCAGGTGCGATTGGTTCACCACAAATTTTGCAATTGTCGGGTGTTGGCCCAGCGAATTTGCTGCAAGAACACGGTATACCCGTCGTGGTCAATGCGCCCGGTGTTGGCGAGAACTTGCAGGATCATTTGCAGCTGCGCATGGCATTCAAAGTGCGTAACGCGAAAACGCTCAACACTATGGCGAACAGCTTGCTGGGCAAGATGAAGATTGGTCTCGAATATGCGCTTAATCGCAGCGGCCCTATGTCAATGGCGCCGTCGCAGCTCGGCGCGTTTGCGCGCTCGGATGCTGCGCAGACGAGTGCGAATATTCAATACCATGTACAGCCGCTGTCGCTGAATAAATTTGGCGAACCCTTGCATCCCTTCCCGGCGTTTACCGCCAGCGTATGTAATTTGCGTCCAACCGCACGCGGTCATGTGCGTATCGCTTCACCGGATGCTGTGCAGGCGCCCAAAATCACACCGAATTACCTGAGTACGGAAGAAGACCGGCAGGTGGCCGCTGATGCGCTGCGCCTTACGCGTCGCATCGTGGCAGCGCCGGCAATGCAGCGCTATGCACCTGAGGAATTCCTGCCGGGCCCGACATTTCAGACGGATGCGGAACTGGCGCTTGCGGCCGGCAATATTGGCACCACTATTTTCCATCCTGTCGGCACCTGCAAAATGGGCCGGGATGACGATGTAACGGCGGTGCTTGATCCGCAACTCAGGGTGCGTGGCGTCGCTAGCTTGCGGGTGATTGATGGCTCGGTCATGCCAGTGATTACCTCAGGCAATCCCAATTCCCCCATCATCATGATTGCGGATAAAGCCGCCAGCTTGATTCGCGCTGATCGGAAGAGGGCGGTATCTTCCGACGTCGCCGCCGAAGTCTCTGCCTGAGAGCCTGTATTCAAAAGGCTTT